>NZ_JACVYG010000014.1:0-177848 GCF_014712245.1 Streptomyces sp. 5-10
CCGCCATCCCCACCCACTGCGACCCCTGACCAGGGAAGACAAACACTGCCTGGTCCCGGGCGGCCGCCACTCCCCGTACCACACCAGGCGACACGTTCCCCTCGGCCAACGCACCCAGGCCGTTCATGAGGCCGTCCCCGTCGCCCGCCAGCACCACCGCGCGGTGTTCGAACACACTGCGCGTGGTCGCCAACGACAGCCCGACATCGGCGGGCGACAGCTCTCGGCGCTCACGCACATGGGCCAGCAGCCGCTCCGCCTGCGCCTCCACCGCGGTCTCCGACCGTCCGGAGAGCACCCACGGCGTGATCTCCGGAAGCTTCCCGGCCGGGGCCTCGTCATCGGCGGCAGGGCTGGGAGCGTCGTCGAGCGGGGCCTGTTCCAGTACGGCGTGGGCATTGCTGCCACTCATTCCGAAGGAGGAGACCGCCGCACGCCGCGGCCGTCCCGTCTCCGGCCAGGGCATATCGTCCGTCAGCAGGCGCACTCCGCCCGCGGACCAGTCCACGTGTTGCGACGGCTCATCGATGTGCAGCGTCTTCGGCAGCGCGCCGTGCCGCATTGCCATGACCATCTTGATGACACCAGCCACACCGGCCNTCGGCAGCGCGCCGTGCCGCATTGCCATGACCATCTTGATGACACCAGCCACACCGGCCGCCGCCTGCGCATGGCCGATGTTCGACTTCACCGAGCCGAGCCACACCGACTGGTCCGCGGGCCGGTCCTGGCCGTAGGTGGCCAGCAGGGCCTGCGCCTCAATGGGATCGCCCAGCGGGGTGCCGGTGCCATGTGCCTCGACCGCGTCCACCTCGGCCGCCGACAGCCCGGCGTTCGCCAGCGCCGCGCGGATCACCCGCTGCTGAGACGGGCCGTTCGGGGCGGTCAGGCCGTTGGACGCACCGTCCTGGTTCGTCGCCGAACCCCGGACGAGGGCCAGCACCTCGTGCCCGTTGCGTCTGGCGTCCGACAGCCGCTCCACCAGCAGCAGCCCGACACCCTCGGCGAATCCGAAGCCGTCGGCGCTGTTGCTGAACGCCTTGCACTTGCCGTCCGCGGACAGCGCGCGCTGACGGCTGAAATCCACCAGCGCGACCGGTGTGGACATCACCGTCGCACCACCGGTCAGCGCCATGTCGCACTCACCCTGGCGCAGCGCCTGGACCGCCAGGTGCAGCGCGACCAGCGACGACGAGCACGCCGTGTCCACCGTCACGGCGGGCCCCTCGAGGCCGAAGGTGTAGGAGATCCGGCCCGAGGCCACGCTGGCCGCGCTGCCCATGCCGAGGTAGCCCTCAAAGCCGACGGGGGCGTTCCCTTCCAGACGGGCACCGTAGTCGTTGTACATGACCCCGACGAAGACGCCGGTCCGGCTTCCCTTCGCCGCCTCCGGAGCGATACCGGCCCGCTCGAACGCCTCCCACGACGTCTCCAGCAGCAGTCGCTGCTGCGGATCCATCGCCAGCGCCTCACGCGGCGAAATCCCGAAGAACTCCGGGTCGAATTGGTCCGCCTCGTAGAGGAAGCCACCGTTGCGGACGTAGTACGTGCCCTCGTGCGAGGGGTCCGGGTCGTACGTGGACTCGAGGTCCCAGCCACGGTTGGACGGGAGCGGCGACGTGGCATCGGTGCCCTCCATCACCAACTGCCACAGCTCCTCGGGCGTCCGCACCCCACCGGGGAAGCGGCAGCTCATGGCCACGATCGCGATCGGCTCCTCGTCGGTGCGCGACGGGGCCCCGAAGGACCCGCCGCCCGGTGCCGCGATGGTCCTGTCGTGGGAGCCGAGGATCTCCGAACGCAGATGGCCCGCCAGTACCGTCGGGTTCGGGTAGTCGAAAACGAGTGTCGCCGGGAGGCGCAGACCCGTTTCCGCGCTCAGACGTGCCCGCAGGTCCACGGCGGTGAGCGAGTCGAAGCCCAGGTCCTTGAAGGGGCGGCCCACCTCCACGGCGTCCGACTTGGCATGTCCCAGGACGGCGGCCACATGGACGCGGATCACCTCTTCGAGCAGGAACTGTTCCTGATCCGCCTCGGACATGCTGACCAGTCGCCGCCGCAGGCGGGCGGCGATCTCGTCCGCGTCCGCGTCTCCGGCACCCGCGACACGCCGGACGGCCATCCCCGGTACGACGTTGCGGAAGAGGGCGGGGAGCTCGGCACCCCGCGCGCGCAGCGCCGGGATGTCCGGCCGGAAGAGAACGGGGACCACCACGTCCGAGACCAGAGCGGCGTCGAACAGCTCAAGCCCCTCGTCCGTGGCCAGTGGCAGCACGCCCGAGCGGGCTATCCGCCGGATGTCATCCTCGCCGAGGTGTCCGGTCATGCCGCTGGCCTCGGCCCACAGACCCCACGCCATCGACACACCCGGCAGCCCCCGGGTCCGGCGCCAGGACGCCAGGCCGTCCAGGAACACGTTCGCCGCCGCGTAGTTGCTCTGCCCGGCACCGCCCAGCACACCGGTGGCCGAGGAGAACAGCACGAACGCCGACAGGTCCATCCCCGCCGTCAGCTCATGCAGATTCCACGCCGCGTCCACCTTCGCCCGCAACACCGGCTCAACCCGCTCACGCGTCAACGACGTCAGCAGCCCATCGTCGAGCACACCCGCCGCATGCACCACACCACTCAGACCAAAACCCTCCGGCAACCCCTCCAGCACCCCGGCCAGAGCCACACGGTCCGCGGCATCACACGCCGCGATCACCACTTCGGCGCCGGCGGCCTCCAACCCGGCGCGCAGCTCGGCCGCACCCTCGGCCTCCGCACCACGACGGGAGAGCAACACCAGCTTCTCGACGCCGTGCCGGGTCACCAAATGCCGCGCCACCAAGCCGCCCAGCACACCTGTACCGCCCGTCACGAGCACCGCTCCGGAACCGAACGCCCCCGACTCCGGAGCGTCCCCCGAAGGCAGCGACCGGCCCAGACGCGGCACCCGCACCGCACCCGACCGCACCAGCACCTGCTCCTCACCCAGAGCCAGCACCCCGGGGAGAACGTCCGCGACTCCCTCCACGTCATCGGTGTCCACCAGTACCAGGAGCCCGGGATTCTCCGACTGAGCGGACCGCACCAGGCCCCACACCGCGGCCCCCGCCATGTCCGCCACGCCATCGCCCGCATCGACAGCGCCCCGGGTCACCACCACCAGCCGCTCACCCGCACGGTCCTCATCCGCCAACCACCCCTGGACCCGCTCCAAGACCTCGAGGACCCGCCCGTACACCTCGCCCACCACGTCCGCACCACCGGAGGCGACCCGCACGACCTCTGTCCGTGGCGGGACCTCACCCGCCACGACAGCCCCGGGCGCGTCCACCCACTCGACCCGGAACAACGCATCCCGCGCCACCCCGCCCACGGCGTTCAGCTGATCCGCGTCAACCGGACGCAACACCAGCGACTCGACCGACGCCACCCCACGCCCCGACTCATCCCCCACCAGCACCGACACGGCGTCCGACCCGGCGCCCGCCGACGCCAGCCGCACGCGCAGCGATGTCGCACCAACCGCCTCCAGAGCGAACCCACGCCAGGAGAACGGCAGCAGACTCCCCGAACCACCCGCCAGGCCCTCGCTCACACCCATCGCGTGCAACGCCGCGTCGAACAGCGCCGGATGCAGCCCGAACTGGCCCGCCCGCTCCCGCTCTCCTTCCGGGAGCTCGACCTCCGCGAACACCTCACCATCACGCCGCCACGCACGCTTCAGCCCCTGGAAAACCGGCCCATACTCCAACCCGTGCTCCGCGGCCCGCACATACTCACCTGACACATCGACCGACTCGGCCCCCGCCGGAGGCCACACACCGAAGTCGAACGGCACCTCGGAGCTGGGCACGGCCGAACCCAGCACACCATGGGCATGCCGCACCCATGCGGCGCCCTCCCCGTCCGCTTCCTCCCGCGAGAACACACTCACCTCACGGAAGCCGGAAGCGTCCGCCTCCCCCACCTCTACCTGAAGTTGTACGCCACCCTTCGCGGGCACGATCAGCGGCGCCTCCAGGATCAGTTCCTCAACCCGACCACAGCCGACCTGATCGCCCGCCCGTACCACCAGCTCCACGAACGCCGTCCCCGGCAGCAACGTCGCCCCGTGGACGGCGTGATCCGCCAGCCACCCATGCGTGGCCAGCGACAGCCGCCCGCTCAGCAGCACTCCGCCACCACTGGCCAACGACACCACCGCACCCAGCAACGGATGCCCCAGCGAGCCCAACCCCACCGAGCCCACATCGCCCACCCCCGCAGGAGCGTCAAGCCAGAAGCGCTCCCGCTGGAAGGCATACGTCGGCAATTCCACGCGGCGGCCACCATGGCCGGCGAACACCTTCCGCCAATCGACGCCGACCCCGCTCACATAGAGCTCGGCGGCAGAGGTCAGGAACCGCTCGGGCCCGCCCTCATCCCGCCGCAGCGTGCCGACGACCACCGCCTGGGCCTCAGCGGCCTCCACGGTCTGCTGCAACGGCAGCATCAGTACGGTATGCGGGCTCGCCTCGATGAACACGGTGTGGCCGTCGTCCAACAGCTTTCGGGTGGTGGCCTCCAGCTCAACGGTCTGCCGCAGGTTCCGGTACCAGTAGTCCGCGTCCAGACCTGCGGTGTCCACCAGCTCACCGGTCACCGTCGAGTAGAACGGCACCTCCGACGAACGCGGCTGAAGGTCGGCCAGGACCTTCAGCAGCTCTTCGTGAATCGCCTCCACGTGGGCGGAGTGCGAGGCGTAGTCCACCGGGACCCGGCGGACCCGCACCTCCTCGGCCTCCAGCTGGGCCACCATCTCATCCAGCGCCCCCGGGTCACCCGACACCACGACCGAACCGGGACCGTTGACCGCCGCCACCGAGATCGCGCCGTCCCAGGCGGCGAGACGCTCCTTGGCGGCGTCCGCCGACAGGCCGACCGACACCATGCCACCACGGCCCGCGAGACCCGCCGCGATCGCCTGCGACCGCAACGCCACCACCTTCGCGGCATCCTCCAGCGAGAGCGCACCCGCCACACACGCCGCCGCGATCTCACCCTGACTGTGACCCATCACCGCATCCGGTTCCACACCCACCGAACGCCACAGCCTCGCCAGCGACACCATCACCGCGAACAACACCGGCTGCACCACATCCACCCGGTCAAAACCGGGGGCGCCCTCGGCACCGCGCAGCACATCCGTCAACGACCAGTCCACATACGCCGACAGAGCCGACTCACACTCGCCGATCGCCTCCGCGAACACCGGCGAGGACTCCAGCAGCCCCACCGCCATACCCACCCACTGCGCCCCCTGCCCCGGGAACACAAACACCGACCGGCCAGGCGTCTCGGCGTCCTTCCCCCAGACCACACCGGGAAGTTTCACCCCCTCGGCCACCGCCTCCAGACGCTCGAGGAGTTCCTCACGGCCGGCCCCGGTCACGACGGCGCGCTGCTCGAAGGCGAACCTGGTCGTCGCCAGCGAGAGAGCCACATCGGCTGCGCCCAGCTCCGGACGCTCCGCCACGAACTCTCGCAACCGCCCGGCCTGCGCCCGCAACGCGGCGTCACTCTTGCCCGACACCACCCATGCCACGGGACCCGCGATGCCCGCGACACCACCGTCAGCGGGCTCCTCGGCCTCGACCTCGGCCACCTCGACCTCGGGAGCCTGCTCCAGGATCACATGCGCGTTGGTCCCGCTCACACCAAACGACGACACGCCTGCTCTGCGCGGCTCGCCCGTCTCCGGCCATGCCCGCGCCTCGGTCAACAGCTCGACCTGGCCCTCGGACCAGTCCACGTGGCTCGACGGAGCGTCGATGTGCAGCGTCTTCGGCAGCACACCATGCCGCATCGCCAGCACCATCTTCATGACGCCGGCCATACCGGCAGCGGCCTGCGTGTGGCCGAGGTTCGACTTCAGCGAGCCCAGCCACAGCGGCCGCCCCTCCGGCCGGTCCTGCCCGTACGTGGCCAGCAGCGCCTGCGCCTCGATCGGGTCGCCCAGCGTCGTACCCGTACCGTGCGCCTCGACCGCGTCGATCTGGCTGGGAGTCAGCTCGGAGTTTTCCAGGGCCTGCCGGATGACGCGGCGCTGTGACGGGCCGTTGGGGGCCGTCAGACCGTTGCTCGCGCCGTCCTGGTTCACTGCGGAGCCGCGCACCACCGCGAGTATCCGGTGCCCGTTGCGCCGCGCGTCGGACAGCCGCTCCACCAGCAGCACACCGATGCCCTCGGACCATGCGGTGCCGTCGGCTCCGTCGGCGAACGCCTTGCACCGGCCGTCGACGGCCAGACCGCGCTGCCGGCTGAAGGTGACAAAACCCTCGGGACTCACCATGACCGTCGCACCGCCGACCAGTGCCATGGAGCACTCGCCCTGGCGCAGCGACTGAGCGGCCAGATGCAGGGCGACCAGCGCCGATGAGCAAGCGGTGTCCACGGTCAGTGCGGGGCCTTCGAAGCCGAAGGTGTAGGAGACACGGCCCGAGGCGATGCTGGTGGTGGCGCTGTTGTGGAGGTACGGCTCGATCTCGTCCGGGATCTGCGCGGCCTCGGATGCGTACGTGGTGTGCATGGCACCGGTGAAGACGCCTGTCTGGCTGCCACGCAGTGACGCGGGGTCGATGCCCGCCCGCTCCAGCACCTCCCACGACGTCTCCAGCAGCAGCCGCTGCTGGGGGTCCATGGCCAGGGCCTCACGAGGCGAGATGCCGAAAAACGCGGAGTCGAATTGGTCCGCGTCGTGGAGGAAACCGCCTTCGCGAACGTAACTGGTACCCGGATGTTCCGGGTCCGGATTGTAGATCCCCTCCACGTCCCAGCCACGGTTTGTCGGGAAGGGCGAGATCGCGTCCGATCCGTCGGCGACCAACTGCCACAGCGCTTCCGGAGAATTCACTCCACCCGGAAATCGGCAGGCCATACCGATGATCGCAATGGGCTCGGTGGCCGCACTGGTCAGCTGGCGGTTCTGACGCCGGAGCCGCTCGATTTCCTTGAACGACTTGCGCAGCGCTTCAACAGCCTTGTTCTGGTTGGATGCAGCAGGCATCAAAAACTCCACACTAAACACGTCGTTCGCTGGAAGAGCGCAACGGCCCTGAAAGTAATGAAAACACGGTTCGCCAGACGGACACCGACCACGCTAGCTCTGCCCCCATAAGGGAAACCCTAGAAACCCACTCAGGCGTGGTCGACACCCCGGGGCGTGTTCCCGGGTTTTGGTTTCAGTAGCGTTTCACCGGCCGTGTGACTCTTGCCACTCTGCGTTTCTCCGGCGCTATTCATGCCCCCGAAATTTCATGCGCTGTTTTCACACGCCAGGGTCTTCTTCCACACGGATCGCACCGGTCGGGCAGCGGGATACGACCTCTCGCAGAACGTCCAGCCGTCCGGTGTCGGGCTGTGCGTCGAGCAGAACGACGGAGCCGTCCTCGTCGCTCTGGTCGAACAGGTCAGGCGCGATCAGCGCGCACTGGCCAGCCGAACAGCACACCTCACGGTCGGCGGTGATCCTCATCGGGTCTCAGTCCTACCTTGTTGTTCGTGGCATGTCTTGTGGGCCAACTTGCTTGACGGACGATGCGAGAACTCCGCATCGTCCGTCACATCCACCGCTTGGTATCTCGATCAGTCGTCCCAGGTGACGGGCAGCGACCTGGGGCCGTAGTGCACGAAGTCGTCGCGCATGGGGACCTCGTCGGCCGGCACGGCCAGCCGCAGCGTGGGGAACCTGTCGAACAGGGCCTCGTAGCCGACGCGCAGGATCGTGCGGGCGAGGTGCTGACCGAGACACTGGTGGACGCCGTGACCGAGTGCCAGGTGACCGTGGTCCGTACGGCCGACGTCCAGCTGATCGGGGTTGTCGTAGCGCTCGGGGTCGCGGTTGACGGCGGGGAGGGCGACGGTGACCACCTCGCCCTTCTTGATGCTCTGGCCGGCGAACTCGACGTCTTCCAGCGCCCACCGGCTGGCCCCGAGGTGGGAGATGGTGAGGAAGCGGAGGAGCTCCTCGACGGCGTTCCCCATGAGCTCCGGGTCCTCGCGGAGCTTGGCGAGTTGATCGGGGTGCTCGAGCAGGGTGAAGACGCCCATGGCGAGCATGTTGCCAGTGGTGTCGAAGGCCCCGGTGATCAACGTGGCGGTCATGCCCATGAGTTCTTGCTCATCGAGCTGTCCGCCCCGGATCAAATCTCCGAGGAGGTCGTCTCGGGGGTCGTCCATCCTGACGGGGACGAAGCGCGACAGGAATCCACTCATCCCGGACACCGCGGCAAGCGCCTCGGGAACGGTACAGGAGAGCCGTCCGAGCGTCTCCACGTGCCGCTGCAGGGTCTTCCGCTCCGATTCGGGGACGCCGATCATCTCGCACATCACCCGGGAGGGAACGGATTCGGTGAAGACCTCCACCAGATCGGCGCCCGGTCCGGCCTTTTCCAGGTCGTCGAGTTGTTCGTGCACGATTCGCTCGATCATGGGGGTGAACTGACGCGTGCGCCGAACCGTGAAAAAGCCGGTGACCAGCTTGCGATACCGGCTGTGGATCGGGTCATCCGTCTTCGCAAAGGCGCCCGGATCGGCCGGGCCGGCGTACCCCAGCTCCGTGGGGACAGGAGAGATTATCCCCTCCTGGCGCGCGCTGAAGCTCTTATGGGTGAGCAGTTCCTTCGCTTCCGCGTGGCGCGTGATGAGCCACCCGGTCGTCCCGCCGTGATAACTCATGCGCGTTATCCGCTCCCGCTCGCGCAGGGGGGTGTAGCCATCCGGAGGGTTGAAGGGGCGGCTCCGCTTGGTAGGCATTGACACAGGGGGGTGCAGGGCGTCGACCAAGACTCCTCCATCGATTTATAACCCATGTATCGAGGTCGTCGGCGGCTACACCGGCTGACTCGATGTCGATGCTAGCTTCGCGGTCGGCTCAAAAGCGCACCCAAAGGTCCCCGCAGACAACATCTGCGAATTTCCTTAGACAAAGGCGGGAGCTGTTGACCCCGTGCGCGCGGGTGGACTCACCGCGCCGTCCGCGACGTCCGAGCGTCGCGCCCCCATCGCTCGCCTCCCTCCTTCCCCGGACTCGGCTTCTCCAACCCCACCGTCATGTGGCGGGGTTCGTGACCGGTGGCTTGCGATGGCTGTTGTGCTGATCGCGCCAAACGATGTGCGGCCTGGTGCCTGGGCTTCGGAGCTTGAGGCTCGCGGAGTATGTCGGCCACGACGCCCCGGCCGGCTTGCAGCACCGAAGTCCTGGACGTCCGACCGGGAACGGTGCCGCGCGGCAGGGGCGCCCGACGCCCGGGCCTTCGCGACCAAGACCGAGCTTGCCCGGAGCCTTGTCGTCCGGGCCCTTGCCTCACCCCTGCCCATCGCGTGGGTGACGGCGGACGCTCTCTACGGCCAGGACTGGCGCTTCCGCCGCATGCTCGAGGAGGCCGGGCCGGGCTACGTCGTCGCGGCCCCGAAGTCACAGCAGATCAAGATCCGGACGCCCCGTAACACGCTCACGGCCGCCGAGAAAGATCGAGGCCGGACGGAAGTTGGGGAATTTCCCTAAACCCGGTTCCCCTTCAGGAGGCCGCTCGCACCCGTGGGGTTAGGGTCAACTCGTCGAGATGACAGTGCGTTTGGGCCCGACGAAAGAGCGTGTGAGTATGACGGCTTCCGCCACCGAGAGCGGCGCCAAGCGATCGTTCACCGTGTGTGCCGGAGAGGCGAGCGGTGACCGCGTACGGCTGAGCGTCTACGACATGCTCTTCAGCACGGTCTACACGACCCGCGCCTTTTTCTACCGGGAGACGCTCGACGGCGAGGCGCTGCGCGCCTCCCTCGGCCGGACGCTGCGTAACTTCCCCGTCCTTTCGGGCCGCATGAAGAAGGACCCCGACGGCGGTCTCAGTGTGCTCTGCGACGACTCCGGGGTGCGCTTCGTCGAGGCCCAGGCATCCGTGCCCATGCCGGACTACGGGCCCCGCCACACGGCGAAAAAGGGACTGGATCGCTATCTCAGTCACGCCATGCCGTTCTGGGTGGTCGACCGCGACACGCCGCTCTTCACGGTGAAGCTCACCCATATGAAGGGCGGCGGCTCCATCCTGGGGCTCACGATGAACCACGCGGTGGGCGACGGGTCCAGCTATATGAGTTTCCTGGAGGCCTGGTCGCACGAGCACCGGGGCCTCGGGTACGCCAAGCCCAGCCATGACCGCGGGGTCATCGACGCGCTCGGCGCCTCGGCCTCCGATGACACCCACACAGGCGGCCTCACCGGCGGCGCCCATTTCACGGTCACCGGGCGCGGCCGGAAGGCCGCCTTCGTGGGCCGCGCCCTGAAGGGCAGCCTCGGCAGTGTGACGACGGTGACCACCCGCTTCACCGCCGCCGAGCTGGCCGCCATGAAGGACGCCGCGATGGCCGACCTCGCGGGCACGGAGCGGTGGGTGTCGACCAATGACGCGCTCACCGCCCATCTGTGGAAAGTGCTCGGCGCATTGCGTGACCGCCCCGATGCGAGCGAGGAACGGCTCGGCCTCATCGCCGACTTCCGTTCGTTCGTCGGCGCGGCCGTTCCTGATGACTACTGGGGCAACGCCGTCACCAACACCCGGCCCGGGATGACCGCGGCCGAACTGCGCTCGCGCCCGCTCGGCGAGGTCGCCGCGGCGATCCGCGCGGGCTACGCCGAGAACACGGAGGAGCGAATCCGCGAGGAAGTGGCGTTCCTGTGCGCCGAACGCGACGCGGGGCGCCTCAAGCGCGTCATGACCACCATGGCGCTGGACTCGTTCGACACCACCATCGCGATCAACAACTGGTCGAAGCTGCCCTTCTATCGCCTCGACTTCGGGCAGGGCGCCCCCTTCTGGTACGACTTCTCCCCCACCCCCATTCCCTGGACCGTGCATATCGCGCCGACCCCGGCCGACCAGAACGGCGGCCGCGATGTGCACATCGCGCTGCCCCGCACCCACATCCGGGCCCTCAAGGAGCCGTCCTGGGTCGGGCGGTTCCACCGTTACGCGGATTCCGGCGAGGCATTTCCGCTGACCTTTGCCGCAGCCGGCTAGAGCCGGAGATGTGATCTTGCTGGTCATCAGGTCATCGGCGACGCGCGCACCGGCTGCTCGATATGTCGCGGCCGTGCGATGACATCCTCACCGCGCAGACCCGTGAGGACCTCTCCGCCGATCTCCCACCGGAGTGGTCGGAGAACGAGTGGGTGCTGGTCCAGCAGGAGCAATACCGTACGGGTGCCCGCTCACTCCGCGGGTCGTGCGGAGGGCTTCGGGCGCTAGACGGCGGGGACCACCGGCGACAGATGGGCGTCGCGCCGCACCAGTGCGGCGTAGCGTCCGTCCTTGGCCAGCAGCTCCTCGTGGGTCCCCCGCTCGGCGATGCGGCCGCCGTCGAGCACGACGATCTGGTCGGCGTCACGCACGGTGGAGAGCCGGTGGGCGATGGTGATCGTGGTGCGACCGGCCGACAGTGCGTCGATGGCATCCTGGACGGCCTGCTCGGTGCGGGTGTCCAGGGCGCTGGTGGCTTCGTCGAGGATGAGGACGGGCGGGTCGCGCAGAATCGTGCGGGCTATGGCCAGACGCTGCTTCTCCCCACCGGAGAAGCGGTAGCCACGCTCTCCCACGAGGGTGTCATAGCCGTCCGGGAGGGAGGCGATGTGGCCGTGGATCTGGGCGGCCTCGGCCGCGGCCACGAGCTCCTCATCGGTCGCGTCGGGCTTGGCGAAGCGCAGATTCTCGGCGACGGAGGCGTGGAAGAGATAGGTCTCCTGGGAGACGACGCCGACGGCCCGGGCGAGGGAGTCGAAGTCGAGGTCGCGCACGTCCACCCCGTCGATCAGCACCCGGCCGCCGGTCACGTCGTAGAGCCGGGGCACCAGATAGCTGAGGGTCGTCTTGCCGGAGCCGGTCGGTCCGACGACCGCCAGGCTGCCGCCCGCGGGGACGGTCAGATCGATACCGCGCAGGGTGCCCTTCGACGCGGTGCCCTTCGACGCGGTGTTCTTCGGCACGGTGCTCTTCGACGAGCCGTTTGAGGGGCCGGGCGGGGTGCTGTCGTAGTCGAAGTCGACGCCGTCGAAGCGGACTTCGCCGCGCACCTTCTCCAGGCGCACCGGGTCGGCGGGCTCGGTGATGTCGATCGGCAGGTCGAGGTATTCGAAGATGCGGGCGAAGAGGGCGAGGGAGGTCTGCACCTGCACACCGGTGGACAGCAGGCTCACCGTGGGCCGGAGCAGCCCCTGCTGGAGCGAGACGAAGGCGACGAGCGTGCCGATGGAGACGGCGGGGCCACCGGCCTGGAGGGCGATGCCCGCGGCCCAGTAGATCAGCGCGGGCATGGCGGCCATGACGACGCCGATGGTGGACATCCGCCAGCGGCCGGCCATGTTGGAGCGCACTTCCAGACCCACGAGGCGCTCGGACTCCTGGGCGAACTGCTGGGTGAGCGACTCGGACCGGCCCATGCTGCGGCCGAGCAGGATGCCGCTGACCGACAGGGACTCGGTGACCATCGCGGACATGGCCGCCATCTGCTTCTGGCGCTGTGAGGTGATCTTCTTGCGCTCGGCGCCGACGCGACGGCTGATCCAGACGAACACCGGCAGCAGGAGCAGGGAGACGACGGTCAGCCGCCAGTCGAGCGCGAGCATCGCGACCACGGTGGCGACCACGCTGGTGAGGTTGGAGACCAGGGAGGTCGCGGTGGAGGTGGCGGTGGCCTGCATACCGCCGATGTCATTGGCGATACGGGACTGCACCTCGCCGGTGCGGGTGCGAGTGAAGAAGGCGAGCGGCATGCGCTGCAGCCGGTCGTAGACGGCGGTGCGCAGATCGTGCATCACGCGCTGGCCGACGGTGGTGGAGATCAGCGTCTGCAGAACGCCGAAGACGCTGTTGACGACCGCCGCGGCGATCATGCCGAGGGCGAGCAGGGTGAGCAGTCCGGTGCGGCCGTCGGGGATGGCGGTGTCGAGGATCTCCCGGAGGAGGAACGGCGAGGCGACCGAGACCAGCGCGGAGGCGGCGACCAGCAGGCCGACCACGGCGAGACGGCCGCGATAGGGACGGAAGAGCCGGAGGATGCGGCGCACCTGGGCGGGCTGCTCGGGCTCCTGGGCGGACGGGGTCCATGACGGAGGTGTGTCGGGGTGCATGGGCTCCTTCTGGAGACAGGGTGGCCGCCGCGGGTGTCGGCATGGTCGAGCCGTGGCCGCGTCGGCGCGGATTTTGAGAGCATAGCTCATTGTTACCTATGCTCACAATGAATCCCGTCCTGATAAACTGCGATCATGCCCACGTCCGAGACATCCGGCCTCCTCGCGGAGCAGTTGCTGCGCCTGACCCGCAGACTGCACCGCGCCCAGAAGCGCCATATGGAGCCGCTGGGCATCACCCCCGCCCAGTCCCGCCTGCTGCGCACCGTCGCCCATGACGACCGGCCGCCGCGGATGGCGGACCTGGCCCAGCGCCTCGAGGTGGTCCCGCGCGCCGTGACGACGCTGGTGGACGCCCTGGAGGCGCATGGTTCGGTGCGCCGCGTACCGGATCCGACCAACCGCCGGGTGGTGCGCGTCGAGCTCACCGACACCGGGCGCTCCACGCTGCGCGCGCTGCGCGAGGCGCGCCGGGCCGCCGCGGAGGACATCCTGGCGCCGCTCAGCGATCAGCAGCGCGAGGCGCTGGGCGCGCTGCTGGACACCCTGTCCGGCGCCCCGGACCACCGCTGCTGAGATCTGGGCGACCGCGCCGCTGAGAGCCCTTGACCGCACCACCGGGTCCGTGTGACCCCGCCACCGGGCTCCGTGTGACTGCCGGGAGATCCCCGGTGCCGCGCTCAGGCGGCCAGATGCGCCTTGTCCCCCATGACCACCACCGGGTGCAGCTTGGGGTCGAGGTTCTTCAGCAGATACTCCATACCGGACTTGGAGAGGCTGACACAGGCCGAGGTGCCGCTGCCGTGATCCATGTGCAGCCAGATGCCGCCGCCCTTGCTCTGCCCCTCGGGCCGGGTCTGGTCCAGCGGCGAGGTGCCCTTGACGCGGTTGTAGTCAATGGCGATGACGTAGTTGAAGTCCGTCCAGTGGGACTTGGGCCAGTAGTGCGGCGCGGCGAAGGATCCGGACGACGTGTACGGCAGCCGGGCACCGGGGTCGGGCAGCACACCCCCCGCGTCGCTGAGCGTGTAGACCCCGACCGGGCTGCGCTTGTCGCCCTCGTGATGGCTCGTCGTCCAGCCGCGCTTGCCGTTGTGCGCGGCCCAACTGCGCGTCCGCTCCCATGCCTTGCCCTCCTTGGTGTAGAGGACCACGGTCGCGTCCGCGGAGTTCACCCCTTTGCCGTAGACCGCCACGACCTGACGGGACTGGTCCGGGATCCGGGACTGGAGCGTGTCCCCCACGTCCGGGATACGCGTGGGATCCGACGTGGGCGCCCCGCCGCGCAGCGCTTGTTTGCCCTGGTCCGCGCCCTTGTCACCACCGCTGTCACCGCCGCCGTCGCCACAGGCGGTGAGGAGGACGAGGGCCGCGGCGGCCGCGGCCGCCGCACGCATGGACATCGTGCCGGAAATTCGCATGTCCCCATGGTCCCACCCCCATAGGACAGTGCGGCATGCGGGATTGGCGTGTTCCGGCCGGTCCCGGGAAAACCAGTTGAAATCCGCAGCGTGAGAACGTCAGCCTGGCACGTCTCCTGCCCTCCCCTCCCTCCGCCGCCCGCCCGACCTTGGGACGTCATGCACATTCGCGATCTTCCGTACCCCGATCCCGGCCGACCCGACGTGCGGTCAGGTCCGAGGTTTCTCTTCTGGCTGGGCAGGAATCAGCTGGGCGGTCAGGTCAAGGCGGCCCTCTGGGGTCTGGTGCACATGGCCGCGCTGGTGTCCTTCCCGCTGGCCATCGGCTTCGGTGTGCAGGCGGTGGTGGACCGCTCCGGCTCCCGGCTGGCGATGGCCGGGGCGCTGATGGTGGGGCTCACCGTGCTCACCGCGCTGGGGGACGCCATGCTGCACCGTGCGGCGGTCACCAACTGGATCACGGCGGCGGCCCGGGTGCAGCAGTTGCTCTCCCGCAAGGCGGTGGAGCTGGGGTCCACGCTCACCCGGAAGGTGGCGGCCGGTGAGGTCGTCGCCGTTTCCACGGGCGATGTCGAGAAGATCGGCTGGTTTGTGGAGGCCCTGTCCCGCTTCGCGGCGGCCGCGATCACCACCGTCGCGCTCTGCGTGGCGCTGGTGTTCTACCAGCCCGCGCTGGGAGTGGTGGTGGCGGTCGGTGTGCCCGCGCTGGCGCTGGCCGTGCTGCCGCTGCTGCCGCGCGCGGCGCGCCGGGCCGACGACCAGCGGGAGAAGGCGGGCCGGGCCACCGAGCTGGCCTCGGACACCGTGGCCGGGCTGCGGGTGCTGCGCGGCATCGGCGGTGAGGAGCTGTTCCTGAGCCGCTACCGGGACGCCTCGCAGGAGGTGCGGGCCGCGGCGGTGCGCAGCGCGCGGATGTGGGCGCTGATCGCGGCCGTACAGGTGGCGCTGCCGGGGCTGCTGCTGATCGGTGTGGTCTGGTACGGGGTGTCGCTGGCCCGCGAGGGGCGGATCGAGGTGGGCGAGCTGGTCACCGTCTACAGCGCGGTCACCTTTCTGCTCTTCCCGCTGCGGCACTTCGAGGAGATCGCCATGGCGTACTCCTTCTCCCGGCCCTCCGCGCGGCGCGCGGCCCGGGTGCTGGCGCTGCGGCGCTCCTCCGCGGGCGGCGAGGGCGCGGCCACCGCGGCATCCGTGGCCACCGCGGCATCCTACGGGGGCGAGCGCGCGGAAGCGCAGGAGGCCACCGCACCCCTCGGCGGGGATCTGTACGACCCGGTGAGCGGGATGCTGGCGCCGAGCGGGGTGCTGACCGCGGTGGTGTGCGGCGATCCGGACGCGGCCGGGCGGCTGGCGGACCGGCTCGGCGGGCATCCCGCACACGGCGGCCCGGGCGACGGGGACGACGGCGGGGCGCCGTCGGCGCTGCTCGGCGGGGTCGCCCTGGACGAGGTGGCGCTGGCCTCGGCGCGCACGGCGGTGCTGGTGCAGGACAAGGACCCGGTACTGCTGTCGGGGACGCTCGCCGAGCTGCTGGATGTGCCGAGGTCCGGGCGGGTCTCGGCGGAGAAGGCGCTGGAGGCGGCCCAGTGCGGCGATGTGCTGGAGGCGCTGGCGCAGGCGTCGGCGGCCGACGAGGGCGACGCCGACCCCATGCGCGCCCGGATCACCGAGCGCGGCCGCTCACTGTCGGGTGGCCAGCGGCAGCGGCTGGCGCTGGCCCGCTCGCTGGTGACCGATCCGGAGGTGCTGGTGCTGGACGAGCCGACCTCCGCGGTGGACTCGCACACCGAGGCGCGGATCGCCGACGGGGTGCGGCGGCTCCGGACGGGCCGGACCACCATCGTGTTCACCTCCAGCCCGCTGGTGCTGGACCGGGCCGACCGGGTGGTGTTCGTGGCCGACGGCGAGGCGGCGGGGGTGGGCACCCACCGTGAACTGCTGGGCACCGATCCCGCGTATCGCGCGGTCGTCACCCGCGAGACGGACGGCGAGGCCGCCGTGCGGTGGCCCGAGCGGCCCACCGGGTCGGCCGGCCACGGCCTGAAGGGCACCGTGCGAGAGGACATCGCGCGGGAAGACATCGGGCGGATCGAGGAACAGATCGAGGAGTCGGCATGATCGGCGTGGCACCGCCCGCCTATGACCCGGCCGCACCGGAGTCGGCGACGACGCTGCCGGTCGGCACACCCACCACCGTGCGGGCCTATGTGCGTGAGCTGCTGCGGCGGCACCGGGCCGCCTTCACCGTGCTGATGGTCGTGAACGCGACCGCGGTGCTCGCCTCCATGGTCGGCCCGCAGCTGCTGGGTGGCGTGGTCGAGGATCTCTCCCAGGGCGAGAAGGACCTCCACATCGGGCGCACCGTGGCGCTGTTCGCGGTGGCGCTGGTGGTGCAGACGGTGTTCGTCCGGCTGGTGCGGCTGCGCGGGGCGGTGCTGGGCGAGCAGATGCTGGCCGATCTGCGGGAGGACTTCCTCGTACGGTCGGTGGGTCTGCCCCCGGGGGTGCTGGAGCGGGCCGGGACCGGGGATCTGCTGTCCCGGATCACCACCGATATCGACCGGCTGGCGAACGCGATGCGGGAGGCCGTGCCCCAGCTCGCCATCGGTGTGCTGTGGACCGGCCTGCTGCTCGGCGCGCTGACCCTGACCGCTCCCCCGCTGGGTCTCGCGGTACTGGTGGCGCTCCCGGTGCTGGTGATCGGCTGTCGGTGGTACTTCCGGCGCGCGCCGAGCGCCTACCGCTCGGAGGCGGCAGGATACGCGGCGGTGTCCGCGTCCCTCACCGAGAGCGTGGACGCCGGGCGGACCATCGAGGCCCACCGGCTGGGCGACCGGCGGATCGCCCAGTCCGAGCTGCGCATCCGGCAGTGGACGGCGTGGGAGCGCTACACCCTCTGGCTGCGCTCGGTGCTCTTCCCGGTGATCAATGTGAGCTACACGCTGATCACCGGTTCGGTGCTGATGATCGGCGGCCTGTGCGTGATGCGGGGCTGGATGTCGATCGGCGAGCTGACCACCGGGGCGCTGCTGTCGCAGATGCTGGTCGAGCCGATCGGGCTGATCCTGCGCTGGTACGACGAGCTCCAGGTGGCGCAGGTGTCGCTGGCCCGGCTGGTGGGGGTGCGGGAGATCGAGGCGGGCCCCGCCGACGAGGGGGTGGTCCCCGGTGGCCGGGAGGTGCGGGCGGACGAGGTGCGGTTCGGCTACCACGAGGGCAGCGATGTGCTGCACGAGGTGTCCATGAAGGTGCCCCCGGGGACGCGGCTGGCGCTGGTGGGCCCGTCCGGGGCGGGGAAGTCCACTCTGGGGCGGCTGCTGGCCGGTATCTACTCCCCGCGCACCGGCCGGGTGACCCTGGGCGGTGCGGAGCTGGCGCGGATGCCGACCGAGCGGGTCCGGGAGCATGTGGCCCTGGTCAACCAGGAGCACCATGTCTTCGTGGGCTCGCTGCGGGACAATCTGCTGCTGGCCCGCGCCTTCGCCGAGGACGCCGAGCTGTGGGCGGCGCTGGGCGCCGTCGACGCCGACGGCTGGGCCCGCGCGCTGGACGAGGGCCTGGACACCGAGGTCGGTTCGGGCGGTCTCGCGCTCACCCCCGCACAGGCGCAGCAGATCGCGCTGGCCCGGCTGGTGCTCGCCGATCCGCACACGCTGGTGCTGGACGAGGCCACCTCGCTGCTGGACCCGCGGGCGGCGCGCCATCTGGAGCGGTCTCTGGGCCGGGTGCTGGAGGGCAGGACCGTGGTCGCGATCGCCCACCGGTTGCACACGGCGCATGACGCTGATGTGATCGCCGTGGTGGAGAGCGGCCGGATCACCGAGCTGGGCAGCCATGACGAACTCGTCGGGGCGGACGGGGCGTACGCCGCGCTGTGGCGCTCCTGGCACCAGTAGCGGGAGGGGTGGCCGCGCACCGGCGTGGCCACCCCGGTACTGCCCGGGGCCGCCCCGGTGCCGTCCGGGGTTCAGATCACGCCGAGGGCGGCGAGTCCGCCCATGCCACCGAGCAGCATGAAGACCGGCATCAGCACCTTCAACTCGACCCAGCTGCCGGCCCGGAACCGCATCCCCTTCGGCGGACCGACCGGGTACCAGCGCTTGCGGCCGATCGGGATGGGCCACAGGATCGGGCAGCCGGAGACGGTGAGCGCGTCCCCGATGTCGTGGACCAGGGCGCCGAGCACGATCGGCAGGCCCAGCCAGAGGTACTCCTGGCCCGGTGCGCTGAACAGCCAGTCCGAGCCATTGCCGGGCTTGTGCAGCACATCGGCGAGGATCCAGGCGCTGGCCGCCCCGAGCAGCCACACCAGGACATCGCTGGAGACCCGCGCCGCCCGCCACAGCAGGCCCTCGACGGCCAGCACCATATGGACGAAGAGGATGCCCAGCACCGCCCAGCGGCCGCCGATCATCGCGAGCCCCGAGGCTCCGGCGCCGATCAGCACCGCCCATACCCAGGTGTGGGTCAGGGTGCGGTGGCCGCCAGAGCGGCGCGGGTCGCCCGCCTTCCTGGTCGACTTGTAGACGGAGTACGAGAGCTTGTCGATCACCTCGCACAGTCCCCGCGAGATGGGCCCGAAGGCGCGCGATATGGTCGCCGCCTTGTGGTCGAGGTCGGGGGCGAGCGCCGCTCCCGCGCAGATCAGCGCGCCGGCGACCAGCACCGGCCAGGGCATCGCGTGGCCGGCCGCCGCGGCCGCCGCCCCCACCCCCAGCCAGGCCGCCGCCCCGGACAGCGAATGCGCCGGTCCCATCATGGTCGTACCCCGCCCCTGTTCTTTCCCGCTTCCGAGCGGGAGTTGACTGCTTCGGCCCGGCACAGCCTAGCGGCGGACGATCTTCGCACGTACAGCCGGTTCCCGCCCCGGCGGGGAAACCAGGCAGTATAGGTGCGTGACTCTTATCGATCAGCTGCCGAGCGACGCCGACCCCGACGCACTTTTCGAGGCGTTCTCCACCTGGGTCGAGGAGCGGGGCATCTCGCTGTACCCCGCCCAGGAGGAAGCGCTGATCGAGGTGGTGTCCGGGGCGAATGTGATCCTCTCGACCCCCACCGGCTCGGGCAAGAGCCTGGTGGCGGCGGGCGCCCACTTCGCCGCGCTCGCCCGGGACGAGGTCACCTTCTACACCGCGCCGATCAAGGCCCTGGTCTCGGAGAAGTTCTTCGAGCTGTGCAAGCTCTTCGGCACCGAGAACGTCGGAATGCTCACCGGCGACGCGTCGGTCAACGCGGACGCGCCGGTCATCTGCTGCACGGCCGAGGTGCTGGCGTCCATCGCCCTGCGGGACGGCAAGGACGCCGATATCGGTCAGGTGGTGATGGACGAGTTCCACTTCTATGCGGAGCCGGACCGGGGCTGGGCGTGGCAGATCCCGCTGCTGGAGCTGGAGCAGGCGCAGTTCATCCTGATGTCGGCGACGCTCGGTGATGTGAGCCGGTTCGAGGAGGATCTGACCCGGCGCACCGGGCGGCCCACCGCGGTCGTGCGGTCGGCGACCCGGCCGGTGCCGCTGAGCTACGAGTACCGGACGACGCCGCTGACCGAGACGCTGACCGAGCTGCTGGAGACCCAGCAGGCGCCCGTCTACATCGTCCACTTCACCCAGGCGGCGGCGGTGGAGCGGGCCCAGGCGCTGATGAGCATCAATATGTGCTCGCGCGCCGAGAAGGACGAGATCGCCTCGCTGATCGGCAATTTCCGCTTCACCACCAAGTTCGGCCGCAACCTGTCCCGTTACGTCCGGCACGGGATCGGTGTGCACCATGCGGGCATGCTGCCCAAGTACCGGCGGCTGGTGGAGAAGCTGGCGCAGGCCGGGCTGCTCAAGGTCATCTGCGGTACGGACACCCTGGGCGTGGGCGTCAACGTGCCCATCCGCACCGTCCTGTTCACCGCGCTGACCAAGTACGACGGTCAGCGGGTGCGGACGCTGCGGGCCCGGGAGTTCCACCAGATCGCGGGCCGGGCCGGACGGGCCGGCTTCGACACCGCGGGCTTTGTGGTGGCCCAGGCGCCCGAGCACGTCATCGAGAACGAGAAGGCGCTGGCGAAGGCCGGGGACGATCCGAAGAAGCGCCGCAAGGTGGTCCGCAAGAAGGCGCCGGAGGGCTTCGTCAACTGGGGCCAGAACACCTTCGAGAAGCTCATCGCCTCCGAACCCGAGCCGCTCACCTCCCGGTTCCGGGTCACCCACGCGATGCTGCTGTCGGTGATCGCCCGTCCCGGCAACGCCTTCGAGGGGATGCGCCACCTGCTGGAGGACAACCACGAGCCGCGCAAGAACCAGCTGCGGCACATCCGCCGGGCGATCGCGATCTACCGCTCGCTGCTGGACGGCGGGGTGGTCGAGCAGGTGAAGCCCAGGGACGCCGACGGCGAGGACGGGGGCGCCCCGATCGTCCGGCTGACGGTGGATCTGCAGCAGGACTTCGCGCTCAACCAGCCGCTGTCCACCTTCGCGCTGGCCGCCTTCGAGCTGCTGGACCCCGAATCGCCCTCCTACGCCCTGGACATGGTCTCGGTCGTGGAGTCGACACTGGACGACCCCCGGCAGATCCTGGCGGCGCAGCAGAACAAGGCGCGCGGTGAGGCGGTGGCCGCGATGAAGGCGGACGGCGTCGAGTACGAGGAGCGCATGGAGCGGCTCCAGGACATCTCCTACCCCAAGCCGCTGGAGGACCTTCTCTTCCACGCGTACGGGCTCTACCGCAAAAGCCATCCATGGGTCGGCGACCATCCGCTCTCGCCCAAGTCGGTGATCCGCGACATGTACGAGCGGGCGATGACCTTCACCGAGTTCACCTCGTTCTACGACCTGGCGCGGACCGAGGGCATTGTGCTGCGCTACCTGGCCAGCGCCTTCAAGGCCCTGGACCACACCGTGCCGGACGATCTGAAGTCCGATGACTTCCAGGACATCATCGCCTGGCTCGGCGAGATGGTGCGGCAGGTCGACTCCAGCCTCCTCGACGAGTGGGAGCAGCTGGCCAACCCGGAGGAGGAGTCGGCGGAGGAGGCGCAGGAGCGCGCCGACCAGGTCAGGCCGGTCACCGCCAACGCCCGCGCCTTCCGCGTGCTGGTGCGCAACGCCATGTTCCGCCGGGTGGAGCTGGCCGCGCTGGACAAGGTCGCCGAGCTCGGGGAGATGGACGCCGACTCCGGCTGGGACGAGGACGCCTGGGCGGAGGCGCTGGACGGGTACTGGGAGGAGTACGAGGAGCTCGGGACCGGAGCGCAGGCCCGCGGGCCGAAGCTGCTGCGGATCGAGGAGGACCCCGAGCACGGTCTGTGGCGGGTGCGGCAGACCTTCGACGACCCGAACGGCGACCATGACTGGGGCATCTCGGCGGAGGTCGATCTCGCCGCCTCCGACGAGGAGGGCCGGGCGGTGGTCCGGGTCACCGACGTGGGCCAACTGTAGCCTCCTGGACGCGGTCCACGCCGGGGACCGGCCCGGCCCCCTCAGCGAAGGAGCACCATCGATGACCAATCCCGCCGAGCGCCTGGTCGATCTGCTCGACCTGGAACGGATCGAGCTGGACATCTTCCGCGGCCGCAGCCCCGATGAGTCGCTGCAGCGGGTGTTCGGCGGGCAGGTGGCGGGCCAGGCGCTGGTGGCCGCCGGGCGGACCACCGATGGGCAGCGTCCGGTGCACTCACTGCACGCGTACTTCCTGCGGCCGGGTCGGCCGGGCGTGCCCATCGTGTACCAGGTGGAGCGGGTCCGGGACGGGCGCTCCTTCACCACCCGCCGGGTCGTCGCCATCCAGCAGGGTCGCACGATCTTCAATCTGACGGCCTCCTTCCATTCTCCTGAGCCCGGTATCGAGCAGCAGCTGCCGATGCCGGATGTGCCCGGGCCGGAGGGTCTGCCGACCCTCGCCGACGAGGTCCGCGCCCATCTGGGCACGCTCCCCGAGGCATTCGCCCGCATGGAGCGCCGGCAGCCCTTCGACATCCGCTACGTGGAGCGGCTGCGCTGGACGGCCGAGGAGCTCAAGGGCGCGGAACCGCGCAGTGCCGTATGGATGCGCGCGGTGGGGCCGCTCGGGGACGACCCGCTGGTGCACACCTGTGCGCTCACCTATGCGAGCGACATGATGCTGCTGGACGCGGTGCGGGTTCCGATCGAGCCGCTGTGGGGCCCACGGGGCTTCGACATGGCCTCGCTGGACCACGCCATGTGGTTCCACCGGCCGTTCCGCACCGATGAGTGGTTTCTCTACGAGCAGGAGTCGCCCGTGGCCACGGGCGGCCGGGGACTGGCGCGCGGCCGGATCTACGACCGCGCGGGCCGGCTCCTGGTGTCCGTGGTGCAAGAGGGACTGTTTCGTCCGCTGCCGCCCGCCGAGGGTGCCGCGGACGGCGACTGACCCCCACCGTGGTGTGCCGCGCCGTGGCGTGCCCCACCGTCGTGGCCGCGCCGTGACTCATCGCCTGCCGATCAGCTTCTGCCACAGGCTCCGCGGGCGGCCCGGAACCGGGGTGTGGTCATCGAGCGTCGGCTCCGGCCCGGCGTCCGGGCGCGGCGCGGACCGGGCCCGGCGGGCGTCGTCCAACGACGAGGCGAGGGCGGCCCGATAGCGCCGGATCTCCCGTGGATCGTCCGCCGTGACCACCGTGTCGATGACATCCCGGACCGCACCCGCATCGGGGCGCGTCCGGACGAGCGCGGGGCGGAGCTCCCGCAGATGCGCCCGCTCATACGGATCGGCCACGGCCGAGGCCAGCTCGACGGAGCCCAGCACCGAGGCCAGGACCGCGGCCCGCTCCCAGGGGTCCTCGGTCTGGGCGAGCAGCTGGCCGATCCTGCGGCTGCGCCATTTGGCGGCCCGCCAGTCCTCCCCGGCGGCCAATGCGGCGCTCAGCCCCGGCGGCGTGCGGCCGCTCAGCAACTCCGGCTGCCTGACGGCGAACTCGGTCAGATCCGACGCCAGATAGAGCCATACGACGGCCCGATAGCGATTGACATAGAACCGGACGGGGGCGAAGAAACCCCCGCGCGCGAGGCGGGTCAGCCGCCCCTGGGTGATGCCGAGCAGCTCCGCGCCCTCCGCGGTGCCGACCACGCGGAGACGGGCGATGAGCGCTTCCGGGAAGCCCTCGGCGGCGGTCACCCGCCTCAGCTCCTCGCACGCCACCCGCCGGCCCAGATCGGTGGTGACGGTGCGCACCTCCCCCAACTGAACGGCCAGCTCGAACTGGCGCGTGGTGAGCCCCAGCGCCCGGGCCGCCGCGCCGAACGCGACGCTCTCGCCCGATCCCCCCGGCCCCGCCGGCCCGCCAGGGTCTCCCGGCCCGCTCGCCCGTCCCGGCACGCTCGGCTCGCCGAGCCACTCCGGGCTCCACGGCCCCTGGCTCTCCCGCAGCTCCTGATCCACCCGCACTGCCATGCGACGTCCTCCCCCGCACTGCCTCAATCACTGACAGTGACGACGATAGCCGCGAAGCAAGACGGTCGGTCAGGCCTGTGGATAACTTCCGCGCGGCATCAGCTGGGCGCTCCGCTCTCCTGCCTGGCCTCGACCCCCAGGTGCTCCCCCACCCGGTTGACCAGCAGCGCCATCTCGTAGGCGACCTGCCCCACATCCGCGTCCGGCCCGGTGAGCACGCACAGACAGCTGCCGTCCCCCGCCGCCGTGACGAAGAGGACGCCCTCGTCGAACTCGACCATCGTCTGCCGCACCCGGCCCGTGCGGAAGTGGTGCCCGGATCCCTTGGCGAGGCTGTGCAGCCCGGACGCCACCGCCGCCAGGTGCTCGGCGTCCTGGCGCACCAGCGTGGAACTCGCCCCCGTCACCAGCCCGTCGTTGGACAGCACCAGCGCGTGCCGTATCTCCGCGATCCGCTCGGTCAGGTCGTCCAGTAACCAGTCGAGCCCCTTGTTCACTGCCATATCCGATTCCTCCCCGATTCCCCTTCAGCTGCGTGCCAGCCTTTCTCACTGCCGCCGTCTGGGCAACCCACCCCGCCCGGCACCCCACGCTTGTGCGCTGATTGACGCAGGATGGGGACATGGCACAGAACATGACCAAGGATCAGTGGCAGAAGTTCGTCACGGAGGGCACTCGCACCGCGAAGCTGGCGACGGTGCGGGCCGACGGAAGTCCGCACCTCGCCCCCGTGTGGTTCCTGCTCGACGGCGACGACCTCGTCTTCAACACAGGTCAGGAGACGGTCAAGGGACGGAACCTGGCCCGGGACGGCCGGCTCACCATCTGTGTGGACGACGACAGGCCGCCGTTCGCCTTCGTCACCCTGCGGGGACGCGCCGAGCTCATCGACGATCTGGGGCAGGTCCGCGACTGGGCCACCCGGATCGCCGCCCGTTACATGGGCGAGGACCGGGCCGAGGAGTACGGCGCCCGCAATGGCGTGCCGGGCGAGCTGCTGGTCAGGGTGCGCATCGACAAGGTGCTCGCGCTCTCCGGGGTCGCCGAGTAGCGAGATTCGACCGAAATCCAACCCTTCATGACGCACCCCGGCCCATCCGACGTTTACGGGCGCATGAGGATCTTTATCGCACCGTCCTCCTTGTGCTGGAACATCTCATAGGCGCGGGGTGCCTCTTCCAGTGGCACGCGATGGGTGGCGAACCCGTCGACGCCCAGCGGGTCGTCGTCCGTCAGCAGCGGGAAGATGTCGTCGGCCCAGCGCCGCACGTTCGCCTGGCCCATCCGCAGCTGGATCTGCTTGTCGAACATGGTCATCAGAGGCAGCGGATCGGCCATCCCGCCGTAGACCCCGCTGAGGGAGATCGTTCCGCCGCGCCGCACCAGCGCGATGGCCAGCCGCAGCGCCGCCAGCCGGTCGACCCCGGCCTTCTCCGTGAGCTTGGCGGCCCATTCCCTCGGCAGGAGACCCGTGGCCCGCTGGGCGGTCCGGCCCAGCGGGCTGCCGTGGGCCTCCGTCCCCACCGCGTCGATGACCGCGTCCGGTCCTCGGCCGCCGGTGGTGGAGAGGACGGCCTCGACCAGGTCCTCCTGGCCGGAGAAGTCATTGAGGTCATGGACCTCGACGCCGTCGGCGCGCGCCCGGCGCAGCCGTTCGGGGACGAGGTCCACGCCCATGATCCGGTCCGCCAGACCCTGGACCTTCGCCACCCGGCAGGCCATGAGCCCGATGGGGCCCAGCCCCAGGACCGCGAGCGTGCCGCCGCGCGGCAGCTCCGCGTACTCAACCGCCTGCCACGCCGTGGGCAATACGTCGGACAGATAGACGTAGCGGTCGTCGTGGACTCCTTCGGGCACCTTGATCGGGCCGTACTGGGCCTGCGGCACCCGCAGATACTCCGCCTGGCCGCCGGCCACCGCGCCGTAGAGCTTGGTGTAGCCGAAGAGCTCAGCCCCCATTCCGTGCTCGGTGACCTGGGTGGTCTCGCACTGCGTCGGCAGACCGGAGCGGCACATCCAGCAGTGTCCGCAGGCGATCTGGAACGGGACCACCACGCGGTCGCCTGGCTTGATGTGCGTCACCTCCGGGCCGGTCTCCTCCACGATGCCCATGGGCTCGTGGCCGAGGATGTCACCGGGGGTCATGAACGGCGTGAGCACCTCGTACAGATGAAGATCGGACCCGCACAGCCCCGTGGTGGTGATCCGGACGATCGCGTCCGTCGGCTCCTTGATGATGGGGTCGGGCACCGTCTCGACCCGCACATCATGTCGGCCCTGCCAGGTCACCGCTCGCATCGCCGCATCCCTTCGCCGTAGTCGTGGGAATGATCTTCCGGGGCCCCTTCCGGGTACCCCGGCGCATCCGGCCGAACCGTCGGCGGGGCCATGGACGGCGCCGCCGGTCCACCAGGTCCACGAGCCGGGTCGTGTCCTCAGCGATCACGGCCGGCTCGGCACCCGCGGTGCCCAGCACGGCCAGGCAGGCGCCGTCGGCCAGCGCCGCGACGAAGAGGGTGCCCGCCGCCATCTCGATCATCGTCCGCCGGGGTGGGCCACCGCGCCCCCGGCGCCCTGCGCTCGCGGCGATGCCGTGGAACCCGGAGGCGACGGCGGCCAGGTGCTCGGCCTCATGGCGGGAGAGCCCACCGGACGCGCTGACCGTCGCCCCGTCCCGGGAGAGCACCACGGCATGGCGTACGCCTGCGGCCCCGGCCACCAGATCGTTCAAGATCCGGTCGAGATCGGCCATGGAGCGTGCGGCGGTGCTGCGCGGCTTGGTCATGGGCGGTCTCCCTCGGTCGGGATGCGCCGCGCCGTGCGGCGCTCCAGGTGTTCCCCCTGGGTCAGGGACGCTAGCCCCGGCGGGGGCGCACATTGAGGGCGCATTACGGAACCTGTTGAAAATTGACAGAGTCAGATGCCAGAGCGATCGATAAGCGTCCGAATCTGCACTCGATGCGGGCGTAGGCTGCTTGCTCAGCGCAGCGTCCCACCGTCGTATCCCAGGTGTCCCGAGGAGTTCCCGTGCCCCATGAGCCCTCCCACGGAAACAGCGCGGCCGATGTACGGGACTTCTTCACCCCCCGAGCCGCCGACTGGGACCGCCGCTTCCCGGACGACGGCCCCGCCTACGCCGCCGCCGTCGCCGACCTCGGGCTCCGCCCCGGGGACGCGGTGCTCGACGCGGGGTGCGGAACGGGGCGTGCGCTGCCCGCGCTGCGCGCCGCGGTCGGCCCCGGGGGGACGGTCCTCGGAGTGGACCTCACACCCGCCATGCTGGACGCCGCCCTGCGCGAGGGCCGGGACGGCTTCGCGGGCCTCGCCCTCGCCGATGTGGCACGGCTGCCGCTGCGCGACGGCCGCCTCGACGCGGTGTTCGCCGCCGGGCTGATCTCCCACCTCTCGGACCCCCGCGAGAACCTGCGCGAACTGGCCCGGGTGGTGCGCCCCGGCGGGCGGCTCACGCTGTTCCATCCGGTGGGCCGGGCCGCTCTCGCCGCCCGCCACGGCCGCGCCCTCACCCCCGACGACCTGCGGGCGGAGCCCCAGCTGCGGCCGTTGCTGGCGGACGCCGGCTGGCGGCTGGAGTCGTACACCGACGAGGACACGCGTTTTCTGGCGCTCTCCGTCCGCGAAGTCGACTGAGTAGGTCGCTCAAGGATCGCGTCGGGCGGCGACAATACATCGATGTCGATGTAGCGCCTCAGCGAGGTACAGCGGCCATGCGGCACAATGCGGCCATGCTCGAACTCGCCATCCTGGGCTTCCTCCATGACGCCCCGCTGCACGGCTATGAGTTGCGCAAGCGCATCGCCGCGCTGACCGGACATGTGAAACCCGTGGCCGAGTCCACCCTCTACCCGGCGGTCAAGCGGCTGGAGAGGGCCGGTCTGCTGGCCCGCCGGACCCAGCCGGGCGCGGGGGCCGCGCCCCGGCACGTGCTCACGCTGACCGCCGAGGGGCAGACGGAGCTGCGCCGCCGCCTCGCGCATCCGGCTGACGTCGACATCACCGACGAGAACCGCTGGTTCACCGTGCTGGCGTTCCTGCGCCACCTCGACGACCCGTCGGCCCAGACGGAGGTGCTGGAGCGCCGGATGGCCTTTCTGCGCCAGCCGTCGAGCTTCTTCTACGAGGGCGACCGCCCGCTGCGGGCCGAAGAGGTCGAGGATCCCTTCCGGCGCGGCATCCTCACCATCGCCCGCGCCACCAGGCAGGCCGAACTGTCCTGGCTGCGGCGCACGCTGGACACGCTCCGGGCGGCGACCGACGGCTGAGGGCCGACCGCCTCCCGATGTCTCGACTCCGTGGCTACTGGGTGGTTAAGGTGCGCGACGACGGATCGCTCATCGGATCCGCATGCGCAGGAGGAGGCTGTCGTGCCCGCCACGGAGGAGTCACGCGACGAGGCGCTGTATGTGCTGACCGCGGTGCTGCTGACACCCGCTCAATTCCCGAGCGTGCTCGGCGACGACTATCCCGAGGCATGTGCCGCGCTCGGGCTGGAGCCGTACGAGACCGGCTACGGACTGGTGCTGGGGCAGGACGGCGGCGGCGCCCGCTGGACGGTGGTCACCGACGATGTGTCGCTCGTGGCCATCGCCATCGCGACCTGGGACTGCGGCATGGAGTACGCCCTGGCCATCGAAGACCGCACGGTGGTCGCCTCGCTTCCCGGCTGGCCGCTCGCGGTGGCCGTGGCCGCCCCGGGCGTACCGGCTCCCCATGACCCCGCGCCCGACCCCGAGCTGGGGGAAGACGCCTCCCGGGCGCCGCTGTCGCCACCGGACTCCGAGCGGTGGGGCCCGGCCCAGCGGCGGCTCGGCGCCGACGAGATCGCGCTCCAGTGGGCGATCTGGCGTGAGCAGGTCGACAGCGATGTGACGTTCGTGTCCCCGGGCGAGAAGCCGCACGGGGGCGTGCGGCGGGTGCTCGAGGAGGCGCGTGGCTATCTGGACTCACCCCCGCCGCTGGGGCGGGTCCGCTCGGCGTTCGCCTCCGGTGACGCAAGGACGCTCCGGGCCGACGGGCCGGGCTGGAGCATGGTGGCCCGGACCGACGACATCGCGTTCGTGCTGCTGGACGACGCACCGGGCGAGGTGCTGCCGGTCGGCCGCGGCCCCGAGCTGCCGGGGCTGCTGACGGCTCTGGACAAGCTGGCCGTGCGCCCGCACTGAGACCTTGACGCCCCGCCCTTCCCGCTCCCGTACGGGGTCGGTCAAGGCTGCCGCCAGGAGCCGGTCAGCGATGCCGTCCGGGCCGGTCGGGCACGCCGGGTCCGGGCCGGTCGGACACGCCGACGCGGGTGATTCCGCGCCCTTACGGTCGCCGCGGCCCTCTCAAGCCCGGGTCCGGACGCTGCTCCGGGCCTCGGCGGAGCCCAAGGGGGCATGACCGCTCCCCAGCCGGCCGGGCCGGAACGGGGTCGCGGGCGGTCCGCGATCGGTACTGCGCGGTCACTCCCGGCTGCGCTCCGCCCGTGGCCCCTGGCCCAGCCGGCCGCCTTCCGCGGCCGCGCTCGGCGGCCCGGCCGCTTCAGCGGCCCAGCTGCTTCAGCGGCCCAGCTGCTTCAGCGGCCCAGCTGCTTCCGGGTGACCCTGTTCAGCCTGCGGCGCTGGGAGGGGTCCAGCAGCAGATAGGCCGCCGCCGGCACTCCCACCATCACCAGCAGCGCCGCCCAGAAGGGCAACACCCAGAGCAGGATCACACCCGCCACCACACCACCGGTGGCGACCTTCGCGCGTGTGGACATCTCACCCGCCTCCTTCGCGGCCCATAGCCGCACTCACTCCACACAACGGACACCGGCGGCACCCGGTTCCTCCTCGCGCCGTGATCCTGTACCCTCGGGCGGCCCGGGCTCGACTAGTCAAATTTGAGGAACGCTCAGCGCTGTGACACCACCCTCCGCGGCAACACCCTCCGACATCGCCGAACTCTCCCGCTGCACCGCCGTTTTCCTGCCCGGCGACCCGGCACGCACCGGCCGGGTCGCCTTCTGGCGGCCGGACGGCGCGCCTCCTTCCGGTCCCGCCACCGGCTCCACCGAGGAGCTGACGGTCGTCGTCCCGGTGGACGGCGCCGATGACGATCCCCATGACGACCCCACCGGCCTCGACGTCCAGACGCGTACCGTAAGGGCGCTCGTGCTGCCCCTGGGCGACGCGCTGCCGGTGCTCACCCGGGCCCGGGCGCGGGCCGCGCAGGCCGGTCCGGGGCAGTGCGACCCCGCCACGGCCTTCTGGGGCGCCGCCGCCGTACTCGCCCTCCAACTCGCGGCCCGCGGAAGGCTGCTGCCCGGACTCAGTGCCACCGACCACGACGCCTGGCGCGTCGGCCCGCTCGCCCCCGACGATCTGACGCGGGTGCGCGAGCTGGCCGCCGCCATGCCGCCCACGGCGCACGCGACCCCGCTGCCCGTCTCCGGGCCGGTGCTGCTGCCCGAGCCCGAGCGGCATCTGCGGGCGTTCCTGGACGCGGTGGCGGACGGGCTGCCGCGCTCGCCCGCGGCGGCGCTGGCCGCGGGCGGCCCCGCCTTCGCCGCCCCGGCGCCACGGCGGCTGCCCGAACAGCGCGCCTGGGCCGCCGACGTGGCCGCCGGGCACGACGCGGGGGTGCGGCTCTCGATCCGTATCGAGCTGCTGCACGGCGTCGGTGGGAACGGTAAGGCGGACGGGCCGCGCTTCCGTGCCGTCCTCCAGCTGCACAGCCTCACCGACCCGGCGCTGGTCGCGGACGCCGCCGATGTCTGGGCGGGGACCTCGCCCATCGCCCCGGCCCTCGGTCCGCGCGCCCGTATGGACGCCCTGCTGACCCTGCGGCGCGCGGCCCGCGCCTGGGCGCCGCTCACCCCGCTGCTGTCGGCCGCCGTGCCCGACGCCCTCGACCTCGCCGACGAGGAGGTCACCGAGCTGCTCGGTCCGGCCGCCGGAGCGCTGGACGCCGCCGGTGTCCAGGTGCACTGGCCCAGGGAGCTGGCCCGCGGGCTCACCGTCCGCGCCGTCATCGGCCCGGACGGCGACGACGAGGCTCAGGACGACGCCGGGCCCCGGTTCCCCGCCTTCCTCTCCGCCGACGCGCTGCTGCGGTTCAGCTGGCGGTTCGCCGTAGGCGACCAGGAGCTCACCCGTGCCGAGCTCGACCGGCTCGCCGAGGCCAGCCGGCCGGTGGTACGGCTGCGCGACCAATGGGTCCTCCTCGACCCGGAGGCGGCGCGCCGGGTCCAGGACCGGCAGGACCGCAAGCTCACCCCTGCCGACGCCCTCGGTGCCGTCCTTACCGGTCGCACGGAGGCCGACGGCACCGATGTGGAGGTGCGGGCCACCGGCTGGCTGGAGGCCCTGCGGGACCACCTCGCCGACCCCGAGGGGACCGCCGGTGCCCAGCGGACGCCCGTGTCCCAGCCCGCCGCCCTGGCCGCCACACTGCGCGACTATCAGCTGCGCGGCCTGGACTGGCTGGTCCGGATGACCTCGATCGGCCTCGGCGGCTGTCTCGCCGACGACATGGGGCTCGGCAAGACCATCACCCTCATCGCGCTCCATCTGCACCGCATGGGCATCCCCGAAGCCTCCGGACCCACTCTGGTGGTCTGCCCCACCTCGCTGATGGGCAACTGGCGGCGCGAGATCGAGCGGTTCGCGCCGGGCACCCCGGTGCGCCGCTACCACGGCTCCGCGCGCAGCCTGGACGGCCTTGCGGACGGGGAGTTCGTCCTCACCACCTACGGCACCATGCGGCTCGACGCCCAGCGGCTGGCCGAGGCCGGACCGTGGGGCATGGTGGTCGCGGACGAGGCGCAGCACGTGAAGAACCCGTTCTCGGCGACGGCGCGGCAGCTGCGCACCATCGGCGCGAAGGCCCGGGTGGCGCTCTCCGGAACCCCCATCGAGAACAACCTCTCCGAGCTGTGGGCGATCCTCGACTGGACCACGCCGGGAGTGCTGGGCACCCATGGCGCGTTCCGCAGGCGCTACGCCCAGGCCGTGGAGAGCGGAAGCGACCCCGAGGCCGCCGCGCGGCTGGCGAAACTGGTCCGCCCCTTCCTGCTCCGGCGCCGCAAGTCCGACCCCGGTATCGCCCCCGAGCTGCCGCCCAAGACCGAGACGGACCGGGCCGTGGCACTCACCAAGGAGCAGGCCGGGCTCTACGAGGCGGTGGTGCGCGAGATCCTCGCCGAGATCTCCGGCACCGGCGGCCTCGTCCGGCGCGGACTCATCGTCAAGCTCCTCACCGGTCTGAAGCAGATCTGCAATCACCCGGCGCAGTATCTGAAGGAGGACCGGCCGGTGATCCCCGGGCGCTCCGGCAAGCTGGAGCTGCTCGACGAACTGCTGGACACCATCCTGGCCGAGGGCGCGAGCGTCCTGGTCTTCACCCAGTACGTCCAGATGGCGCGCATCCTCGAGGACCACCTGGCCACGCGCGGGGTGCCGGCCCAGCTGCTGCACGGCGGTACGCCGGTGGCGCGGCGCGAGGAGATGGTGCGGCGCTTCCAGGACGGCGAGGTCCCGGTGTTCCTGCTGTCGCTGAAGGCGGCGGGCACGGGGCTCAACCTCACCCGGGCCGGTCATGTCGTGCACTACGACCGCTGGTGGAACCCGGCCGTCGAGGCGCAGGCCACCGACCGCGCGTACCGCATCGGCCAGACCCAGCCGGTGCAGGTCCACCGCATCATCGCGGAGGGGACCGTGGAGGACCGCATCGCCGCGATGCTGACGCGCAAGCGGGAGCTGGCGGACGCCGTGCTCGGCTCCGGCGAAGGCGCGCTGACCGAACTGACCGACTCCGAGCTGGCGGAGCTCGTGGAGCTGAGGGGGACCGAACGATGAGCCGTACCGAGTCCGAGCGCACCTTCGCCGCACTGCCGCCCGCCCGTGGCCGCGGCTTCGCCCGCACCTGGTGGGGCCAGGCGTGGCTGAAGGCCCTGGAGGACACGGCGCTGGACGGCGAGCAGCTGAAGCGCGGCCGCAAGCAGGCGCGCGAGGGAGCGGTGGGAGCGGTGTGCGTACGCCCCGGCCGGGTCACCGCCGTGGTGCGGGACCGCGACCGCACGCCGTACCGGTCCGATGTGCTGCTGCGGGAGTTCACCGACGCGGAATGGGACCGGCTGCTGGGGGTGGTCGCGGACCGCTCCGGCCATATCGCCGCCCTGCTGGACCGCGACATGCCCCCGCAGCTGGCCGAGGACGCGGCGGCCGTGGGCGTCGAACTGCTGCCGGGGATAGGCGATCTGGAGCCGGAGTGCGGCTGCGAGGCGTGGGACCACTGCCCGCACACGGCCGCGCTGTGCTACCAGCTCGCCCGGCTGCTGGACGAGGATCCGTATGTGCTGCTCCTGATGCGCGGACGCGGGGAGCGGGAGCTGCTGGACGAGCTCCAGGTGCGCAGCGCGGCGCGGGCCGCCCGGCACCTTCCGCAGCCGGCGGAGGACGCCGCTCCCCCGGCCCCTCCCCCGGCCCCGGAGGGCGTACCGGCCCGGGAGGCGTTCGCCGCGCCCGGGCCGCCCCCGCTGCCCGAGCCCCCGCCCGCCGTCGCCGCGCCCGGCCGCCCTCCGGCGCTGGCGGGCGGCACGGAGCCGGCCGAGGGGCTGGACGTGGCCGCGCTGGAGTTCCTGGCGGCGGACGCCGCGGTACGCGCCCAGCGGCTGCTGGCCGAGGCGCTCGCGCCCGGCCACGCCGCCTCCCCGGTCCCGGCCGCGCTGACGGTGTGGGAGGACACGGTGCGGCTGACCGCCGCCGGTCCCCCGGCCCCGATCGCCGCCCGGCTCGCGGCCGGCTGCGGGCGCGACCGCGCCGATCTGGCGCGGGCCGTCCGCGCCTGGGAGGACGGCGGGGCCGCCGCGCTCACCGTGCTGGAGGAGGAGTGGACGCCGGACCCGGATGCCCTCGCGCGGGCCCGCGCCCAGCTCGCGGCCGCCTGGGAGGGGGACGAGCAGGCGCCCCGGCTGCGCGCCACGGCGAACCGCTGGACGGTGGTGGGCGCCGATCTCCAGGTGCGCTACGGCCACGACGGCCGCTGGTGGCCGTACCGCAGGGAACGCGGCCGCTGGTGGCCCGCGGGCCCGGCCGGACTCGACCCGGCGGCGGCGCTGGCGATGCCCGGCTCCGACGGCTGACGCGGTGCACGGCCGGTACCGGTGGCGGTGTCCCTCCGCCACCGGTACCGGGCCTCGGGCCTCGGGCCTCGGGCCTCGGGCCAGGAGGTTCGCCCGATCCCGATAGCGCTGCCGGTGCTGCCGGTAAGGAAGGCACGAGGTCCGGCCTCAGGGAAGCAGCGAGCCCGGCCGCCCGTACGGAAGGGGTGAGGCCCGGGCCGTCGCCCCGGCTCGCGGAGCGGCCGAAATACGCCTCGCGGGCCAGCCCGTACGGGCTGCCGGACCATGGTTCGGCGTTGCCCCGTCCGATGCGGCCGGTGACCGTGGACGAGACAGGCCGAAGATCCAGCCGGAGCGAGGAGCCAGCCACGCCGAAGGCAGCCGGGCGGCAACCTTTGGGTTGCCCGTGGAGACCGTAAGGCGTCAACCACCTCGGCACGCCTCCACGGGACGGAGTCACCGACCATGACCCTCAGTCCACGGCGCCCCCGGCGCCGCCGCCCCGCTCCGCTCATCGGCTCCCTGGCCCTGGCCACCGGCGTCGGGCTCGCCGTCGCCCCGGCCCACGCCGCGACGCCCACGGCCGCCGCGCCCACGGCCGCCGCGGCGGCCACCATCGTGGTGGCCAAGGACGGCAGCGGCACCTACACCACCGTGCAGGCGGCCGTCGACGCGGTGCCGGCGAACAACCCGTCCGCCGTCACCATCTCCGTCAAGCCCGGTACGTACCGCGAGACGGTGAAGATCCCCGCCAACAAGCCGCACATCCGGCTGGTGGGGACCACGAGCAGCAAGAACGACGTGACGATCGTCTACAACAACGCCTCCGGCACCCCCAAGCCCGGCGGAGGCACCTACGGCACCAGCGGCAGCGCGACCGTGGCCGTCGAGGCCGATGACTTCCAGGCCCGCAATCTGCAGTTCGTGAACGACTTCAACGAGGGCAACACCAGCATCACCGACAAGCAGGCGGTCGCGCTGCGCACCGCGGGCGACCGGATCGTCCTGGACAACATCGGCGCGGTCGGGGACCAGGACACCCTGCTGCTGGACTCGGCGAGCAAGGACAAGGTCGGCCGGGTGTATGTCAACAACGCCTGGATCCAGGGAAATGTCGACTTCATCTTCGGCCGGGCCTCCGCCGTGATCAACAAGTCGGCGATCCGGCTCGTCAAGCGCTACGACGGCAGCTCCGGCGGCTATGTCGCGGCGCCCTCGACGGCGGCCGGGAAGAAGGGCTTCCTGTTCATCAACAGCAACATCACCGGAGATGTCAGCAGCCGGTCGTTCTATCTCGGCCGTCCCTGGCACGCGGGCGGCGACGCCAGTCTCGATCCGCAGGCGATCGTCCGCAATACGGATCTGTCAGCGGCGATCAAGACCACACCGTGGACGGACATGAGCGGCTTCTCCTGGAAGGACGACCGCTTCGCGGAGTACAAGAACACCGGCGCCGGTTCCGGTGCGGCGAGCACCGACCGGCCGCAGCTGACCGACGCCCAGGCCGCGGACTACGAGATCGCCGACTGGCTCGGCGGCTGGCAGCCGTCGTCCTGAGCGGTCGGCAGCCGGGGTCTTGAATCGGCTGCCGGAGCCCTGAGCCGGTGAGAGCCCCGGCCGCCGGTCCCGTCGGGGGGCGGGACCGGCGGCCGGACACGGCCGACCGGACACGATCAGTCGGACACGGTCAGCCGCGCGCGGCCAGCAGATGGTCCATGGCCAGCTGGTCGAGGCGCTCGAAGGCCATACCGCGCTCGGCGGCCGCCTCGACGTCGAAGTCCTCGAAGGCGGTGCGGTCCGCGAGCAGCGCCGCCGGGGTCTCGCCCTCGTCGAGGGTCGGCAGGCCCAGCTGGTCCAGGCGCGAGGCCCGCAGCGCCTCCTGGACCTCGGGGTCGGCGCGGAAGGCGGCCGCGCGCTCCTTGAGGATGAGGTAGTTGCGCATGCAGCCCGCCGCCGAGGCCCAGACGCCCGAGATGTCCTCGGTGCGCGGGGGCTTGAAGTCGAAGTGGCGCGGGCCCTCGTAGCCACCGGTCTCCAGCAGGTCGACCAGCCAGAAGGCGGCGCGCAGATCGCCCGCGCCGAACCGCAGGTCCTGGTCGTACTTGATGCCGTTCTGGCCGTTGAGGTCGATGTGGAAGAGCTTGCCCGCCCACAGCGCCTGCGCGATGCCGTGCGGGAAGTTCAGCCCGGCCATCTGCTCGTGGCCGACCTCCGGGTTGACCCCGTACAGCTCGGGCCGCTCCAGCCGCTCGATGAAGGCCAGGGCGTGGCCGACGGTCGGCAGCAGGATGTCGCCGCGCGGCTCGTTGGGCTTGGGCTCGATGGCGAAGCGCAGATCGTAGCCCTGCTCGGTGACATACGCGCCGAGCAGGTCGAACGCCTCCTTCATCCGGTCGAGCGCGGCGCGCACGTCCTTGGCGCCGCCGGACTCCGCGCCCTCGCGACCGCCCCAGGCCACATAGGTCTTCGCGCCCAGCTCGACGGCGAGGTCGATGTTGCGGATGGTCTTGCGCAGCGCGTAGCGGCGCACATCCCGGTCGTTGGCGGTGAAGGCGCCGTCCTTGAAGACCGGATGGGTGAAGAGGTTGGTGGTGGCCATGGGCACGGTCATCCCGGTGGCGTCCAGGGCCTGCCGGAAGCGCTTGATGTGCGATTCGCGCTCGGTCTCCGAGGCCCCGAAGGGGATGAGGTCGTCGTCGTGGAAGGTGACGCCGTACGCGCCGAGTTCGGCGAGCCGGGTCACGGACTCCACGGGGTCGAGCGCCGGGCGGGTGGCGTCCCCGAACGGGTCCCGGCCCTGCCAGCCGACCGTCCACAGTCCGAAGGTGAACCTGTCCTCGGGGGTGGGGTTGTAGCTCATCGCGGCTCCCTCGCCTATTTCGTCATGGCGCTTTACAAATTAGTATGCGCGAGCATTCCGGGGAAGCCCCGTACAGCCCGCACACCGCACGACCCATGGACGCAAGGGAGAGCGCGAGATGGCAGCAGCAGCCGTGCCCGTGCCGCAAGGACCGCTCGTCGTCGGCGTGGACAGCTCCACGCAGTCGACCAAGGCGCTCGTCGTCGACTCCGCGACCGGTGCGGTCGTCGCCCGAGGACAGGCCCCGCACACCGTCGGCGGCGGCAGCGACGGCACCGGTAAGGAGTCCGTCCCCGAGCAGTGGTGGGAGGCGCTCACCGAGGCGCTGCGCCAGTGCGGCACCCCGGCCCGGGAGGCGGCCGCGGTCTCCGTGGGCGGCCAGCAGCACGGTCTGGTCACGCTGGACGCCTCGGGCCGCTCGGTGCGGCCCGCCCTGCTGTGGAACGATGTGCGCTCCGCGCCGCAGCGCGACCGGCTCATCGAGGAGCTGGGCGGCCCCAAGACCTGGGCGGAGCGGATCGGCAGCGTGCCCCCGACGTCGTTCACCGTCACCAAGTGGGCCTGGCTCATGGAGAACGAGCCGGAGGCGGCCCGCGCCACCGCGGCCGTCCGGCTCCCTCACGACTACCTCACCGAGCGACTCACCGGCTACGGCACCACCGACCGCGGCGACGCCTCGGGCACCGGCTGGTGGGCCTCGGGCACCGAGTCCTACGACGAGGAGATCCTGGACCTGGTCGGGCTCTCCCCCGAGCTGCTGCCGCGCGTGCTGCGCCATGGCGAGGCCGCCGGGACCGTGCGGGAGCTGCCCGATCTGCCGCTGCCCACCGGCGCCCTGGTGGCCACCGGCACGGGCGACAACATGGCGGCCGCCCTGGGGCTCGGCCTGCGCCCGGGACAGCCGGTGCTGAGCCTGGGCACCTCCGGCACCGTCTACGCGGTCTCGGTGCACCGGCCCGCCGACCCCACCGGGGTGGTCGCCGGCTTCGCCGACACGCGTGACGCGTGGCTGCCGCTGGCCTGCACGCTCAACTGCACGCTCGCGGTCGACCGGATCGCGGCGCTGCTGGGCCGCGACCGGGAGGCGGTGGAGCCGGGCGGCTCGGCCGTGCTGCTGCCGTTCCTCGACGGTGAGCGCACCCCCAACCTGCCGCACGCCTCCGGGCTGCTGCACGGTCTGCGCCACGACACCACACCGGGCCAGGTGCTCCAGGCCGCCTACGACGGCGCCGTCTTCGCCCTGCTCACCGCGCTGGACCAGGTACTGGACGAGGACGCGTCGTCCGACGCCCCGCTGCTGCTCATCGGCGGCGGCGCCAAGGGCACGGCGTGGCGGGAGACGGTCCTGCGGCTGAGCGGACGCCCGGTCCAGGTGCCCCGGGCCGAGGAACTGGTCGCCCTCGGGGCCGCCGCCCAGGCCGCGGGGCTGGTGCTGGGCGAGGACCCGGCGGCGGTGGCCCGGCGCTGGTCCACCGCCGAGGGGCCGTCCTACGATCCGGTGCCCCGCGACGAGGCGGCGCTGGAGCGGCTCTCCCGGGTGCTGGCGGACGCGGACGGCCTGCTGCGCCACGCGTGAGCGCGCCGCGCCACGCGTGAACGCCGTACGGCGGCGGCCGGGCGCCCCGGTGTCGTACCGGCCCGGCACAATGAGCGGATCGGCCGAGAGGAGACGGATTCAGGTGGCAGCGCCACTGCCCAACACCCAGCAGGCGATGCGCCGGCGCAATCTCTCCCTCGTGCTGCACGCCGTGGCCGCCCACGGCCCGCTGTCCCGTGCCGCGGTGGCGGCGCGGGTGGGGCTCACCCGCGCCGCCGTCTCCACCCTCGTCGACGAGCTGATCCGGGACGGGCTGCTGGTCGAGCTGGGCCCCTCCCGGCCCGGCACGGTCGGCCGCCCCGGCAGCGCCCTCCAGCTCAACGAGCACGGTCCGGCCGGGCTGGGCGCGGAGATCGGGGTCGACCACCTCGCGGTGTGCGCGGTGGACCTCGCCGGGCGGGTACGGGCCCGTACGGAGCTCGCCTCGGCGAACCGCGACCGCGCACCGGACCCGGTACTCGCCCAGCTCGCCGGCCTGGTCCGGCAGGTCGCGGCGGAGGCGGAGCTGGGCGGGCTGCGGCCGGTGGGGCTGGCGGTGGCGGTGCCCGGCCTGGTGGCGCGGGACTCGTCGCGGGTCGTCCGCGCCCCCAACCTGGGCTGGGAGGGGGTGGACATCGGCCCCGAGCTGCGCGCGGCGCTGCCCGGTCTGCCGGTGACCGTGGACAACGAGGCGAATCTGGGCGCGCTCGCCGAGCTGTGGCGGGGCGGCCACGACCCGGCGCCCCGGGACTTCGTCCATGTCTCGGCCGAGATCGGCATCGGCGCCGCGGTCGTGCTCGACGGGCAACTGCTGCGCGGCACCCACGGTTTCGCGGGCGAGCTGGGCCATGTGCCGGTGCGTCCCGACGGGCCCGACTGCGCCTGCGGCGGGCGCGGCTGTCTGGAGCAGTACGCGGGCGAGGAGGCGGTGCTGCGGGCGAGCGGCCTGACCTCGGAGGAGGCCACGGCCCAGCACCCGGGCCCCGGCGGCCGTATCGCCGTGCTGGCCGTGCGGGCGGCGAGCGGGGACCAGCGGGCGCGGCGTGCGCTGCGCGGTGCGGGCTCGGCGCTCGGGATCGCCCTCGCGGGCGCGGTGAACCTCCTGGACCCGGAGAAGGTGGTGCTCGGCGGCGCGCTGACGCCGCTGGCGCCCTGGCTGCTGCCCGCCCTGGAGCGGGAGTTGGGCCGGCGGCTCACCGACCCGGCCCGTCCGGGCAGCGGGGCGGTGACCGTCTCCCGGCTCGGCCCGGACGGACCGCTGCTGGGCGCGGCCAGCTCGGTGGTGCAGGCGGTCCTCGACGATCCGGCGGGGTTCAGGGACCCCGCCGGGGCCGGTGAGCCGGCCGGGATCAGAGGAAGCGATGCATGATGTGCAGCCCCACATAGCCGTTCGTGGGGTGGGCGAACGCCTTGGGCACGGTGCCGATGACCTCGAAGCCGAGTGAGCGCCACAGCGCCACCGCCCGGGTGTTGCTCTCCACCACGGCGTTGAACTGCATCGCCCGGTAGCCCTCGGCGCGCGCCCAGCCCAGGACATGCTCGCCCAGGGCGCGGCCCACACCGCGCCCGCCGTGCTCGGGGGCCACCATGAAACTGGCCCCCGCGACATGCGCGCCGGGCCCCATGTGGTTGGGGTTCATCTTGGCCGAGCCGAGGACCGTGCCGCCGGGCTCGGTGGCGACGACGGTACGGCTCGGGGGCTCCAGCATCCAGATCTCGCGGGCCCGGTCCTCGTCCAGATCGCGGGGGTAGGTGTAGGTCTCCCCCGCGGCGACGATGCGGCGCAGGAAGGCCCAGATGGCGGGCCAGTCCTCGGCGGTGGCGGTCCTGATGAGCATGAGGGCCAGCATGGCCGTGCGGGCGGCGGCACGCGAGTGATTTTCTCCCCGCAGTGATTTTCTCCCCGCCGCCGCCCCGCGAGGCGTCAGCGGGCCGCGCGCAGGAAGGCCTCCAGGCCCGCCAGGTCGTCGGTGTTGAGGTAGTCCACGTCGGCGGCCAGGAGCTCACGCCACAGGGCGTCGCGCGCCGGCCCCGCCACGTCCGGGGTGGCCCAGAAACGCACGGTCTGCCGGGCGTCGTGCGAGGAGGCGACGAGGCGGCGCAGCGTCTCGCGCTCCGCCGCCGGTATCGGACCGGCTCCCGTCCAGGTGAAGGTCTTGGTCCAGTCGGCGCTGATGAGCGGGATGAAGGAGGCGGGAACGCCCGAGCCGAGGTCCTCCAGCCGTCCGTCGTAGAAGGCGTGGCGCACCTTCTCGGCCTCCATGGGGGCCCGGGCGCCGCGGTCGCCGGAGATGACGGCGGTCACCGCGCCGCGGCGCACCCGGCCGCCGACCCCGCCGTAGGCGGCGCTGAACAGGTGGCCGTAGCGGCGCAGCCGCTTGGTCAGCTCCAGGTAGGTGGGCTCCCCGGCGGTCTTGAGGTCGATCAGCAGCTGCAGCGACAGGTCGTAACCGCGGTAGACCCGGCCGCCGTTGGCCCGCACCCGCCGGGCCAGCGGGTCGAGGTAGAGCGACTCCAGGGTGCGGGTGGGGTCGAGGTCCGTGGCGTCGTGCGCGACCAGCAGCTGGCCGTCGACCAGCCAGATGTCGGCCTCGACGCTGCCGAAGCCGTGCGAGAGCGCGTCGAGGAGCGGACGCGGGTGCTCGTAGTCGTTGTGGGCGTGGGCTCTGGCCAGCGGCCGCTCGCCCTTGGAACGGTCCCTCGAGCCGTCTGTGGAGTTGTCCTTCGCGACGGCGGTGTCGCCGGACGCGGCGGACGTGCTCGCGAACGCGGGCGCGGCCGCGCCGCCCGCCAGAGCGGCTCCGAGGGTGACGACAAAGGCACGGCGTGTACGGCGGTCCATGGGGCCTCCCGGCTCTCGACCCGGCGCGGTGCCGGATACGCAGGCTCGACGCCAGTGAGTATCGGGCGGCCGTACACCCAAAGGGCAGTACTGAGCGAAGAGTTCCACGGGTGGTCCCCGGCCATTTCCTCGCCGTTCCCGAGGTGCCGGGGCGGTGACGGCGGTGCCCGTGGGGGCGCGGGTCGGATGCGCGCGCCGGAGTACGGGCGGGGCGCGGCGGCCGTCGGCCCACGGCGCAATCGGAATGTTTACCCGTCGGCGGCGGCCGTCATAACCCTCACCCGGGCACTCTTTTGAGTGAATGCAACCGCCCAAAGTCCGCTGATAGCTTGGCAGTTGCTCGAGCGGAATTTTTCTTCAAGGTCCGTACAGGGATGGGTGGGCATTCACGATGACGACGTCCGTTGAACCGGGTTCCGGTACCGACATTTCGCAGCCGCGGTTGAGTCTCGGCACGGCGGCCGCGCGGAATCTGGCGACGACGACCAAATCCGTTCCGCAAATGCAGGGCGTCACCTCGCGGTGGCTGCTGCGCATGTTGCCGTGGGTGCAGGTTCCGGGTGGTTCCTACCGGGTGAACCGCCGGGCGTCCCATACGCTCGGGGACGGCCGGGTGGAGTTCACCACCGCCGGATCGCAGGTGCGGGTCATCCCGGTCGAGCTGCGCGAGCTGCCGCTGCTGCGCCGGTTCGAGGACACCGCGGTGCTCGAGGCCCTGGCGGACCGCTTCACCCAGCGGGAGTTCGCGCCCGGCGATGTCCTGGTGGAGGCCGGGCGTCCGGCCGATGAGCTCCTCCTCATCGCCCACGGCAAGGTCGACAAATTGACCGAGGGCGCGTTCGACGAGCCCTCGGTGGTCGGCTCGGCCGCCGGTGGCGACCACATCGGGGAGCCGGAGCTGACCGCCGCCGAGGCGGGCACCTGGGGCATCACCGTGAAGGCCGTGACGTCCTGCACGGTGCTGGCCCTGCCCCGGCAGGAGTTCGAGGAGCAGCTGGACCGCTCACCCGAGCTGCGCGCGCATGTGGAGGCGGTGCGCTCGGAGCCGGAGACCGAGCGGAACGAGCACGGGGAGGCGGCCATCGCGCTGGCCTCGGGCCACTCGGGCGAGCCGGTCCTGCCGGGCACCTTCGCGGAGTACGAGCTGGCGCCGCGGGAGTACGAGCTGAGCGTGGCCCAGNGAACGCCAGGAACACGAGCTCGTCAACAACCCCGAGATCGGCCTGCTGCACAACGCCGACCTCTCCCAGCGCATCCACACCCGCAGCGGCCCGCCCACCCCCGACGACCTCGACGCGCTGCTGGCCACCGTCTGGAAGGACCCGGGGCTGATCCTGGCGCATCCGCGCGCCATCGCGGCGATCGGCCGGCAGTTCAACAGCCATGGCATCTCCCCGCAGCCCACGGAGGTGAACGGGCATGCGCTGCCGGCCTGGCGGGGCGTGCCCATCCTCCCGTGCAACAAGATTCCGGTCTCCCGGAGCGGGGTGAGCTCGATTCTCGTTCTGCGCACCGGGGAGGAGAACCAGGGGGTCATCGGACTGCACCGCACCGGAATTCCCGACGAATACCAGCCGAGCCTCTCGGTGCGGTTCATGGGAATCAGCGAGCAGGCCATCATCTCGTATCTCGTCAGCGCCTACTATTCCGCGGCCGTGCTCGTCCCGGACGCGCTCGGAATTCTGGAGGACGTGGAAGTCGGGCTCTGAATCCGCCCGACGGACGCTGACGTCCACCCGACCGGGCCTGTGGCCTCCGCATACCTTCCCGAATAGCTACTGAAATTAGGTGATGAGCACTTATGACCACCTCCGTGGAGTCCGGTGAGCAGCCGCTGAGCCTGGGCACGGCCGCCGCGCGGAACCTGGCGACCACCACCAAGTCGGTTCCGCAGATGCAGGCCATCTCCTCCCGGTGGCTGCTGCGCGTCCTCCCCTGGGTCCAGGTGTCGGCCGGTACGTACCGGGTGAACCGAAGGCTGACCTATACGGTCGGGGACGGGCGGGTGGAGTTCATCACCACCGGATCACAGGTGCGGGTCATCCCCCCGGAACTGGGCGAGCTGCCGACGCTGCGCGGCTTCGGGGACACCTCCGTACTGGAGTCGCTGGCCGACGGCTGTGTCCAGCGCGAGTACGCGCCGGGGGATGTGCTGGTGGAGGCGGGCCGCCCGGCCGACCAGGTGTTCCTGATCGCCCATGGCAAGGTCCGCCAGATCGCCCCCGGTGCGTATGACCAGGGCAGCACGGTGGCGGTGCTGGCCGACGGGGAGTACTTCGGCGACGCGGTCCTGACCGGTCCGGAGCGCACCTGGGAGTTCACCGCCCGGGCCGTCACCCGGACCACGGTGCTCACCCTCCCCCGCCGCGTCGTCCAGGAGGCCGCCGACCGCTCCGCGTCGCTGCGCGACCATCTCCGGGGGCTCTCCGAGCGGACCGCGCCCGCTCAGAACCGGCGCGGTGAGGCCGATATCGCCATCGCGTCCGGCCACTCGGGCGAGCCGGTCCTGCCGGGCACGTTCGTGGACTACGAACTGGAGCCGCGGGAGTACGAGCTGAGCGTGGCCCAGACCGTGCTGCGCGTCCACACCCGCGTCGCCGACCTCTACAACGAACCCATGAACCAGGTCGAGCAGCAGCTCCGCCTCACCATCGAGGCCCTGCGCGAACGCCAGGAACACGAGCTCGTCAACAACCGCGAATTCGGCCTGCTGCACAACGCCGACCTCTCCCAGCGCATCCACACCCGCAGCGGCCCGCCCACCCCCGACGACCTCGACGAACTGCTGGCCCGGCGCCGCAAGACCCAGTACCTGCTCGCGCATCCGCGCACCATCGCCGCCTTCGGGCGGGAGTGCAGCAGCCGTGGTCTGTATCCGCAGGGCGTCGAGGTGGCCGGGGTCGCGGTGCGGGCGTGGCGCGGGGTTCCGCTGCTGCCCTGCAACAAGATCCCGATCAGCGAGTCCGGTACCAGCTCGATCCTGGCGATGCGCACCGGCGAGGAGAGCCAGGGGGTCATCGGTCTGCATCAGACCGGTATCCCGGATGAGTACGAGCCGAGTCTGAACGTCCGGTTCATGGGCATCAGCGAGCAGGCCGTGACGTCCTATCTGGTCTCCGCCTACTACTCGGCGGCGATTCTGGTGCCCGACGCCCTCGGTGTGCTGGAGGACGTCGAGATCGGCCGCTGAGCCCGGCCGTCGGAGACCGGTCGCCGCGGGCGTGGATCAGGGACGGACGCTGCTGACCACGTCCGCGGTGGCTGCCAGCCCCTCGGAGATGGTGGGCGCCACACTGCTGCTCGCCAGGTAGAAGCCCAGCGTCACACAGACCAGCGCATGCGAGATGCGCAGTCCGCCGCTGCGGAGAAACACCACTGTGAGGATCAGAAGCAGCAGGACCACGGAGATGGAAATGGCCATGGGGAGCCTCCTCGGCCACTACGGAGCATCGGAATCCGGCCGTCAGTGTGGCCCAGAATCGCCCCTGGACCGCCGCCACCTGGTGCTCCATACGGGTGCCGATCTGCTGTTCGGTTGCTCCCCGGCGGTCGCCCCCGCGCGGTGAGGGGGCGTGGCGAGCCCGCTCAGGCGTCGGCGCGGATCAGCTCGGCGGCCATCTCGCCGATCATGACGCAGGCCGCGTTGGTGTTGGCCGAGACGATCGACGGCATGATCGATCCATCGGCGATCCGCAGCCCCTCGACGCCCCGGACCCGCAGCCGGGGGTCCACCACCGATTGCTCGTCCCCGCCCATCCGGCAGGTGCCGACGTGGTGGAAGTAGGTGCCGGCGTTCTCGCGGACGAAGTCGGCCAGTCCGTCCCGGCCGCTCACCCCGGGGCCGGGCAGCAGTTCGCGCGGCTGCCACGCCTGGAACGCGTCGGTGGCGGCCAGCGACCGGGCCAGTTCGACCCCTTGGACGAGGGTGGCGAGGTCCCTTTCGTCGCCGAGATAGCCGGGGTCGATCAGCGGCCGGTCCTCGGGGTCCGCGCCGGAGAGCCGGACCGTGCCCCGGCTGTGGGGCCGCATCGCGGCGGCCGTCAGGGTGAAGCTGTTCGGCGGGAACGGCAGCAGCCTGGGGTGGAACGGGATGTGAAAGAGGAACACCTCGAGGTCGGGGCCGGGCAGCCCGGGGTCGGTCCGGGTGAACAGGGCCGCCTCGGCGGTGGTCGGCGGGGGCGGCGGCAGCGGGGTGCCCGCCTCGTGGACCAGCCCGACCAGCGGGTGGTCCTGGAGGTTGGCCCCCACCTCGGGTGCGTCCACCAGCACCGGGACGCCCACGTCGCGCAGATGGCCGGACGGGCCGATGCCGGAGAGCATCAGCAGCTTGGGCGAGTCCACCGAGCCCGCGCACACGATGACCTCCCGTGCCGCGCGCACCCGCCGTGCCGCACCGCCGGAGCCCGCGTATTCGACGCCGACGCAGCGGGTGCCCTCGAAGAGCAGCCGGTGTGCCTGGGCCTCGGTGCGGACGGTGAGGTTGGGGCGGTCCATCGCGGGATCGAGATAGGCGACCGCCGTGCTCTGGCGGCGCCCCTCGTGGATGGTCCACTCATGGCGCCCGGCGCCGTCGCTCTCCGCGCCGTTGAAGTCGTCGTTGTAGGGGTGGCCGAGTTCCTTGGCGGCGTCGAGGAAGGCGGTGCTCAGCGGGTTGGGCGTCCCGGCCCGGCCGAGCCGCAGCGGACCGCCGGTGCCCCGGAAGCGGGGGTCGCGGCCCTCGGTGTGCTCGAGGGCGCGGAAGGCCTCCAGCACCGAGGCGGCGTCCCAGCCGGTGCAGCCGTCGGCGGCCCAGGCGTCGAAGGTGCCGAGGTGGCCGCGGACGTAGGTCATCACATTGATGCTGCTGGAGCCGCCGAGCACCTTGCCGCGCACCGCGGCCTGGGGATGCCCGGCCAGGCCCGGCTGCGGGACGGTGGTGTAGCCCCAGTCGTGCTCACCGCCGATCAGGGTGAACCACGCGGTGGGGTCGTGGATCTGCTCGGCGGCGTCGTCCTTCCCGGCCTCCAGCAGCAGCACCCGTACGTCCGGGGCTTCCGTCAGCCGGGCCGCCACCACGGCGCCCGCCGAGCCCGCCCCCACCACGATGTAGTCGTAGTCGCTCATCATGTGCCCCCGTTCCGGACCCACCCGATGTGCCGCACAGCTGTTCGGCACTCTAGTGGCGTGATCGCGGAGCGGGGGCGGGTTCGCCGGATCCGGCCGGTCAGCCGGTGGGGGCCGGCAGATCCACCAGCCCGGCGAGCGCCTGCCGGTGGCGGCCGGGGGTGCCCAGCGCGATCTCGTCGCTCTTGGCCCGCTTGAGATACAGATGCGCCGGGTGCTCCCAGGTCATGCCGATGCCGCCGTGCAGTTGGACGCACTCCTCGGCCGCGTGCACCGCCACCTCGGCGCAGTGCGCCTGGGCCACGGCCACCGCGACCGGTGTGTCCGGGCTGTCCGTGGCCAGTGCGTCGGCGGCGTACCGGGCGGTGGCGCGCGCCGAGACCAGCTCCAGCCACAGCGCGGCCATGCGGTGCTTGAGCGCCTGGAACGAGCCGATGGGGCGCCCGAACTGATGGCGCTCCTTGGTGTGGCGGACGGTCTCGGTCAGACACCACTCGGCCACGCCCAGCTGCTCGGAGGCGAGCAGCCCGGCCCCGGTCAGCAGCGCCCGCCCGATGGCCGCCTCGGCCCGGTCGGGCCCGGCCAGCCGGCGGGCCGGGGCGCCGGTGAGGGTCACCGCGGCGAGCGGGCGGGTGAGGTCGAGCGAGGTGAGGGGTTCGACGGTGACGCTGGTCTCGGCGGTCTCCACGGCGTAAAGACCGTAGCCGTCCGCGCCGGTGGCGGGGACGAGCAGCACATCGGCGCCCGCCGCGCCCGCGACACCGGAGACCTGGCCGCTGAGCGCGCCGTCGCCGTCGGCCCGTACGGTCGCGGCAGGCGCGCCCGTCCCATCGCCGGGCACCACGGCCACGGTGGACAGCGGCACCGCGAGGGCGCCGACCGTACGGCCCTCGGCGAGCGCGCCGAGCAGCCGGGCCACGGCCTCCTGGCCGGTGTCGCAGCCGAGCAGGGCGGCGGCGGCGAGGACGGCGCTGGTGAGGTAGGGCACGGGGGCGACGGCGCGGCCGAGTTCCTCCATCACCACCGCCGCCTCACGCGCGGTGGCGCCCTGGCCGCCGAGCTTGTCCGGCACCAGCAGCCCCGCGGTGCCCATTTCGGCGCCCAGCGCGCGCCACAGCGCCACGTCGTACGCCCGGCCGCTCTCGGCCTCGGACATCACCGTCGCGGGCGGGCATCGGTCGGTGAGCAGCGACCGTACGGCCGCGCGCAGATCGTCCTCCGCCTCGGAGTAGAGCAGGTCGGCGGCGCTCATCGGGGCAGGTCCTTCCACGGGACGTCCTTGTCGGTCCGCGGCTCGGGCGGCAGGTCCAGGACGCGTTCGGCGATGATGTTGAGCAGCACCTCCGAGGTGCCGCCCTCGATGGAGTTGCCCTTGGCGCGCAGATAGCGGTAGCCGGCCTCGCGCCCGGTGAAGTCCACCAGTTCCGGGCGGCGCAGGGTCCAGTCGTCGTAGAGCAGCCCCTCCTCGCCCAGCAGCTCGACCTCGAGCGCGCTGATGTGCTGGTTGAGGCGGGCGAAGGCGAGCTTCATGGCCGAGCCCTCGGGGCCGGGCTGGCCGACCGCGAGCTGCTGGCGCAGCCGCTCGCCCGCGAGCCGGGCCGCCTCGGACTCCACCCACAGCCGCAGCAGCCGCTGGTGGAGGTCGTGGGTGCGCAGTTCGGGCCGCTCGCGCCAGGTGTCGGCGACGAGGCCGATCATGCCGCCCTCGCGGGGGACACGGCCGCCGCCGATGGCGACCCGCTCGTTCATCAGGGTGGTCTGGGCGACGCGCCAGCCCTCGCCGATCTCGCCGAGCCGCCGGCTGTCGGGGATGCGCACCCCGGTGAGGAAGACCTCGTTGAACTCCGCCTCGCCGGTGATCTGGCGCAGTGGCCGTACCTCGACCCCGGGGTCGGTCATATCGCAGACGAAGTAGCTGATGCCGCGGTGTTTGGGCTGGCCGGGGTCGGTGCGGGCGATGAGGATGGCCCAGCGGGCGAGATGGGCGCTCGAGGTCCAGACCTTCTGTCCGTCGACCACCCAGTCGTCGCCGTCGCGCACCGCACGGGTGGCCAGCGCCGCGAGGTCGGATCCGGCGCCGGGCTCGCTGAACAGCTGGCACCACACCTCCTCGCCGGTCCACAGCGGGCGCAGCAGCCGCTGCCGCTGCTCGTCGGTGCCGAAGCCGAGGATGGTGGGGGCGGCCATGCCGAGGCCGATGCCGATGCGGCGGGGGTCGTTGTCGGGCGCCCCCGCGGCCTCCAGCTCGGCGTCGACGACGGCCTGCAAGGAGCGCGGGGCGTCCAGGCCGCCGAGTCCGGCCGGGTAGTGCACCCAGGCGAGCCCGGCGTCGAAGCGGGCGCGCAGGAAGTCCAGGCGGTCGGTGGTGGCGGGCGGATGGGCGTCCAGGAGCTCGCGGACGCGGCGGCGCAGCTCGTCGGCGTCCACGGCGGGGCGGTGCCGGGTGGTGCTCATCGATCCCCTCCGGCGTCCTGCCCGGGGACGACGACCACGCGGCCGGTGGTCACGCCGTCGGCGACGCGCTGGACGGCGCCGGCCGCGTCCTTCAGCGGTACGCGCTCGCTGACCAGCGGTTTGACGGTGCCCTGTGCGGCGAGCTCGGTCAGCTCCTCGTGACAGGCGCGGATGGCGGCCGGGTCGTGGGTGTTGTACAGGCCCCAGTGGAGGCCGAGGATGGCGTAGTTCTTGACCAGGGCGTGGTTGAGGGCGGCCTGGGGGACGACGCCGCTGGCGAAGCCGACGACCACGATGCGGCCCTCGAAGGCGACGCATTTGACGGACTTGACGAAGGCGTCGCCGCCGACCGGGTCGTAGACGACGTCAGCGCCACGTCCGCCGGTGGCCTCCTTGACGGCCGCCACGATGTCGTCGGCGCGCCGGTCGAGGACGAGGTCGCAGCCGAGCTCGCTGGCCACCCGGGCCTTGTCGTCACCGCCGACGACCCCGATCACGGTGGCCCCGGCCGCCTTGCCGAGCTGGACGGCGGCGCTGCCGACCCCGCCCGCGGCGGCGTGCACCAGGAGCGTCTCGCCTGACTGGATGCGGGCCCTGCGGTGCAGGCCGAACCAGCCGGTCTGGTAGCCGATGTGCAGCGCCGCGGCCTCGGCGTCGTCCAGGGCGTCGGGCGCGGGCAGCGCGGCCGCCGCCGCCACGGGCACCAGCTCGGCGAAGCCGCCCGCGGGGAGCGTGGGCGTGGCCAGGACGCGGGAGCCCACCACGGCCTCGGCGCCCTCGCCGACGGCGACGACCTCGCCGCACACCTCGACGCCGGGGGTGAACGGCAGGGGCGGGCGCACCTGGTACTGGCCGCGGCACAGCAGGGCGTCGGGGAAGTTGACGTTGACGGCCCGGACCCGCAGCAGCAGCTGTCCCGGTCCCGCCTCGGGGTCCGGCACCTCGTCGAGGCGCATGACCTCACCGGGCTCGCCATTGTCGTGCACTCGCCATGCCTGCATCCGGTGGCCTCCACAAACGGATCGTCGGAACGCGGTACCGCGCCGGGTCGAACATACTAACCAGTCGGTACGAGCAGCGGAACCGCCACCGCCGTCAGCCATCCTGACCTGCCCACCCGGCGGTGGATGAACTCTTGTGCAACTCTGGAGGCACCCTTGAGCCCGGCGCGTCGGCGGTAAAGAGTGGACGGCGACAAATCGGCTCGTTTCCCAGCGAGCCGTTGCCGGAACGGGACGGGAGATGACGACTGTGCCCGACGACAAGGCGATCAGCGAGGCCGAGATGGAGGCCAGGCTGCACGGCATCTGTTTCAAGACCGGGCCGCCGCGCCGCATCGGCGTCGAACTCGAATGGCTCATGTACGACCCGCACGACCCCGCACGACCCATCGAGGCGGCCCGGCTCGAAGCCGCGGTCACCGCCCTGCGCGGACTGCCGCTGCGGTCCGCCATCACCTTCGAACCCGGCGGTCAGGTGGAGCTCAGCTCCCTCCCGGCCGACTCCCTCACCGCGTGTGTGGAGTCCGCGGCCGCCGATCTGGTCCTCGTACGTTCCGTACTCACCGGCCTCGGACTCGGTCTCGCCGGCCACGGACATGACCCCTGGCGCCCACCGAGACGCTTCCTCACCACGCCCCGGTACGAGTGCATGGAGTCCTACTTCGACCGCCGGGGGCCTGCCGGGCGCTCCATGATGTGCAACACCGCCTCCGTGCAGGTCTGCGTGGACGCCGGGCACGAGGAGCCCGGACCGCTCGGCATGGCACGGCGCTGGCGGCTCGCCCATCTGCTGGGCGCGGTGCTGACCGCCGCGTTCGCCAACTCGCCCCTGCGCCAGGGCCGCCCCACGGGCTACCGCTCCACCCGGCAGGCGCTGTGGACGGCGATGGAGCCCGGACGCACCCACGCCCCGGCCGACGGCCGGGATCCCCGTACGGCCTGGTCCCACTACGTGCTGGACGCGCCCGTGATGGCCATCCGGGACGAGAAGGCGCCCTGGACGGTGCCGTCCGGGGTGACCTTCCGCCGGTGGGCCCGGACGGGGCTGCCCCGGCCACCCACCCATGACGACCTCGACTTCCACATCTCCACGCTCTTTCCCCCCGTCCGCCCGCGCGGCCATCTGGAACTGCGCATGATCGACGCGCAGAGCGGTGAGGACGGATGGATCGTCCCCCTCGCCGTCACGGTCGCGCTCTTCGACGATCCCGAGGCTGCTGAAACGGTTTACCGGGTGGTGAAGCCGCTCGCCGAGACCGCGGGCGCCCGCCCCGCACCGGGCAATCCGCTGTGGCGCGCCGCGGCCCGCCACGGTCTGGCCGACCCCGAGTTGCGCACCGCCGCCGTCAGCTGCTTCACCACGGCGCTGGAGGCGCTGCCGCGTATCGGCGCCTCCCCCGCCATCACGGCCGCCGTCGCCGCCTTCACCGACCGCTATGTGCTCCGCGGCCGATGTCCCGCCGACGATCTGCTCGCTCCCCTCACCGGTAAGGAGGGACGGTCATGACCGCCCCCGATTCCGATCCCACCATCGACCCCGAGACGCTGCGCCGGCGCGCCGAGAAGGCGCTGCGCACCGCGCGCGACCGCACCCACACCCTCACCACCTGCGTGGACGAGCCCGACCTCACCGCCCAGCACTCCCCTTTGATGTCCCCGCTGGTGTGGGATCTGGCGCACATCGGCAACCAGGAGGAGCAGTGGCTGCTGCGCGCGGTCGGCGGACGTGACGCCCTGCGCCCCGAGATCGACTCCATATACGACGCCTTCGAGCATCCGCGCGCCGAGCGGCCCACCCTGCCGCTGCTGGCGCCCGCCGAGGCCCGCGGCTATGTCCATGAGGTGCGCGGCCGGGTGCTGGACGTCCTGGAGCGGATCGAGCTGCGCGGCGCCCCGCTGGTGGACGCGGGCTTCGCCTTCGGCATGATCGCCCAGCACGAGCAGCAGCACGACGAGACGATGCTCATCACCCACCAGCTGCGCCGCGGACCCGCCGCGCTCACCGCCCCGCCGCCGCCCGACACGGCGGACGGCGCGGCGCTGCCCGAGGAGGTGCTGGTCCCGGGCGGCCCGTTCACCATGGGCACCTCGGCCGAGCCCTGGGCCCTGGACAACGAGCGGCCCGCGCACCACCGGCTGGTCCCGGCCTTCCACATCGACACCACTCCGGTGACCAACGGCGCGTACCAGCGGTTCATCGCGGACGGCGGCTACACCGAGCGGCGCTGGTGGACGGCAGATGGCTGGGCGTACATCCAGGAGCACGGCCTCGCCGCCCCGCTGTTCTGGCGGCGCGAGGGCGGGCAGTGGCTGCGCCGGCGGTTCGGGGTGACGGAGCCGGTGCCGCCGGATGAGCCGGTGGTGCATGTGAGCTGGTACGAGGCGGACGCCTACGCCCGCTGGGCGGGGCGGCGGCTGCCGACCGAGGAGGAGTGGGAGAAGGCCGCCCGCCACGACCCGGAGAGCGGCCGGTCCCGGCGCTACCCGTGGGGCGACGAGGATCCCACGCCCGTCCACGCCAACCTGGGCCAGCGCCATCTGCGGCCCGCGGCGGCCGGCAGCTATCCGCTGGGTGCCTCCCCGCTGGGGGTGCGGCAGCTGATCGGCGATGTGTGGGAGTGGACCTCGAGCGACTTCCTGCCCTATCCGGGGTTCCGCGCCTTCCCCTACCGCGAGTACTCGCAAGTGTTCTTCGGCCCGGCGCACAAGGTGCTGCGCGGCGGTTCCTTCGCGGTGGACGAGGTCGCCTGCCGGGGCACGTTCCGCAACTGGGACCTGCCGGTCCGCCGGCAGATCTTCGCCGGCTTCCGCACCGCGCGGGACGCTTCCTGATGTGCCGGCACCTGGCCTACCTCGGGCCGCGGACCGCCATCGGCGAGGTGGTCGTGGCGCCCGCGCACAGCCTGTTCCGGCAGTCGTGGGCGCCGCGGCGGCAGGCGCACGGCACGGTCAACGCCGACGGGTTCGGCGTCGGCTGGTACGCGTCGGGCGACCCGGTGCCCGCGCGCTACCGCCGCGCCGGGCCCATCTGGGGCGATCTGTCGTTCGCCGACCTGGCCCGCGTGGTGCGCACCGGGGCGCTGATGGCCGCCGTGAGGGATGCCACCGAGGCGAGCGCGGACGGCGAGGCGGGCGCCTCGCCGTTCGCCTCGGGGACCTGGCTGTTCAGCCACAACGGGGCGATCCGCGGCTGGCCGCACGCGGTCGCGGACCTCGCCGCCGCGCTGCCACCGGCGGATCTGCTCGGCCTGGAGGCGCGGTGCGACTCGGCGTTCGTCTGGGCGCTGGTGCTGCACCGGCTGCGGCTGGGCCACGCGCCGCCGGAGGCGCTGGCCGAGGCCGCCCGGCAGCTCGCCGGCGCCTCCCCCGACTCACGGCTCAATCTGCTGCTCATGGACGGCGAGACCATCGCCGCCACCGCCTGGGGCGACACGCTGTGGTACCTGGCCGATCCGGAGCGGGGCGTGGTGGTGGCCTCCGAGCCGTACGACCAGGACCCCGGCTGGACCGAGGTCCCCGACCGCACCCTGCTCACCGCCACCCGCACCGATGTACTGCTCACCGCACTCAAGGAGGCTTCCCGTTGAGCCCCTTCACCGTCACCCGCACCCTGCCCGCCGATGCCACCGCGGCCGCGCTGCGCGCCGATGTGGCCGACGGGCTGACCAGCACCCCCAAACAGCTTCCGCCCAAGTGGTTCTACGACGCCCGGGGAAGCGCGCTCTTCGAAGAGATCACCCGGCTGCCCGAGTACTACCCGACCCGCGCCGAGCGGGAGATCCTCGTCGCCCGCTCGGCGGAGATCGCCGACGCCACCGGGGCCCGCACCCTCATAGAACTGGGCTCCGGCTCCTCCGAGAAGACCCGCCACCTGATCCGGGCACTGCCGGATCTGCACGTCTACGTCCCCGTCGACGTGAGCGAGAGCGCGCTGGAACTGGCCGGGGAGGGCCTGCTGGCCGAGCGTCCACGGCTGACGGTGCACGCGCTGGTGGCCGACTTCATGAACGGACTCGCGCTGCCCGACGACACCCCGGGGCCGAGGCTGCTGGCCTTCCTCGGGGGCACCATCGGCAATCTGCTGCCGGCGGAGCGCGCCGCCTTCTTCGCCTCGGTGAGCGAACTGCTCGCGCCCGGCGACGCGCTGCTGCTCGGCACCGACCTGGTCAAGGACGAGGCCACGCTCGTCTCCGCCTACGACGACGCCCAGGGGGTCACCGCGGCGTTCAACAAGAACGTGCTGACGGTGCTCGACCGCGAACTGGGCGCCGACTTCGACCCCTCCGACTTCGACCACGTGGCGGTGTGGAACGCCGAGGAGGAGTGGATCGAGATGCGGCTCAGGGCCCGTAAGGAGCTCACCGCGAAGATCCCCGCCATGGATCTCGCGGTCCACTTCACGGCCGGGGAGGAGGTCCGCACCGAGGTGTCCGCCAAGTTCCGGGAGGAGAAGGTACGGGCCGAACTGGCCGCCGCGGGGATGGAGTCGCGGCGCTGGTGGACCGACGCGGAGGGCCGCTTCGCGGTGTCGCTCGCCGTGCGCCGGTAACTCCTCGGCAGATCGCGGTACGCCGCCGCCCGGGACCACCGGTCGCGGGCGGCGGCTCGCTGTGCGGGGGGCGAGGCGGAGTCCGGGCCGTGGGCGAGCCGTTCACCCCGTCCGAGCCCTCCGCCGGGTCGTTCTCCTGGTGGCCGGGGCGGGCCGGTCACCCTGTGTCCCGCCCGAACCACCGACCGAATTCGATGTGATGCACATCACATAACCGGAAGAGGGCCGCAGCACAGCGCGCTGTGGCCCTCTTTCCAGGTGAACTCCCTCTTGTTGTGGCCAAATCGGTCCCCTTATCTTTGGCCCGCCCGGCAGCTCGCCGCACCCGGCAGCACGAGAAGGAGCCGTCCATGCCCTTACGGGGACGCCACCGCCGCTACAAGCCCAACCGCATCTCCCGTGCCTCGCTGAGCGTCACGGCGGGCGGCGCCGGAATCGCCCTTCCACTCATCGGTGCCGCGGGCGCGTCCGCGGCCTCGGGCGAAACCTGGGACAAGGTGGCCCAGTGCGAGTCCACCGACAACTGGGACATCAACACCGGCAACGGCTTCTACGGCGGGCTGCAGTTCACGCAGAGCACATGGGCGGCGTACGGCGGCACGGCGTACGCGGCACGGGCCGATCTGGCCACCAAGGACCAGCAGATCGCGATCGCGGAGAAGGTGCTCGACGGCCAAGGCCCCGGCGCGTGGCCGGTGTGTTCGGGCAAGGCCGGTCTGACGCGGGACGACGCGGCGCCGCAGCAGAGCGCCCAGAAGGCCGTCAGGACGGCCGCCGCCCCGGTCGAGCAGACCCATCGGCCGGAGAAGGCCCAGCAGGCCGCGGCGAGCAAGCCCACGCCCACCAGTCTCCCGGGGCGCGCCTCCTCGAAGTCCGGCCGCTATGTGGTCGTCAGCGGTGACTCGCTGTCCCGTATCGCCGACACCCACGACGTCAACGGCGGCTGGGAGGCGCTCTACGAGACCAACCGCGAGACGATCGGCGGCGATCCCGATCTGATCTACCCCGGTCAGAAGCTCTCTCTCAGGGGCGGTAAGGCCACCGCCAAGCCCAAGGCGGACCCCGAGCCCCACCACAAGGCCAAGGCGAAGCCGAAGCCGAAGCCCGCGCCGCACCCGAAGGCCGAGAAGCACACCAGCCGGGAGCGGGCCGCCAAGCCCGTCGTCTCCTCGGGCTTCACCGCTCCCGTCAGCGGTGTCAGCCCGAGCACCGCCTACCGGGCGGCCGGCTCCAGCTGGTCGAGCGGCTACCACACGGGGGTGGACTTCCCCGTGGGCATCGGCACCTCGGTGAAGGCCGTGGGCTCGGGCCATGTGGTCTCGGCGGGCTGGGGCGACGCGTACGGCTATCAGGTGGTCATCCGGCATCCGGACGGCAAGTACAGCCAGTACGCCCATCTCTCGCAGCTGTCGGTGCGGGCCGGGCAGAGCGTCAACGGCGGCCAGCAGATCGGCCGTTCCGGCTCGACGGGCAATGCCACCGGACCGCATCTCCACTTCGAGATCCGCACCGGCCCCGGCTACGGCTCGGACATCAATCCGCTCGCCTATCTGCGGTCACACGGCGTCAGCCTCTGAGCCTTCGTCCGGGTGAGAGCCGCGCCAGGCGCGCGAAACGCGGCCCTTTGGTGAGCGCGGTGGCGACCATGTGCCCGGAGACACCGCCCAGCCCGGGCCCCGGGTGAGTGGACGCGCCGATGTGCCAGAGCCCGTCGATATCGGTCGCATGCCGTCCGGAGGCGGGCAGGGGGCGCCAGAGAAAGCTCTGGTCGAGTTCGAGGGAACCACCGTACGGGTCGCCATCGACCGCGTTGGGGTTCCGGCGGGCGAGGTCCGGGGGCGCGATGACGTCGACGGCGAGGACCTTGCCGGGCAGATCGGGTGCGTGCCGGGCGATCCGGTCCAGCACCCGGTCGGCGTAGCCATGGGCCAGCTCCGGGCTCCAGCCCTGAGCGGTGTCCAGTTCACCGGCCGCGTCACCGCGCGGGGTGTACGGCACCTCCTGCAACTGGAGCCACAGCGCGGCGGCCCCGGGCGGCACCCGGCCGGGGTCCAGCACGTACTGCTGCCCGACCACCACCGTGGGCCGCCGGGGCAGCAGGCCCGCCTCGGCCTCGGCGCAGGCGATACCGGTGCTGCCCGAACCGTCGGTCAGGTGCACCAGCGGGATCGTGTTCAGCCGTGCGTCGCGCCAGCCGAGCGGCTCGGAGAGCGCGACATGGATCTGCATCGCGGCGCGGCCGTAACGGAATCGCCGCGCCTCGTCGCGCGGTTCGGGGCGCACCGAGCCCTCCGGAAGGAGGGTGCCGTACAGGGCGGTGGGGGTCACCGAGGCGAGGACCGCACGGCGGGCGCGGAAGACCCGGGCGCCCGCCGCCACTCCCACGGCGCGGCCCCGCTCGACGAGGATGCGGTCGACCCGGGTGCCGGTCTCCACCCGTACGCCCGTCGTCGTCAGCAGCGACCTGAAGGCGTCGAGGAACCGGCCCGCGCCCCCGGCCACCACCGGCACCCCGGCGCCATGCAGGGTGGCGGCGAACAGCGTCACCAGGAATCCGCCCGACGCGTGGTCCGGTGACAGGCCCGCGTGCAGCAGCCACGGGGCGAAGAGGTGGTCCACCTCGTCCCCGCGGAACTCCGCGCGCAGGTACCCACGGCCGCTGGCGGCCACCTGGCGTACCCACCGCTCCACCCCCTGCCGCCCGCCGCCGCGCAGCAGGGCGGCCGCGTGGCGGAGGGCGGCCGGTGAGCGGAGCTCACCGCCCATCAGACCGCCGATCGCCTCCATGTTGGCGCCCAGCCGACCGAGCGCGGCCAGATACGCGGCCCGGTCCGCTTGGTGAGCAAAACCATCGGCGGTGCGCTCCGGATCGCGGTGGGCGAGCGTGACCCTGCCGTCGTCGGCCACGCTGGCGATGGCCCACTCGTCGGTGTTGCGGTACTCCAGCCCATGCCGTCGCAAGGGCTCCCCCAGACGTGCGAACGCCGGGCCGGAGACGAACAGCGGATGCCAGGAGGAGTAGGTGTCGTGGAGGTAGCCCGGCAGGGTGCGCTCCTCGGTGGCGATGAACCCGCCGATGTCCGGTTCGCGCTCCACCAGGATGACGGACCATCCGGCCAGGGCCAGCTCCGCGGCGGCGACCAGCCCGTTGACACCGGACCCGACGACGACGGCGTCTGCCTCGGCCATCCGGCGCCCCTCCTGCCATCGCGCGATGCGGTGCTTTTGTCTGGTTTCATCATGCTACGCGAAGAATGTCGGGCGGCATACTGGAGGCGGGCTGCCCCCCGTACTCGCACGACGGGGGACAGCCCATTTCACTGGTACGGGTTCACCTCACTGGTACCGGTTCACCCGTGGACCACGGTCACACCGGCGGGACGCACGGCAGCAGGGAGGCTGTAGAGGTGACCGTGGTGCCTCCGATGACGGCGGTCGCCTGGTAGGTCGTGTTGAGGATCTGCAACGCGGTGAGGTTCACCGGGAGGGTGGCGGTGCCGGTCGCATCGGTCGTCGCCGTCCCCACGGGCACGCCGCCCACGAGGAACTGCACGGAGATGCCCGCGGTCGGCGGCGTCACCTTGGCCGTCAGGGTGGTCGGGAAGAGGGTCGGGTTGGTCAGGCTGATCCGCCAGCAGGCGGGAAGTGCCTGGAGCGGCCCCGGCGTTGTCGCCCCGGGCAGCACGACGACGGGCAGGGGGACGGACGCCGATCCGGTGCAGTTGCAGGCGCTGCCGGCGGGCGTGGCGGTGACCGTGGCGGTCACCGTCGTCGCCCCGGCGGTGGGGAAGGTGACCGTGGCCGAGGCCAGACCGGCGGCGTTCGTCGTGCCGGTCCCCAGGGTTCCGCTCGGAGTGGAGAAGGTGACCGTGGCACCGCTGACCGGGACGCCATTGCACAGCACCAGCGCCTGAAGGGTCGTGGGCTGGCCCGCGGTGACCAGGCCGGCGGGCGGCAGCAGCACCACCGTGCAGAGCGCCCCGGGCAGCACGACGACGGGCAGGGGGACGGACGCCGATCCGGTGCAGTTGCAGGCGCTGCCGGCGGGCGTGGCGGTGACCGTGGCGGTCACCGTCGTCGCCCCGGCGGTGGGGAAGGTGACCGTGGCCGAGGCCAGACCGGCGGCGTTCGTCGTCCCGGTCCCCAGGGTTCCGCTCGGAGTGGAGAAGGTGACCGTGGCACCGCTGACCGGGACGCCATTGCACAGCACCAGCGCCTGAAGGGTCGTGGGCTGGCCCGCGGTGACCAGGCCGGCGGGCGGCAGCAGCACCACCGTGCAGAGCGCCCCGGGCAGCACGACGACGGGCAGGGGGACGGACGCCGATCCGGTGCAGTTGCAGGCGCTGCCGGCGGGCGTGGCGGTGACCGTGGCGGTCACCGTCGTCGCCCCGGCGGTGGGGAAGGTGACCGTGGCCGAGGCCAGACCGGAGGCGTTCGTCGTCCCCGTGCCCAACGTGCCACTCGGAGTGGAGAAGGAGACCGTGGCACCACTGACCGGGACGCCATTGCACAGCACCAGCGCCTGAAGAGTGGTCGGCTGACCCGCCGTGACCACACCCGCCGGAGGCAGCAGCACCACCGTGCAGACCGCCGCGGGCACCACCACGACGGGGAGCGGAGCCGACGCCGTCCCGGTGCAGCTGCAGGTGGTGCCCGCGGGAGTGGCGGTAACCGTGGCGGTCACCGTCGTCGCCCCGGCAGTGGGGAAGGTGACCGTGGCCGAGGCCAGACCGGAGGCGTTCGTCGTCCCCGTGCCCAACGTGCCACTCGGAGTGGAGAAGGAGACCGTGGCACCACTGACCGGGACACCGTTGCACAGCACCAGCGCCTGCAGAGTGGTCGGCTGGCCCGCCGTGACCACCCCCGCCGGAGGCAGCAGCACCACCGTGCACAGGCTCGTGGTGACCGGAGCGAAGGTGCACGCGGGGCAGGTTCCGGCAGCCGCCACGAAGGTGGCCGTCACCGACTGCCCCGAGGTCAGCAGCACCCCGAGGTCGACGGGGGTCACGACGCCGTTGACGACGGGCGTCGACACCGTCCCGCCGCCGGGCAGGGTGTACTGGATCGTGCCGTTGATCGAGGAGGTGCCGCCGGCGCAGGTGAGGGTCGTGCTGGCGTGTGTGGTCGTGCCCATGACGGTCAGGGTGGTCGTCAGGGTCCCGGGGGGTGCGGGAGTGACGGTGACCGGGACGACCTCGGTACCGGTGATGGTGGCGCCGCTGGTGTACACCACGGTGACGGTCTGGGGCCCGGTTCCCACGGCGGTGAAGGTGACCGGCGAGGTGGTCCCGTTGGCGGCGACGGTCGCGGTCTGGGTCTGGCCGTCGTAGGTGAAGGTGGCGGTGTTTCCGGCGCTGACCCCGGCGGGGATGGCGGTGACCTGCGCCGTGAACGTGGTACACGCCACGGGTGAGGCGGGAGTGATTGCGACTGACATGATGCAGCCCCTTCGGGTGAGGGTGGTGGGGCTGCCGCTCGCTGCCGGGGGTGCCCGAAGGACGGGAACGGAGAACGCGGAAACGATCTCGGTCCTGACCCCGACAGGGAGATGGGCACCCCACAGTCGTCAGGACCAGTACAGCGACGCGCGGGGTGATTCACCACACTGGGTACCGAAAATCACCCCTTTGGCCTAGGGGTTCCCGTCGGACAGCCCGGCAGCTCCGAGCGGCGCGTTATCCCCACTTGTCCGAGGCGGGTGCCAGACTCGCGGCCATGCAGACCCGTCCCGCCCGCGCCTCGCTCGACGCCTCGCTCGAGATCCCTCACGACGACCCCCGGTTGCGCTACCGGGGCGCGGTGTCCCTGCGGCGGGGTCCCGGATGGACCGCCCCCTGGCGGCTGCCGCGCGAGGAGGCGGCGCTGTATCTCCCCGAGGGCGGGCTGGGCCGGGCCGCGATGCCGTCCGGGGTGCGGGTGACGCTGCGCACCGACAGCTCCTCGCTCGTCTGCCGCTACCAGGCCGACCCCGCGCCCACGCTGAACGGGCCCGAGGAGCGGGCCCACCTCGATGTGGTGTGCGACGGGCGACGGACCCACACCGTGAAGCTCGAAACCCACGGCGGGGACGCCGAGTTCCGGTGCGAGGGGCTGCCGGGGCGGATGGCGACGGTCGAGCTGTGGCTGCCGTTCTACCATCGGTTCCGGTTGTGCGGACTGTCCGTGGAGGCGGGCGCGGCCGTGGCGGGCGACGACCCCGGGCCGCAGCCGCGCTGGGTCCACTGCGGCAGCTCCATCTCGCAGGGGCGCGGCGCCGCGTCCCCCAGCCGGACCTGGACCGCCCTGGTGGCCCGGCGGAACGGCTGGGATCTCACCTCGCTGGCCCTGGGCAGGTCCAGCGGTCTGGAGCCCATGACGGCGCGGCTGATGCGGGATCTGCCGGCCGATCTCCTCACCCTCTGCGTCGGGGTCAACGTCCAGGCGCTCGGCAGCCACAGCCGCGACGCGCTGGTCTCGGCGCTCGTCGGTTTCGTGCGCACCGTGCGCGAGGGCCACCCCGCGACCCCGTTCGCCGTGATGTCCACGATCACCGCGCCCGAGCGGGAGGAGGTGCCGGGTCCTTCGGGGATGACGATGCGCGAGTGCCGGGCGCGCGTACGCCGGGCCGTGACCCTGCTGCGCGACCACGGCGACACGCGGCTGCACTACCTCCACGGCCCCGATGTGTTCGGCCCCGTCCATACGCGGCTGATGCTGGAGGCCGAGGGCTCGGACCGGCTGCACCCCGCGGCGGACGGCCATCCGGTCCTCGCCTCGCGCTTCAGCACCCTTCTGCGGCTGGCCGGCTGTGTGCCCACACTGACGGCCGCGGCGGAGTAGCGGCCGCGACACCGGCCTTGGGCGCGAAGCGGCGCGGGGACCACCGGGGGGCTCCACACGAACCCGCTCCTTGCCTTGTTGCCCTGTGCCGTTCGCGGATCATCGTGCCGTCGCGGCGCACCGGGCTCCCATCCCGCTACCGCCCTTCCCGTACGGGGGACATCCCCACCCCACAGGGGCCGGACGGCCCGTCAGGGTGCCCCGTACACCGGCCCCGGCGGTGCGGCTCCGGCGAGGAGTTTCCGCGCGGCCTCGCCCGCCTCCGCGGGGGTCCAGCGGGCGCCCTTGTCGGCGGTGGGGCCCGGCCGCCAGCCCTCCATGACGGTGATCCGCCCGGCCTCGGCCTCGAAGACCCGGCCCGTGACCCCGGCGCACGCGGCCGAGCCGAGCCAGACGACGAGCGGTGAGACATTGGCGGGGGCCATCGCGTCGAAGGCGGCGGGGTCCTCCGGCGCGGCCATGTCACCGGCGAACGTCGTCTCGGTCATCCGGGTGCGGGCCGCCGGTGCGATGGCGTTGACCTGGACCCCGTAGCGGCCGAGTTCGGCGGCGGCCACCGAGGTCAGGCCGAGGATCCCGGCCTTGGCCGCGGAGTAGTTGCCCTGTCCGACGCTGCCCAGCAGCCCGGCCCCGGAGCTGGTGTTGACCACCCGAGCGACCGGCGTACGGCCCGCCTTCGCCTCGGCGCGCCAGTGGGCGGCGGCGTGCCGCAGCGGCAGGAAGTGGCCCTTGAGGTGGACGCGGATCACCGCGTCCCACTCGTCCTCGCCGAGGTTGACGAGCATCCGGTCGCGCAGGAATCCGGCGTTGTTGACGAGGGTGTCGAGCCGGCCGTAGGTGTCGAGGGCGGTGGCCACGAGGGAGGCGGCGCCATCGGTGGTGGCGATGTCGCCGCCGTGCGCCACCGCCTCCCCGCCCGCGGCCCGGATCTCCTCGACGACCTGCTGGGCCGGGCCCGCCGACGCCCCGGCGCCGTCCGGGGCCACGCCGAGGTCGTTGACGACGACCTTCGCGCCCTCGGCGGCGAAGGCGAGCGCGTGGGCGCGCCCGAGGCCGCGGCCCGCTCCGGTGACGGCGGTGACGCGCCCCTCGCACAGTCCGCTCATCTCAGTCCTCCCGTGGTTCTGCCCGGCCGGTGCCGGGGGCCGGCTGGTTGACGCTTGCGGCGTCGAGGAACGCGGGGCGCTCCCCGCCTCCGTGGATGGCGATGCTGGCGCCGCTGATGTACGCGGCCAGCCCCGAGGCGAGGAACACACAGGCGTCTCCGGCCTCGACGGGCTCGGCCAGCCGCCCGAGCGGCACGGTCCGGCCGACGGCGGCGATGCCCGCCTCGTCCCCGTAGTGCAGATGCGACAGTTCGGTGCGGACCATGCCGAGCACGAGCGTGTTGACCCGGACCGCGGGGGCCCACTCCACGGCCAGGGTGCGGGCCAGGTTCTCCAGCCCTGCCTTGGCGGCTCCATAGGGGCCGGTGCCGGGGGACGGCCGGGTGCCGCTGACGCTGCCGATCATCACGATCGAGCCCCCGCCCTCCTGATGGCGCATCAGCTCGTACGCGCTCAGGGAGACGGTCATGGGAGCGATCAGATTGAGTTCGACGACGCGCGCCGCGCGCCGCTGCCCGGCCTCGGCGATCAGCCCGTAGGGGCTTCCCCCGGCGTTGTTGACCAGCAGGTCGAGCCGCCCGTGGGAGCCGCGCAGCCGGGCGAAGAACGCCTCGACCGCGTCCGGGTCCCGGACGTCGAGCGGTTCGAAGCGCGCCGTGCGCCCGTCCGCCTCGATGGGCTTGCCGGGGGCGTGGCGCGCACAGATCACCACCTCGGCCCCGGCGGTGAGCAGGGCCCGGGTGATCCCCGCTCCGACACCGCGCGTGCCGCCGGTGACCACGGCGACGCGCCCGGCGAGATCGATGGTGACGGCCACAAGACACCTCCCGCTGTGCGATGAGCGCTGCTACCTTCTCACCTAACAAATGTTTGGTGGAAAGGTATCGGATCTGCTCATGGGTGTCTCCACCTCCGCCCCCGCGGCCGGCGTCCGCCTGGTCGCCATGGACTTCCCACCCGTCAACGCCCTCCCCGTGCGGGGCTGGTACGAGCTGGCCGACGCACTGCGCTCCGCGGGCGCCGACCCGTCGGTGCGCTGTGTGGTGCTGGCCGCCGAGGGCAGGGGCTTCAACGCGGGCGTGGACATCAAGGAGATCCAGGCGGCCGAGGGCCATGCGGCGCTCATCGGCGCCAACCACGGATGCGCCGAGGCGTTCGCCGCCGTCTACGACTGCCCGGTCCCGGTCGTCGCCGCCGTCCACGGCTTCTGCCTGGGCGGCGGCATCGGGCTGGTGGGTAACGCCGACGCGATCGTGGCCAGTGAGGACGCCACGTTCGGCCTGCCCGAGCTGGACCGGGGCGCGCTGGGCGCGGCCACCCATCTGGCGCGGCTGGTCCCGCCGCACCTGATGCGCGCGCTGTACTACACGGCGCGCACCGCGACCGCCGAGGAGCTGCACCGCCATGGCTCGGTGTGGCGGGTCGTGCCGCGCGCCGAGTTGCGGGAGGCGGCGCTGGAGCTGGCCGGGGAGATCGCCGCCAAGGACGGTGCGCTGCTGCGGCTGGCGAAGGCGGCCATCAACGGCATCGATCCGGTCGATGTGCGTCACAGCTACCGCTTTGAGCAGGGCTTCACCTTCGAGGCCAATCTGGCGGGCCTGTCCGACGGGCACCGCGACGCGTTCGTCGCCAGGAGCACCGGGAAGGGGTGAGCGGCGTTGGCCGACAAGAGGATGACGGCCGAGGAGGCCGTCGGCCGGATCCGCAGCGGTATGACGGTCGGCATCGGCGGCTGGGGGTCGCGGCGCAAGCCCATGGCGCTGGTCCGCGCCCTGCTGCGGTCGGAGGTCGGCGATTTGACCGTGGTCTCGTTCGGCGGCCCCGACGTCGGGCTGCTGGCCGCCGCCGGGAAGATCCGCAAGCTGGTGACGGCCTTCGCGACGCTCGACTCGATCCCCCTGGAGCCGCACTTCCGGGCGGCGCGCGAGCGGGGGGACATCGAACTGACCGAGCTGGACGAGGCGATGATGATGTGGGGGCTGACCGCCGCCGTGCACCGGCTGCCGTTCCTGCCCGTCCGCGCGGGACTCGGCTCGGACGTCATGACGGTCAACCCCGGCCTGCGGACGGTGACATCGCCGTACGAGGACGGTGAGGAGCTGGTCGCGGTGCCCGCGCTGCGCCTGGACGTGGCGCTGGTGCACCTCAACCGGGCGGACGCACAGGGCAACGGGCAGTACCTCGGACCCGATCCGTACTTCGACGACCTGTTCTGCGAGGCGGCCGCCGAGACGTATCTCTGCTGTGAACGCGTCGTCACCACCTCCGAGTTCGCGGAGGCGGGCGATCCGCGGACACTGCTGGTCAAACGGCATGCGGTGACCGGTGTGATCGAGGCCCCGCAGGGCGCGCACTTCACCTCCTGCGTCCCCGACTACGGACGGGACGAGGCGTTCCAGAGCGCGTACGCCAAGGCGGCCGCCGACCCGGAGGCGTGGCGGGAGTTCACGAAGCGGTTTCTGTCCGGGGACGAGGAGCGGTACCGGGCCGCGGTGGCGGCGTTCGGGAGGGAGGGCGCATGACCGGCGGGGTGACCCGGGCCGAGTACTGCGTGGTGGCCTGTGCCGAGGCATGGCGGGGCGACGGGGAGATCCTGGCCGCCCCGATGGGCGCGGTGCCCAGGATCGGCGCCCGGCTGGCCAAGCTCACCTTCGCGCCCGAGCTGATGCTGACGGACGGCGAGGCGATGATCGTGGGCGGCGATCCCGAGGTGGTGGAGGGGTGGCTGCCGTACCGGGCGCACCTGGCGATGGTCACCGGCGGCCGGCGCCACGTGATGATGGGCGCGAGCCAGCTCGACCGCCACGGCAACCAGAACATCAGCTGTATCGGCGACTGGAAGCGGCCCACACGGCAACTGCTGGGGGTGCGGGGAGCGCCGGTCAACACCCTGAACAACCCCACGAGTTACTGGGTGCCCCGGCACTCACGGCGGGTCTTCGTCGAACGTGTCGACATGGTGTGCGGGGTGGGATACGACCGGCTGGCGGCCGCGGGGCCGGCCGCGGCCCGCTTCCATGACCTCCGGTGTGTGGTGACCGATCTGGCGGTCCTCGACTTCGCCACGCCCGACCGCACCCTGCGGGTGCGCTCCCTGCATCCGGGGGTGACCGCCGAGGCGGTGCGGGAGGCCACCGGCTTCCCCCTCGACATCGCCGACGACGTCCCGTGCACCCGGGAGCCGACCCCCGCCGAGCTGCGGCTGATCCGGGAGGTCATCGACCCGGAGGGGGCCCGCGAGCGGGAGGTGCCGTCCTGATGGACACCCCGCTGACCCGGCTCGTCGGGGTGCGCCATCCGATCGTCCAGACGGGCATGGGGTGGGTGGCCGGGCCCCGGTTGGTGTCCGCCGTGGCGAACGCCGGGGCGCTGGGCATCCTGGCCTCCGCGACCATGTCGCCCGAGCGGCTGCGCTCGGCCGTGCGCGAGGTCGCCGCCCGCACCGACGCCCCCTTCGGCGTCAATCTGCGCGCCGACGCCGGGGACGCCGGGGAGCGGGTGCGGATCCTCGTCGAGGAGGGGGTACGGGTCGCCTCGTTCGCGCTGGCTCCCAGACGTGAGCTGATCGACCGGCTGAAGGACGCGGGGGTGGTGGTCATCCCGTCCGTGGGCGCCCGGCGCCACGCGGAGAAGGTGGCGGGCTGGGGCGCGGACGCGGTGGTGGTGCAGGGTGCCGAGGGCGGTGGCCACACCGGGCAGGTGGCCACCACCGTGCTGCTCCCCCAGGTCGTGGACGCGGTGGACATCCCGGTCGTGGCCGCGGGCGGCTTCCACGACGGGCGGGGGCTGGCGGCCGCGCTCGCCTACGGGGCGGCGGGGATCGCCATGGGCACCCGCTTCCTGCTCACCTCCGACAGCACGGTCCCGGACGCGGTGAAGGCGCGCTATCTGGCGGCGGCGGTCACCGATGTCACCGTCACCACGGCGGTCGACGGGCTCCCGCACCGGATGCTCCGCAGCGAGCTGGTCGACTCCCTCGAGCGCTCCGGCCGCGCCGCCGCGCTCCTGCGCGCCGTCCGCCACGCCGCCGCGTTCCGGCGGCTGGCCGGGCTGAGCTGGCCGCGGATGGTGCGCGACGGGCTGGCGATGCGGCACGGCAAGGACCTCACCTGGAGCCAGGTCCTGCTGGCCGCCACCACCCCGATGCTGCTGAAGGCGTCGATGGTGGACGGCCGCACCGACACGGGGGTGATGGCCTCAGGTCAGGTGGCCGGGGTGATCGGGGATCTGCCCTCCTGCGCGGAGCTGGTGGACCGGATCATGGCCGAGACCGCGGCGACCCTGGACCGGCTGACCAGCGGTCGTACAGTGGGGTGAAAGCGGCCGGACCACGACACGGGTAAGGGGAGGTCGTCATGGCCGACCCCAAGGGTTTCCTCACCACACCGCGCCGTCTTCCACCCCGGCGTCCGGTGGACGAGCGGGTGCGGGACTGGGACGAGGTTCCCGCGCCCGGCGGACTGCTGCCGATCATCAACGCGCAGGCGGGCCGCTGCATGGACTGCGGCATCCCGTTCTGCCACGAGGGCTGCCCGCTGGGGAACCTCATCCCGGAGTGGAACGACCTGGTCTCCCGTGACGACTGGCTGCGCGCGAGCGAGCGGCTGCACGCCACCAACAACTTCCCCGAGTTCACCGGCCGGCTGTGCCCGGCCCCCTGCGAGAGCGCCTGTGTGCTGGCCATCAACCAGCCGGCGGTCACCATCAAGAACGTCGAGGTGGCCATCGCCGACCGGGCCTGGGAGAGCGGCCATGTGACCCCCAAGCCCCCGGACCGGCTGAGCGGCCGGACCGTCGCCGTCATCGGCTCGGGGCCCGCGGGCCTGGCCGCGGCCCAGCAGCTCACCCGCGCGGGGCACACCGTGGCGGTGTACGAGCGCGACGACCGGGCGGGCGGACTGCTCCGCTACGGCATCCCCGAGTTCAAGATGGAGAAGCGCCATCTGGACCGGCGGCTGGAGCAGATGCGCGCGGAGGGCACCAAGTTCCGTACCGGCGTGGACGTCGGCACCGATATGGACGCCGCCGAGCTCCGGGCGCGCTACGACGCGGTCGTGATAGCCGTGGGCGCCCGGGCCTGGCGCGAACTGCCCGTCCCGGGCCGGGAGTTGGCCGGGATCCACCAGGCGATGGAGTATCTGCCGATGGCCAACCGGGTGCTGGAGGGCGACTACGCCCGGCCGCCGATCACCGCCGAGGGCAAGCATGTGGTCATCGTCGGTGGCGGGGACACCGGCGCGGACTGTCTGGGCACCGTGCTGCGGCAGGGCGCCGCCTCCGTGACCCAGCTGGACATCCACCCCCGGCCCGGCGACGAGCGGGCCGAGGGCGAGCCCTGGCCCACCTACCCCAAGATCTACCGGATGTCCGCCGCCCATGAGGAGGCGCGGGAGCTGGCGGCCGCTCCGGAGGCGGACGTGGACGCGCGGGTCTTCTCCGCGGCCACCGTCCGCTTCGAGGGGACCGCACCGGACGCGGAGCGGCCGCACGGCGGCGTCCGGGCGCTGCGTCTGGTCGGGACCGGTGCCGATGGCGGCCCCGGGCCGGGCACGGAGCGGGTGCTGCGCGCGGATCTGGTGCTGCTGGCCCTCGGCTTCCGCGGCCCGGAGCGGGACGGCGGGCTGATCGACCAGCTCGGTCTCGAGCTCGACGAGCGCGGCACCGTCGCCCGTGACGCGTCCTTCGCCACCAGCGCGGAGGGGGTGTTCGTGGCGGGTGACGCGGGCCGTGGCCAGTCGCTGATCGTCTGGGCGATCGCCGAGGGCCGCTCGGCCGCGGCCGCCGTGGACCGCTATCTCGCGGGCTCCACGACGCTCCCGGCACCGGTCGGGCCGACCGACCTGCCGATGACGGCCTGACGACCGACCCGCCGATGGGCGGGCCTGACGGCCGACCCGCCGATGGACGGCCCGACGCGGCGGTGGCCGGGCGGCCGGGGAACCGCGCGGGGAGGGCGGGCCACCTGCCGCGGGCGCGTGGCTCGGGCATAGTGTGCGTCCATGATCTCGCAATCCCCCCTCCTCACCGTGGCCGACGGTGTGCACATCTGGTCCCCCACCCCGAGCGCCGGCTGGGGTCTGGCCAACTGCGGTCTGATCGTCTCGCCCGACGGCCACGCCGCCTGGATCGACAGCCCCTACGACCGTCGGATGGCCGGTGAGTTCCTCCAGCACAGCCGTGCCCTGCTGCCCGACGGGGGCCGGATCGAGCGGGTGATCGTCACCCATGCCAACGGCGACCACCTGTGGGGCGCGGAGGTCGTACCGGACGCGGAGATCGTCGCCACCCGCGAGGCGCTCGGCCACATCGAGTACGAGCCCTCGCCGCAACAGCTGCACGGCCTGGTGCACGGCAGCGATCCGGCGACTCCGCTCGGCTGGTACCTCCAGCGGCACTTCGGGCGGTTCGACTGGTCCGCCACCGAGGTGGTCGAGCCGACGCTCACCTTCGTGGGCGAACTCGACCTGCGCGTGGGCCAGGTGCCGGTGCGGCTGTTCAGCCTGGAGTCCGCGCACACCGCGGGCGATCTGGTGGCGTATCTGCCGCGGCAGAAGGTGGCGTTCACCGGCGATGTCATCTTCGCCTCCGGTCCGCAGGACCCCGGCGACCACGCGGTGCACTGGGCGGGCCCGCTGGACAATGTGATCTCCGCGTGCGAGCGGGTGCTCGCGACCGGGGCCGAGGTGATCGTCCCCGGCCATGGCCCGGTGCTCGACCGGGAGGGGGTCCACGGCCACATCGGCTATCTGGAGCATCTGCGGGACCGCACCCGGCAGCTGCACACGGCCGGGGTACCGGCCCTGGAGGCGGCCCGCACCCTGATCGCCGAGAACGCCTATCCGTCGCTGGGCCTGCCCGAGCGGCTGGTGATCACGGTGGGCTCGGAGTACCGGCATCTGAACGGCGTGGAGGAGGCGGCGGACCTCGTGGCCACCATGGCCGATCTGGCGCAGGTGGCATGGGAGCGGCGCGAGGGCGCGCCGACGGCCTCGGCCTGACCGCCTGGTCACCGCGGGGCGCGCGCCGCGGCCGGGAGGTCCTGCTCGGTCCAGATGATCTTGCCCCGGCTGGTGTAGCGGGTGCCCCAGCGCTGGACCATCTGGGCGACGAGGAACAGCCCGCGCCCGCCCTCGTCGGTGGTGGCCGCCCGGCGCAGATGGGGCGCGGTGGTGCTGCCGTCGGCGACCTCGCAGATCAGCGCCCGGTTGCGCAGCAGCCGCAGCCGCACGGGACCCACCGCGTGCCGGATGGCGTTGCCCAGCAACTCGCTGACCACCAGCTCGGTGGTGAAGGCGGCCTCCTCCAGGTGCCACTCGGCCAGGGTGCGGGCGACGGCCGCCCGCATCCGGCCCACCACCTCCGGGTCCGCCGGGAGGTCCCACGAGGCCACCCGGCGCGCGTCCATGGCGGTGGTACGGGCGATGAGCAGGCAGACGTCGTCGGTGCGGCGCGGCGAGAGCAGGGCGGCCATCACGGAGTCGCAGGCCCGCTCCGGGTCGGGGTCGGCATCGGTGAGGGCGTCCCGCAGCTGGTCGAGCCCGGCCTCGATGTCCCGTTCGCGGTCCCGGACCAGCCCGTCGGTGTAGAGGACGAGACGGCTGCCCTCGGGCAGCTCCGTCTCGGCCGCCTCGTAGAGCCGTCCGCCGAGGCCCATCGGCGGTCCTGCGGGCAGGTCGAGGAAGGTCACCGAGCCGTCGGGACGGACCAGGGCCGGGGGCGGATGACCGGCCCGCGCCAGGGTGCAGTGCCGGGAGACCGGGTCGTAGACCGCGTACAGACAGGTGGCCCCGGCGCCGCCGCCCACGGCGGTCTCCTCCCGGTCGAGCTGGTCGACCACGTCGTCGAGCCGGGCGAGCAGTTCATCGGGCGGAAGGTCCACGACGGAGAAGTTGCGCACGGCGGTGCGCAGCCGGCCCATGGTCGCGGCGGCGTGCAGTCCGTGGCCGACGACATCGCCGACCACGAGGGCGACCCTGGCCCCGGACAGCGGGATGACGTCGAACCAGTCGCCCCGCACCCCGCCGGGGGCGGGCAGATAGCGCTGGGCGGCCACGACGGCCTGCTGCTCGGGGCGGCCGCGCGGCAGCAGGCTCTCCTGGAGGGCCAGGGTGGTGGCGTGCTCGCGCGCGTAGCGGCGGGCATTGTCGATGGCGACGGCCGCCTGACCGGCCAGCTCCTCGGCGAAGGTGCGGTCCTCCTCGTCGAACGGCGGGGCGTCCCCCGAGCGCCAGAACGCCGCCTGGCCCAGCCGGACGCCGCGCCCGCTGAGCGGCACGGTGAGCAGCGAGTGGATGCCGTACTCCATCACCCACCCCAGCCGCTCCGGGTCCTGGGGCGTCCAGTCGGCGTAGGACGGCAGCTCGCCGACGGCGAACACGCGCGCCTGGCCGGTGCCCCCGGCCCGCTGGGTGACGGGGAAGGACGAGACGCGCTCGCCGACCCGGCGCAGCGGGGGGTCCTGCCTCACGCCACTGAAGGCGGTCCGGCGCAGCGGCGACCGGTCGCCCGGCTCCTCGCCGCCCAGTACGGCCTCGTGCAGATCGACGGTGGCGTAGTCGGCGAAGCGCGGCACGGCGACCCGGGTCAGTTCCTGGGCGGTGCCTTCCATGTCGAGGCTGCTGCCCACCCGGACACCGGCCTCGTACAGCAGCTGGAGGCGGGCGTAGGCCCGGTCGGCCTTGTCCGTCAGGGAGCGCAGCTCGGTGGTGTCCCGCAGGGTGGCGACGCTGCCCCAGGGCTGTCCGTCCCGCTCCGCCGGGCGCTGGTTGACCGCCAGCAGCCGGTTCCCGACCTCGTACACCTCGTCGGTGGCCTCGCGTGCGGAGGCGAGCAGCCCGGCGATCTCCGGGGGCAGGCCGACGTCGGTGATCTGCCGTCCGTGCGCGTCGGGTGCGAGACCCAGCAGGCGCAGCGCCTCGTCATTGGCGAGCAGCAGCCGTCCCTCGTCGTCGAGGATCAGCACCCCCTCCCGGACCGAGCGCAGCACGGCGTGGTGGTGTTCGTACATCCTGGTGATCTCGGCTGGGCCGAGCCGGTGGGTCTGGCGCCGCAGCCGCCGGGCCACGAGCGCCGCACCGCCCCCGCCCAGGAGCAGGGCGAAGGCCGTGGAGCCGTAGATCACCGGCAGCTGACGGCCGACCGTGCGGGCCACGGAGGGGATGGAGACCCCGACGTTGACGACGCCGATCACCCGGCCCCGGGCGTTGGTAACCGGCACGGCGGCCCGGATCGAGGGGGCCGGGCGGGTGACGCCCGGGGTCTTGTCGGTGAAGGCCCGGCCCACCGTGGCCGGGTAGAGGCTGCCGTCGACGCGCTTGCCGATCAGCTTGGGGTTCGGATGGCTCCAGCGGATGCCCCGGGGAGTGGTCACCACGATGTAGTCGACACCGGTCCGCCGCCGGACCTTCTCGGCGTAGGGCTGGAGGGTCCTGGAGGGGTCGCGGGACTCCAGGGCCCGCTGGACGCCGGGGGCGACGGCGACGGTCCGTGCGACGGTCAGCGCACGGCCCCGGGCCTGGGTGTCCCGGCTGCCGCGCGCCTGGAGGGACAGCGTGGCCCCCGCGGCGAGCACCAGGAGCGTCACGATGATCAGCATCAGGGCGAACACCTGCCCGCCGACACTGCGCGAGCTCAAGCGCGAGCGCACGTTCACATGCTCTGTCTAACGCACATCGCCGGGTCGCACACCTGGTGGCGGCCGGGGTGGGGCACCGGCGGTCACAGATTGACCATGTGTCCGGCGAGCCCGTGGACGGCCTCCTTCACCGCCTCGCTGAGGGTCGGATGGGCGTGGATGTTGCGGGCCACCTCGTGCACGGTGAGATCCCACTGCTGGGCGAGGGTGAGCTCGGGCAGCAGCTCGGTGACCTCGGGGCCGATGAGATGGCCGCCCAGCAGCTCACCGTGGCGGCCGTCGCTGATGAGCTTGACGAAGCCGACGGGGTCGCCGAGCCCCTGGGCCTTCCCGTTGGCGGTGAACGGGAACTTCGCCACCCGGACGTCGAAGCCGCGCTCGCGCGCCTGGGCCTCGGTCCAGCCGAAGCTGGCGATCTGCGGCTGGCAGAAGGTGGCGCGCGGGATCATCACATAGTCCAGCTCCATGGTCTCCGCCCCGGCGATGGTCTCGGCCGCGACGATGCCCATGGCCTCGGCGGCGTGCGCGAGCATCAGCTGGGCGGTGACGTCGCCGATGGCGAAGATGTGCGGCACATTGGTGCGGCACCGGCCGTCGATGCCGATGGCGCCCCGTTCGGTGAGCCGGACGCCGGTGTGCTCCAGCCCGTATCCGTGCACCCGCGGCCGGAACCCGATGGCCTGGAGCACCCGGGCGGCCTGGAGGGTCTGCCGCTGGCCTCCGGTGGTCACCATGACCTTGACCGCGGGGCCCGCGTCGTTGATCGCCTCCACCCGGGTGGAGGTCAGGATGTTCATGCCGAGCCTGCGGAAGCGCCGGGTGAGCTCGGCGGAGACCTCCTCGTCCTCCAGGGGCACGATCCGGTCCATGAACTCCACCAGCGTCACCTGCACCCCGTAGCTGTGCATGATGTACGCGAACTCCACGCCGATGGCGCCCGCGCCCGCGATCAGGACGCTGCCGGGCAGGGTGGGCGAGAGGATCTGCTCCTCGTAGGTCACCACCCGCTCGCTGAGGGAGGTGCCGGGCAGCAGATTGGTGAGCGAGCCTGCGGCGATGACGCAGTGGTCGAAGGTGAGCGTCTCCGTGCCGCCGCCGGAGCGGGTGACCCGCATGTCGTGGGGCCCGGTGAAGGCGCCCCGGCCCTCGTACTGGGTGATCTTGTTCTTCTTCATCAGATAGTGGACGCCCTTGACCCGTCCGTCGGCCACCTTGCGGCTGCGCTCGAACGCGTCGCGGTAGTCCACGGTGACATCGCCGTTCACCCGGATGCCGAAGTCCTTGGCCTCGTGGATGAACAGATGGGCCAGCTCGGCGTTGCGCAGCAGGGCCTTGGACGGGATGCAGCCCACGTTCAGGCAGACGCCGCCCCAGTAGCGTTCCTCGACCACGGCCGTGCTCAGGCCCAGCTGGGCGGCGCGGATCGCGGCGACATAGCCACCCGGCCCGGCTCCCAGGACCACCACGTCGAAATGTGCGCTCATGCGTCGCACCTTAGACATTAGAGTCGGGGTATGGCTTCAGACGAGGGGTCCGTACGGGTGGACAGCTGGATCTGGTCCGTGCGGCTGACCAAGACGCGCTCCATGGCGTCCGCGGCCTGCCGCGCGGGGCACGTCCGGGTCAACGGCGAGCGTGTCAAGCCCGCACACACGGTGCGGCCCGGGGACGAGGTGCGGCTGCGCCATGCGGGGCGCGACCGGGTCGTGGTCGTCTCGCGCATCGTGCGCAAACGGGTCGGGGCGCCGGTGGCGGTGGAGTGCTACGTCGACAACAGCCCGCCGCCGCCTCCGCGCGAGCACACCGTGCCGATCGGGCTGCGCGACCGCGGGACGGGCCGCCCCACCAAGCGCGACCGGCGCGAGATGGAGCGGCTGCGCGGTATGCCCGGCGGCCTCGGCTGAGGGGTCCTTGCACTATGAGCGCCCGATAAGGTCGCGTGGCCTGGTGCAGGGGGCACCTCCCAGCGGTAGCTGGGGGAGCATCGCAAGGCGCCGGAGCGCCCTCGTGGCGGAGCCACGTGGGCGTTTCGGCAACGCGGCGAGGTGCGGTGCCAGGCCGCGCGACCCGGGCGGGCATAGTGCAAGGACCCCTGAGGCCAGGTCAGTCCACGGTGATGCGCACCGGGCCGCCGTGTGCGTCGGCCCCGGCGATCCAGTCGGCGGGCAGGTGGAACGGCCGGTTGGGCGCCGCCGTAGAGGCAAGGCGCCCGCGGTGCAGCGTCCGGCCGTCCTGGCTGACGGTGAGCACCGGCCGGGTCAGGAACCGCGTGGTGCGCAGGGTGAACCGGCCGCGCGGCGGACGGGGCCCGTCCGGGGTGAGCCGGTTGGGTGAGATCCACAGCAGCGGCGCCTCGACCCGCACCGGCAGCGGTCCCGGGGTCCATGGCACGCCCGTGAGGTGGCGCAGTACGGGCCCGGCGGCGAACCGGCCGTCGAGGGCGGCGACATCGGCGGTCTCGACCGGGTGCAGCAGATTGCCCACGGCGAAGACCCCGGGTTCGCCGGTGCGGAACTCGGCGTCGGTGGCCGGGCCCCGGGTGCCGGGGTCGAGGGCGATCCCGGCGCTCCTGGCCAGTTCGTGGTCGGGGATCCAGTCGCCGGTGAACACCACGGTGTCGCAGCCGATGGCCGCGGTCCTGCCGTCCCGGTGCCGCAGCCGTACGCTCTCCAGCCGCTCCCGGCCGGTCAGTTCGGCCACGGTGGCGTCGGTGACCAGGGGTACGCCGTGGCGCAGCCGGGTGCCGAGGTGGCGCGCCGGGTGGGTCTGGTGGCGGGGCTGGTCGGTGACCATGGCGGCGACCTCGGCCCCGGCCCGGCGCAGGGTGGCCACCGCGGAGTAGCTGACCCGTTCCGCGCCGACGATGACGGCGCGGCGGCCGACGCTCTGGTGGTGCAGGACGGCCTGCTGCAACTGCCCGGTGGTGTAGACGCCCGCCGGCCGGGTGCCGGGCACCAGCCGGGCGCTGCGCGGGCGTTCCCGGGCGCCGGTGGCCAGGACGACGGCCGTGGCGGTGATCCGCTCCAGGCCGGTCGGGCCGGTGATGTCCACGGTCCGCGGCGCCGCCCAGCCCGTGGCCGTGACACCCGTGCGCAGCACCGCCCCGGCGCGGATGGCGGCGGCGGTGTGGTGGCGGGCGTAGTCCGGTCCTGTCATCACCCGGCGCAGATCGCGCAGTCCGAATCCGGTGTGGTCGCAGTGGCGGGGGATGCCGCCCGCGCGCTGTTCGCGGTCGAGGACCTCGACCCGGCCCACCCCGGCGGCGGCCAGCCGCGCGGCGACCGCGAGCCCGGCCGGTCCGGCCCCGATGACCAGTACGTCGACGCTGCGGTGGATGCGGTCGGTGGGGGTCATCGCCGGGCCTCCGTCCGGTTCTGGGCCGCGGTGGCCGCCTCGAACTGGGCGCGCACCTCGGCGCCGCAGAAGAATCCCTGGCAGCGCCCGGCCAGGGCCCGGGTGCGGCGCCGGAGGCCGTCGAGCGAGGCCGGTGGCACGGTGGCGGTCAGCGCGTCGCGGATCTCGCCCCGGGTGACGCGTTCGCAGTGGCAGACCACGGTGCCGTACGCGGGGTCGGCGGCGATGAGGTCGGCGCGCTGGTAGGGGCGCGGGAACGCCTCGCCGATGGTGGGCATCCGTACCGGCTCGATCTCCCGCTCGGGCCCGGGGTCCAGCCCGCAGCCGACGAGGAGGTCCGCCACATGCGCGGCGATCGCCATGGAGGCGGTGAGCCCGGTGGAGCGGATGCCGCCCACCGCGACATACCGCCGCCCGGGGTCGGCGTGGATCTGGTAGTCGCCGTGCTCGGTGGCGGCGCGCAGCCCGGCGTAGACCGCGGTGACCTCCTCCTCCAGCAGCTCCGGCAGGATCCGCGCGCCCTTCTCCCGCAGCGAGGCCAGTCCGTCGGCCGACGATCCGGTGGCGGTCTTGTCGTCGAGGTCCTCGGCGGTGGGGCCGAGCATCACATTGCCATACACGGTCGGCGCCACCAGCACGCCCTTGCCGAGCGCGGTGGGCACCGGCAGCAGGATGTGGTCGACCAGGCCGCGGGCGAACTTGTCGAAGACGATCAGCTGGCCGCGGCGCGGGGTCACGGTGAACTCCTCGTGGCCGAGCCGCCGGTTGATCTCGTCCGAGTACAGCCCCGCCGCGTTCACCAGGTGACGCGTGCGCAGCACCCCGCGCGGGGTGGCGATCTCGTGGTGCTCGGCACCGGTGGTGATGGCCCCGGCCGGGCAGTTCAGATGCAGGGCGACACCCGCGCGGACCGCCTGGGTGGCGTAGGCGAGCGTCGTCGTCCAGGGGCAGATGATGCTCTCGCCGGGGACCTCGAGCGCGCCGAGGGCGCCGGGTCCCAGGTGGGGCTCGCGGGCGTAGACCGCGTCCGCGTCGAGGATGGCCGTCTCGTCGTAGCCGTTGCGGGCGGCCTTCTCGGCGAGTGAAGGCAGCGCGGCGAGCTGTTCCCCGTCCCAGGCGACGAGGAGCGCGCCGAGCGGTTCGAGCGGGATGCCGGTCTCGGCAGCGTAGGCGGTCAGCCGCTGGTAGCCCTCGCGCACCAGGCGGGCCTCCAGGGTGCCCGGGGTGGCGTCGAAGCCGGTGTGCAGGATCGCGGTGTTGGCCTTGGACGTGCCGTTGCCGACGTCGTTCGACGCCTCGACCAGGGCGATCCGCAAGCGGTACCGGGCCAGTTCGCGGGCGATGGCGGCGCCGACCACCCCGGCGCCGATGATGGCCACGTCGTAGACCTCGTCGGGGAGGTCACCCGTGGTCGTAACGGTCATGGTGGTCCCTTGCTCGGTGGTGGACACGGCTCCTGGTGCGCGGGGGCCTCAGTCGTGGGCGGCGGCCGTCGGCGCGTGGTCCAGCAGCGCGGCCACGGCCGAGCGGAAGGCGGCCAACCGCTCGGCGGCCCGCTCCGCGCCGATCCGCGGTTCGTAGACGGCGGCGGGCTCCCACGCGGGGACCGCCTCCTCGATCGTCAGGCCCGGGTCGAGCCCCATCCGCGCGGCGGCGCCCACGCCCAGCGCCGTGACGTCCGGCAGCGCCGACACCTCCACGGGCCGCTGCAGCAGGTCGGCCTGGGTCTGCATCAGCAGCGCCGAGCGGGTCAGTCCCCCGTCGACGCGCAGGACGGTCAGCGGCGCGCCCAGGTCGGAGACGGCCGCCTCGGCGATCTCCACGACCTGGGCGGCGATGCCCTCGCACAGGGCGCGCACCAGGTGTCCGGCGGTGGTGTCGAGGCCGAGCCCGGTCAGCGAGCCCTTGAGGTCGCCGCGCCACCACGGCGCGGCGAGTCCGGCGAGCGCCGGTACGAAGGTGACTCCCCCGGCGTCGGGCACGGTCCCACCGACCGGGTCGAGGTCCTGGGGCCCTTGGATCACCCCGAGGTCGCCGAGCCAGCGCACCGCGGAGGCGGCGGTGTACACCTGCCCGTCCAGGCAGTAGCTGGTGCGCCCGCCGAACCGCCAGGCCACGCAGGAGACCAGGCCGTGAGGACCGCGCAGGGGCCGGTCGCCGGTCTGGGCGAGGAGGAAGGCGCCGGTGCCGTAGGTGCACTTGGCGGTGCCCGACTCGGTCACCCGCTGCGCCAGCAGGGCGGCCTGCTGGTCGACCAGGAGCCCGGTGAGCGGGACCTCGCCGCCGAAGGCCGTGGTGGTGCCGACCGGCCCGGCGGCGTCGACGACGCGCGGCAGCCGTTCGGCGGTCAGCCCGTACAGGTCCAGCGCCTTCGGGGACCAGGCGACGCGGTCCAGGTCGAGCAGCCCGGTGCGCCCGGCGGTGGCGGCGTCGGTGACGAACGCGCCGGTGAGCCGGTGGACCAGCCAGACGTCGCTGGTGGTGACCACGCCCTCGCCGGTCAGATGGCGCCGGATCCACGCCATCTTGGGCGCCGCGAAGTACGGATCGAGGGGCAGGCCGGTGAGTTCGCGTAGCGTCCCGGCGTGCGGCGCGAGCTGCTCGCACACCGTCCGGGCCCGCCGGTCCTGCCAGACCAGCGCGTCCGTCAACGGCTCTCCCGTGACGGGGTCCCAGGCCAGCACGGTCTCGCCCTGGTTCGCCAGCCCGACCGCCACGACCGGCTCCCCCGCGGCGGCGAGAGCCCGGCGCCCGGCGTCGAGGACCGAGGTGAGCAGCGCGGCCGGATCGACCTCGACCAGTCCGCCGGGCAGATGGCGTGGCCGTACGGGCACCTCGGCGGAGCCGATCACCCCGCGCTCGGGGCAGAGCACCAGCGCCTTGGTGCCGGAGGTGCCTTGGTCGATGGCGAGGACCGGGCCGGTCGCGGGGTCGGCCGGGGTGCGGTGGCGACGCTCTGCAGGCAGCATGTCCGGTTCTTCGCTCGGGACGGGCGGATCGCTTCGGGCTCGGGGGACGGCTCGGGCACGGGGACGGCGCGCTCTCGGGGCGCGGAGATCTTGCGGAAAGCCTGGTGCAGGCGCGGGGCGGGCGTCAAGACGCCCGTTCGGGCACGGACCGGAGTCCCCCGTTCCCGAATCGTTGCGCCAGGACTATAAGATCCCTGCAATCATCCCCCAGGCCCATCGTTTTCCCGCGTCCGGTACGTCAGCCCCGTACGAAAGTCATCCGATGCCCGAGGAAGAGTTCCGCCCCGTGTACCACCCCGCGGGCTATGACGGCGGGCTGCGCGTCGCGCTGCAGGATCTGCGCACCGGACGCTGGATATCGATGCGCAATCTGCTCGCGGAGACTCCCACCTGGTCGCTGTGGACCCAGCGCACCCAGGTGCTGGCCACGGCCGCCGCCGGATCCAATGTGGTGGACGCGTGGCGGGCCGAGGAGCCGCGGAGCGTGGCGGCGCTGGTGATGCACACCCGGGTCGGGGTGGAGCGCGCGGTGCGCGCACACCGCGAGGGACACCCCCGCACCCGGGAGCTGTGGCGGGAGGCGTGGCAGTCCTGCCAGCTGGCCGCGCACAACTCCCCGGCGGATCCGGTGCCCTGGGTGTGTCTGCTGGCCCTGGCCCAGTTGGACAAGGAGCAGCGGCAGGAGGAACACCGGGTGGCCCCGCCCGGCCCGCTGCTGTTCCCCGGCCCCTGGGGGCTGCTGGCGGAGGCCGACCGGCGCGATCCGTACAACCGCGAGGCGTACCACCGGATGCTGCAGTTCGTGTACGCCCGACGGGCCGGGGGTTCGCTGGCCGAGGCGGTCAACTTCGTGCAGTGGGTGGTCTCGGGCGCGCCCGAGGGGTCCGCGCTGCAGGTGCTGCCGCTGTACGTCCATGTCGAGCGGTACCGCGAGGAGCGGGGCTACGAGAAGGCGCTCGACCTTCACTGGGCCACCGAGGACGCCACCCGGGACGCGAAGAAGGCGCTGCACGGCTGGTTCGACCACGCGGACGTCATGACGAGTTCCCTGCTCGATCTCAACCATCTGGCACACGCCCTGTGGGGCGCGCTGCTGTTCTCCGACGCGGCCCGCGTCTTCGAGACGCTGGGGCCGTACTTCACCCCGCTCCCCTGGGCCTACCGCACCCGCGACGCCAGCGACCGCGCCCTGGCTGAAGAAATGTTTCTTCGCGCCCGGGTCCGCTCACTGGCCGGCGCCCGCGGGCCAAGACCCGGGGCCGGCGGCTGAGTCGATTTCCCCCCACCTGTACCACCCATCGCCCGCCCCAGCATTCCGGAGGTACATTCATGTCCACGGCATGGTCGAGTTCGAGTCCCGCCCCCCACCGGGACGATGAACAGCGGCTGCGTGAGCTCGGTTATCAACCCGTTTTGGCCCGCCGCATGGGCGGCTTCGGCAATTTCGCCATCAGTTTCTCGGTCATCTCCATTCTCTCCGGATGCATGACGCTGTACGGCTTCGGGCTGGACACCGGGGGCCCCGCGGTCATGATGTGGGGCTGGGCCGGAGTGGGGCTCTTCGTGCTGTGCGTCGGGCTCGCCCTGGCCGAGGTGACCAGCGCGTACCCCACCTCGGGGGCGCTGTACTACATGGCCGACCGGCTGGGCGGACGGACCTGGGGCTGGTACACCGGCTGGCTCAATCTGCTGGGGCTGCTCGGGGCCATCGCCGGAATCGACTACGGCGCCGCCCTGTTCACCGGCGCGCTCTTCAACCTCCAGTGGGGATTCGACCCCACACCGGAATCGACCATGCTCATCTTCGTCTGCATTCTGCTGCTGCACGCGGCGCTGAATCTGTTCGGGGTGCGGCTGGTGAGCGTGCTCAACTCGGTCAGTGTGTGGTGGCATCTGGCGGGCGTCGCCATCATCGTCGGCGCGCTGGCGATCGTGCCCTCCCACCACCAGTCGCCCGAATTCGTCTTCACCGAATTCGTCAATGACACCGGATGGTCGAATCCGCTGTATGTGACCGCGATCGGACTGCTGCTCGCCCAGTACACCTTCTCCGGCTACGACGCCTCGGCCCATCTGTCCGAGGAGACCTCCAACGCCTCCGTCTACGCCGCCCGGGGGATCGTCCGCGCCATCTGGGTGTCCTGGGTGGCCGGGTTCGTGCTGCTGGCCGGGCTCACCTTCGCCATCCAGGACTACGCCGGTACGCAGGGAAGCGCCACCGGGGTGCCGCCGGCACAGATCCTGATCGACGCCCTGGGCACGGGTGGCGCCACCGCGATGCTGCTCATCGTCATCGTGGCCCAGTTGTTCTGTGGGAACGCCGAGGTGGCGGCGGCCAGCCGGATGGTGTTCGCCTTCAGCCGGGACGGCGCGCTGCCGGGCTCACGGCTGTGGCAGCGGGTCAGCTCGCGTACCCAGACGCCGGTGCTCGCGGTCTGGCTGTCGGTGGTGGTGGCGTGTGTGCTGGCCCTGCCGTCCCTGTACTCCGAGACCGCCTACGGCGCGGTGACCGCCATCAACGTCATCGGGATCACGCCCGCCTACGCCATCCCCATCTTCCTGCGGCTGCGTGCCGGGGACCGGTTCCAGCCGGGCCCGTGGCACCTGGGCCGCTGGAGCAAGCCGGTGGGCTGGATCGCGGTGGTCTGGGTGGCGGTGGTGACGGTGTTGTTCTGTCTGCCGCAGTCCAGCCCGGTGACGGCGGACTCGATGAACTACGCCTCGATCGCGCTGGCCGTGGTGTTGCTGCTGGCCACGATCTGGTGGTTCGTGGCCCGCCGCTCGTACAACACGCCGTCCGCGTACGGCACGGCACGTGAGCAGGCGGAGATCGCCGAGGGCATCGTCTGAGACGCCTTCGTCATGCCGGGAGCCGAGTGCGGAGGGATGTCCGCACCCGGCTCCACCGGCTCATCCGGAACGGCGCAGCGCCTCGGCCGGGGGCCGCTCGCGGCCCGCGCCGTAGGCGAGGAAGTACGCGGGTGCCCGCTTCAGCCAGGGCGCCTTGGTGAGCACTTCGGCCAGCCGCAGCGGCTGCCCTCCGGCGACCGGTGAACGTCCCTGCAGCAGCGGCCCGATGACCCGTGCGTGGGCGATCCGCTGCAGCCCCTGCGTCGCGACGGTGGTCGGCCACCGGCGGCGCTGGACGGCGCGTACGTCGGCGAGGCCCACGGTGCCCTCGCGCAGCGGCCGGGCCAGATGGCGGGCGGCGGCGACCGCGTCCTCGACGGCGAGGTTGATGCCGATCCCGAACACGGGCGACATCGCGTGGGCCGCGTCGCCGACGCACAGCAGTCCGGGGCGGTGCCAGCGGCGGAGCCGGTCCATCCGTACGTCCAGCAGCTTCACCTCGTCCCAGGACCGCGGGCCCGGTGCGCGGTCGGGCCTTTGCCGCATCCACGGGGTGGCCTCCGTGAACGCGGCGAGGAACCGGTCGAGACCTTCGGCGCGGCACGTGGCGTCGGCCCCCTTGGGGATCAGGGCGGCGCACTGCCAGTAGTCACCACGGTCGATCATCGCCGTGAGGAAGCGCTCGCCGGCGTTGCCCACCAGCCCCCGGGGGTCGCTCTCCTCGCGCGGCAGCCGGAACCACCAGACGTCCATCGGGCAGGCGAACTCCTGGAGTCCGAGCTCCGGCAGGTCGCGGGCGAGGGACCCCCGGCCGTCGCAGGCCACGGTGAGGGTGGCGCGGAGCTCGCCGGTGGAGCCGGTCGTGCGGTCGCGGTAGCGCACTCCGGTGACCCGTCCGCGCTCCATGAGGAAGGAGGTCACCTCGGTGTTCATCCGCAGTTGGAAGGTGGGTTCCCGCTTGGCCTCGTCCGCCAGCAGATCGAGCAGGTCCCACTGCGGCACCATCGCCACGTAGTTGTACTTCCCCGGCAGTGAGCCGATCTCGCCGACCGTGAACAGTTCGCCGCCCCGCCCTATGGGCAGCTGGATGGAGTGCACATGCCGCTGCGGCAGGGCCGCGAACCGGTCGGCGAGGCCCAGGTCGTCCAGGAGCCTCAGGGTACTGGGGTGCACCGTGTCGCCGCGGAAGTCGCGCAGGAAGTCCCCGTGCTTCTCCAGGACGGTGACCTCCACCCCGGCCCGGGCGAGCAGCAGGCCGAGGACCATCCCGGCCGGCCCGCCGCCCACCACACAGCATGTGGTCCGCTCCATCTCACGGCTCCCTTCGACGTCCCCGAGGCCATGGGCACCCTCTCAGGAGGGGTTACCCGGCGGCGCCACGCCACACCGGTGCCGCGGCGCTCCGGGGCCTCAAGGTTCACGATCGGCTTGAATCTTCCCGCGCCCGCGTCCGTATCCCCGCGTGATGGTGTGGGGCGCATAAGGAGGTCTGTATGGCAGCCGAACCCGATCCGGACCGACCAGCCGGGCGTCAGGTGATCGAGCCGACCGCCGTCTTCCCCGCGACGCCGGAGTACGACGAGGCCCAGGAGGGGCCGGTCGAGGGGTGGATGGAGGAGCTCGACCTCTTCCGCCCGCCGGGCACCGAGCTGCCGCCCGAGGCGCCGCCCATGGCGGATGACGACACCCAGGAGATGACGGGCGGCCCGTCCACCGCCGACGCCTGGCCCCCGCAGGAGGCACCGGCGGCGCCTCAGCAACCGCCCGCGCCGCCCGCACCGGCCGGGCGGCGCAAACCCAGCGCCGCGCTGCTGGTGCTGGCCGGGCTCGGCGCGGGGGTCGCCCTCTCGCTGGTGGTGATGGTGGACCGGGACTCGGCGTCCGGCGCGGCCGGGGGCGGCGCGTCGGCCACACCGACCGCGTCGTCCAGCGCGCCCGCGACCTCCGGCGCGCCGCAGACGCCGAGCGCCCCCGCCTCGCAAGGCCCGGACGACGCATTGCCGCCGCCGGGCGACCCGGGCGATGTGCTGACCCTCGGCAGCACCGGCCCGGAGGTCACCGAGCTCCAGGAGCGGCTGCTGCGGGTCCCGAACGTGTACCAGGGCGGGCAGGTCAACGGCCAGTACGACCAGACGCTGGCCGAGGCCGTCTCCCGGTTCCAGGTGTGGTACGGGATCCGGGGCGACGCGAACGGGGTGTACGGGAGCGCCACACGGCGCGGTCTGGAGTCGCGCACCTGACGCCGCGGCCGGAGGCGGACAGGGTCGGGGGTGCCATCAGGCGGCGCCGAAGACCTGGGTCCAGTACGTGCCCGCACGGCTGCCGGTGGCGTGGCCGACGCCGATGTGGGTGAAGTCGGGCTTCAGGATGTTGGCCCGGTGGCCCGGGCTGTTCATCCAGCCGCGCACCACCTCCTCCGGGGAGCGCTGGCCGCACGCGATGTTCTCGCCGATGCCGCGGTGGGTGGCCCCGGTGGCCCGGGCCCGGTCCCAGGGCTGATGCCCTTCGGGACCGGTGTGGGAGTAGAAGTCGCGGGCCGCCATGTCGTCGCTGTGCGCCTGCGCGGCCGCCGTCAGCCGTGGGTCCGGGGCGAGGGGCGCGAGCCGGGCGGCGGCGCGCTCCGCGTTGGTGAGGGCGATGACCTCGGAGGCCAGGCGCAGCAGCCCGTCCGGGGTGAACGGCCGGGCCCACACCGCCGTCCAGTAGACGTCCCCGGTGGTGGGCCCGTCGGCCCGGCCGATGCCCAGGTGGACGAGGGCCGGGTCGTGGAACGGGCCCCGGCGCTCGGCGCCCTGGAGGCAGTAGTCCACGAACTCCCGTGGGGTGCGCGGCCCGGAGACGATGTGCTCGGCGATGGTCAGCGGGCGGTATCCGTGCGCGGCGATCCGGTGGAAGAGCGAGGTCCCGTCCGGGCCCTCCAGCGCCAGCGCGCCGTGGGCGGCCATGGCCCGGGCGTGCGCCTCGGCGGCCGCGGTCAGCCGTCCGTCGAGGGCCACGGGCGCGGCCCCGGCCCGCGCCCGCGCCGCGTTCACCACGTCGAGGGCCTGCCGCGAGGCCCCGTCGACGGGCGCGGGAGGCGCCGGGGCGGGAGGCGCGAGCGTGGGAGACATGCCAGGCGCCGGAGCCCCGGGCGCGGCGGCGGCTCCGTCGTCGGCGACGTCCACACCGAAGTCCCGGGCCACACCGGCCAGTCCGTCGGCGTACCCCTGGCCGATCGCCCGCACCTTCCAGCCGCCGCCACGGCGGTAGATCTCGGCGAGCAGCAGCACCGTCTCCCGCGAGGGGCGCGGCGGGGCGAACCGGGCCAGCGTCGCTCCCCGCTCGTCCAGCACGCTCAGCACGGGCGCCGGGAGCCGCCCCAGCGGGGTGCCCGGGTCGGCGGGGCTGATGACGAGGGTGACGCGGGCGGCGCCGGGCCGCAGCGCCCGCGGCCGCAGGGTGACGGTGTCGCCGTCCAGCCGGGCGCCGGGCGCGGTGGGCTGGTTGAAGAAGACGAAGTCGCCGTCGCCCGCGACCTTTCCGTCCTCGTCGGTGATCAGCGCGGACAGGTCGAACGGGCCCGGCACCCGGATGGTCAGCGCGCCGTCGGGCAGCGCCTGGTTCCCGCCGGGCACCAACTCGCCCATGTCCGCTCCTCACCGCCGCGTATCTGGGGCAACGCGTCCATGAGGGCAACGCCCGGGCGCCCCCGGCGGTTCCGGCGGGGGCGCCCTGGCCGTGCGGAGGGCAGGGCGCCCGCCGGCCGTGCGGAGGGCCGTCGTCAGACCGGCACCGCGACGTACTTGTACTCCAGGAACTCGTCGATGCCGACGCGGCCGCCCTCGCGTCCGAGCCCGGACTGCTTGACGCCGCCGAAGGGGGCCGCGGGGTTGGAGACCAGTCCGGTGTTGAGGCCGACCATGCCGACCTCGAGCCGCTCGCTCACCCGCAGCGAGCGGCCCAGGTCCTGGGTGAACACATAGCCCACCAGGCCCCATTCGGTGCTGTTGGCGGTGGCGACGACCTCGTCCTCGTCGTCGAAGGTGAGCACGGCCGCGACCGGTCCGAAGATCTCGGTCTCCATCAGCCGGCTGGCCGGGGAGACCCCGGTGAGCACGGTGGGCGGGTAGAAGCAGCCGGGGCCCTCGGGGGTGCTGCCGCCGACCAGGACCTCGGCGCCGCGTGCCACGGCGTCCGCGACCAGCTCCTCGACCTTGGTACGGCCCGCCTGGTCGATGAGCGGCCCGACCTGGACACCGGGGCGGCTGCCGGGGCCGACCTCCAGCGCGCCCATGCGGCGGGCCAGCCGGTCGGCGAACTCGGCCGCCACGGAGGAGTGGACGAAGAAGCGGTTGGCCGCCGTGCACGCCTCGCCCATGTTGCGCATCTTGGCGGTCATGGCGCCCTCGACCGCGACGTCGAGGTCGGCGTCCTCGAAGACGATGAAGGGGGCGTTGCCGCCGAGCTCCATGGAGGTGCGGACCACCGCGGGCGCGCTCTGGGCGAGCAGGGTGCGGCCGACCTGGGTGGAGCCGGTGAAGGAGAGCTTGCGGACGTGCCCGCCGGTCAGCAGCGGCTCCACCACCTCTCCGGCGCGGGAGGTGGTGACCACGTTGAGCACCCCGGCCGGAAGCCCCGCCTCCGCCAGGATCCCGGCCAGCGCCAGGCTGGACAGCGGGGTCTGCGGGGCGGGCTTGAGCACCATGGTGCAGCCCGCGGCGATCGCCGGGCCGATCTTGCGGGTGCCCATGGCCAGCGGGAAGTTCCACGGCGTGATGAGCAGACAGGGGCCGACCGGGCGGCGCATCAGCAGCATGCGGTTCTTGCCGTCCGGCAGGGTGGAGAACCCGCCCTCGACGCGCACGGCCTCCTCGGAGAACCAGCGGAAGAACTCCGCGGCGTAGGCCGCCTCTCCGCGCGCCTCGGCCAGCGGCTTGCCCATCTCGGCCGTCATCAGCGCGGCGAGCGCGTCGGCCCGCTCCATGATCAGCTCATAGGCGCGGCGCAGGATCTCGCTGCGCGCACGGGGCGCGGTGGCCGCCCACTTCTCCTGGGCCTCCGCGGCCGCGGCCAGGGCGCGCTGCCCGTCGGCGGGGGCGGCGTCGGCGACGTCGCACAGCACCTCGCCGGTGGCCGGGTCGTCGACCGGCATGGTCTGGCCGCCCGCCGCGTCGGACCACGACCCGGCGATGAAGAGCTGCTTGGGCACCGCGGCGAGGACCTCGGCGGCCGAGGGGTACGAGGGGGTGGACATAGGGGCAATCTCCTATCGGACCACCGCCGGTCCGAGGGGTTCGGACCGGCGGGCGGATCGGGCTCCCGTGTGGGCGGATGTGCGGTGCGCGTCAGGAGTCCGCTGTGCCGGCGCTGACGGCGGCGGACCAGGCGCGCAGACCCTCGTCGATCGCCGCTTCGTCGACGACGAGGGCGGGGATCATCCGGACCACATGGTTCCAGGCGCCGCACAGGAGCAGCAACAGCCCTTCGTCCACGGCGGCGCGCTGCACCCGGGCCGCGGTCGCCGGGTCCGGCTCGCCGTCAGCGGTGACGAACTCGCTGGCCAGCATGAGCCCGAGGCCGCGCACATCGCCGATGGCGGGGGTCTTGGCGGCCACGTCCTCCAGACCGCTGCGCAGCCGCGCCCCCATGGCCTCGGCGTTGGCGACGAGGTTCTCCTCGCGGACCACGTCGAGGGTGGCGACGGCCGCCGCGCAGGCCACGGCGTTGGCGCCGTAGGTGCCGCCCTGGGAGCCGGGCCACGCCTTGCTCATCAGCTCCTCGGAGGCGGCGATGCCGGACAGCGGGAAGCCGCTGGCCAGCCCCTTGGCGGTGACCAGGATGTCGGGGCGGACGCCGAAGTGGTCATGGCCCCAGAACCGTCCGGTGCGGCCCACCCCGGTCTGCACCTCGTCCAGGATCAGCAGGAAGCCGTGGCGGTCGGCCCGCTCCCGCAGGCCCTGGAGGAAGCCCTCGGTGGCGGGCACGTAGCCGCCCTCGCCGAGCACCGGTTCGACGATGATCGCGGCGGTGTCGTCGGGCGGGGAGATGGTCTGCAGGACATAGTCCAGCTCCCGCAGGGCGAACCGGGTCGCGGTCTCCTCGTCCCAGCCGTACCGGTAGGCCGTGGGGAACGGGGTCACCACGACGCCGCTCATCAGGGGCGAGAAACCGGAGCGGAAGCGGGTCCCGGAGGTGGTCATGGAGGCGGCGGCCACGGTGCGGCCGTGGAATCCGCCGTGGCAGACCAGGACGTTGGGCCGGCCGGTGGCCTGGCGGGCCAGGCGCAGGGCCGACTCCACGGCCTCGCTGCCGGAGTTGGTGAAGAACAGACTGTCGAGACCCGTGGGGAGCACCTCGCCCAGCTTCTCGACCAGCCGCCGCAGCGGCGGGTGCATCACGGTCGTGTACTGGCCGTGGATGAGGGTGCCCACCTGCTCCTGGGCGGCGGCGACGACCCGCGGATGGCAGTGCCCGGTGCTGGTGACGCCGATGCCCGCGGTGAAGTCGAGGTATCGCCGCCCGTCCTCACCGTCGACGTAGGCGCCCTCTCCGCGGACGGCGACCACCGGAGTGGCTTGACGGAGCTGCGGCGACAGATTGGTCATGTTCTCTCCCACACCCACGGGTCGGCGATGCGCTCGGACACTTCGAGGGTGAGGGGGCGGACCCGGTCAGGACAATGATCACTGTGTCGCGGGGTGGTGATCGCTATGGACGATCTGTCAACGACTCCGGGGGCGGGTCCTGTCAAGGGGTCGACCGGGATCGTGGTTGCGCTCGGCGTGCGGGCTTGCCAGAGTGAGCGGCATGAACGGCTCCGGTGGCACCGCGCACGACGCTGCCGGACGGCCGCGGAGCCGCCCCTCGGAGCCCCCGCGGATCCCGGGGCGCCCGCCGCTCAGCCTCGCCGAGGTGCTGCGGCTTCCGGTGCTGGCCGCCGGGGCGCCGGAGGTGGTCTCCGGCCACGGGCAGCTGGCCCGGCCGGTCCGCTGGGTCCACATCACCGAGCTGGTGGACCCGGCGTCCTTCCTCAAGGGCGGGGAGCTGGTGCTGACCACCGGGATGCCGCTGCCCGAGGACCCGGCGCTGGTCCGCCGGTATGTCGACGAGCTCGCGGACATCGGCGCCGCCGGGCTGGTCATCGAGCTGGTGCGGCGCTACCACCGGCCGCCCTCGGAGCTGGTACGGGCCTGTCTGGCGCGGGACTTCCCGCTCGTCCTGCTCTCCCGGACGGTGAACTTCGTGGAGGTCACCCAGGTGCTCCACTCCCTGATCGTCGGCAGTCAGGTGGAGAGCCTGCGCCGGGCCCAGGACGTCCATGACACCTTCACCGCGCTGACCCTGCGCGGCGCCGGGCCCGAGGAGGTGGTGGACATGGCGGCCGAGCTGAGCGGGCACCCCGTGGTGCTGGAGAACCTGGTGCACCAGGCCGTCATCTGCGGTTCACCGGGGCGCGGGGTGGAGGGGGCGCTGACCGGCTGGGAGCGGCGCTCGCGCGCCACGCCCTCGCCCGACCGGACCGGGCTGAGCGGCCCGGAGGACTGGCTGGTGACCGCGGTGGAGTACCGGGGCGAGCGGTGGGGGCGGCTGCTGATGCTCCCGGACGGCGCCGGGGACCCGGCGGTCGGCCCCGAGGACGCGATGGTCCTGGAGCGCACCGCCACGGCCCTGACCATCGCCCGGCTCACCCATCACACCCGCTGGGAGCGGCGGGCCCAGCGCACGCTGCTGCTGGATCTGGTGGAGCAGCGCTGCCGGTCCAGGGGCGAGGCCCGGGCCAGGGCCGAGGCGCTGGGCGTGCCGGTCGCGGGCCGCCGGCTGATGGTGGTGCTGGTCAGCCCCGGGCCCGGCGCCGGGGAGACGACCGAGCTGGAGGACCGGCTGACGGACGAGCTGGGCGCGGCCGGGGCCGCCGTGCTGGTCGGCGCGGTGCCCGGTGACCACATAGGGGTGCTGCTGGCCCTGCCGGCCGCCACGCCGTGGCGGCCACTGGTGGAGCGGCTGAGCCGGTCGGTGCGGGAGTCCCGGCCGGACGCCGTGATCAGCGTCGGCTCGGAGGTGTCGGACCTGTCGCAGACCGCCCGGTCGTTCCAGCAGGCGGCGCGGGTCGCGGACGCCGCCGTTCCGGGGACGCCGGACAAGGCGTTCCACGAGCTGTCCGACATCGGGCTGCGGCAGTTGCTGTACGCGCTGCGCGGCGATGTGCGGCTCCAGGAGTTCGTGGAGCGGCAGTTGGGGCGGCTGGTGGACTACGACGAGCGGCACGGCACCGATCTGCTGCCGGTGCTGCACACCTTCCTGGACGCGGCGGGCAACAAGACGGTGGCCGCCAGGCGCGCGAACCTGTCCCGGCAGGCGTTCTACCAGCGGCTGCACTCGGTGGAGCGGGTGCTGGGCTGCGATCTGGAGTCGGGTGAGCAGCGCACCCAGCTCCATGTGGCGCTCACCGCCTTCCGTCTGCTGCGGCTGTCCCGGGGCCCGGCCCCGTCCTGAGACGGCGACGCGCCACGGCCGGCCCGGATCGAATCCGGGCCGGCCGTGGCGCGTTCGTGGACCTCCGCGGCTCGGGGGGTCATTTGACGAAGTCGTCAACGACCTTTGGCGGCCAGCAGCCGACGTTGAGTACGCCGATGGAGTAGGCGCGGGAGACGAGGGCCGCGCGGTTGGGCACCCGCAGCTTCCGCAGCAGCCGAGTCACGTGGTACTCGACACCCTGCCGGCTGAGGTAGAGCCGGGAGGCCAGGGGGATGGTGGAGAGCCCTGCGGCGATGCCCTCCAGGATGCGCGCCTCGGTCTCGGTGAGGAGCTTCTTACGGTTGGTGACCATGTCCACCTCCTCGCCACCCGCCGTGGGACGCATCACCACGAGGACCGAGGCCACATGGGCGGTGCCCTCGCGCACCGCCACGGCGGTGAGCCCGCTGGTGAAGGCGGCCCCCTCGGCCCCGATGGCCACCACATGGGTGGTGAACCGGTGGCGGGAGCCGTCGAGGAGCCGGGTGAACTGCCGCTTCAGCGCCTGTCGGACGCTGGGGTGGACTAGGTCGATGAAGTCGCGGCCGCACACGTCCGAGGAGGCGTCGTCGAACTGCCGGAAGAATTCCCGGTTCGCCTGCTGGACGATGAGCGACGGGTCGAGACAGACGACACACGCCCCTGGCTGATCGAACTGGCGCAATAGATCCGTGTACTCGGTCTGCTCGTGTCCAAGCTCGTGGGGGGTTGGCCGAGCCGAATCCGCTAGTAAAGGCAATGCCAAGGGACTGCCATCCCTTCCTAATTCTCAGTATTCGGAATCGAATATCAATATTCAATTCCGAATGTTGATTTCAGAATTGAGACTAGGGATCTACGGGCACGGAAGTCAACGTCAACAGGGGTGTCGCCGCCCAATCCCGTGGTGGGGTGCCCCGAAGGTTCGGTCCGCACCCCACCCCTTCGGTGGGCCGGTACGGTCGGTTCACGAATCCTCGTCAAACAGCGTCCAATTATCGCCGTTAACGCGCTGTTCACGAATGCATGCGAGGCAGCAGCTCGATGAGCTCGCGCCGCCCGGAGACGCCCAGCTTGCGATAGGAACTCGTCAGGTGCTTCTCGATGGCGCGGGAGCTCACCCCCAGCTCGGCCGCGACCTCCTGGTTGGTCAGGCCGCGTCCGACGAGGGAGGTCACGGTGCGTTCGGTACGGGTGAGGGTCGCCTCCGGCGGGGCGGCCGCCGCACCGCTGCCGTCCGCCGCGCGGATCCGCTCGACCAGCCGTGGCACCCCGCACGCCGAGGCCAGGGCCGCGGCCTCCCGGAGTACCGCCGCCGCCTCGCCGCCTCCCGGCCTCAGCCGCTTGCCCAGCAGCAGGAGCGTGCGGGCGAGTTCGAGTTCATTGGCCGAGGCACGCAGCACATCGACCGATTCGCGCAGCAGCCGCACCCCCTGGTCGCCGTCGGTCAACCGGGCCTTCACCCGCAGCGCGCGGCCGAGCGCCACGGGGGCGCCCCATTCCGCCGCCCGCAGCAGCTCCTCCTCGGCCAGCGCCCCGGCCGCGCAGGGGTCGCCGACCCGCCGTTGGAGGTCGGCCGCCCAGGGCCGCCAGGAGAAGAGCACGGGATTGCGCCAGCCCGACGCCTCCAGCTGCCGGCCGCAGGCCAGGAGGGTTTCCAGGGCGCTGGTCCAGCGGCCCTGCTCGGCGTCCTGCGCCGCCTTGACGAACTGCAGCGCCGCGGTCAGGGCCAGGCTCGAGGAGCGGCGCCGGCCGGGGCCGTCCAGAATCCGCTCGATCAGCGCGGAGTCCTGGAGGTCAAGGGCGACGCGGGTGAGGGCGAGGGTGGAGACGACCCCGGTCTCCTGCCAGTGCACCTCGGCCAGCCGCACGGCGCGCTCGGCGTACTCGCGGGCCTGGGCGACGCGGCCACGGGCGCTGAGCACCATGGCCTGCTGGACGTTGACGAGCGCGTCCACGACCGTGCCGCCCTGCCGCCGCGTCTGCCGCTCCATCGCCAGCCAGGAGCTGATCCCCCGTACCGAATCGGCGGCCACCAGCCCGATCACCACCAGCGGCAGCGGGCTGTGGACCTGGTCGGAGGTGGCCGGTTCGCGCTCCAGGATGCGGTTGGCCAGCCGGGAGACCTCGACCGCGGGCCAGCGGGCGGTGAGCACCGCCGCGTTGAGCAGCACCGCCGTCAGCTCACGCTCGGCGGGGGTGAGCAGTGGCGGCTCATCCCCCAGCGCGGACAGCCGCTCGACCGCCGTGGCCAGCTCCGCCGGGTCCTCGTGTCCGGCGTGCCGCAGCCGCGCCTCGAGCCGCAGCGCCACATCGCGGGCCGTGCCCTCCAGCGAGGCGGCGGGCCCCAGGTCCTCGGCGACCTGGTGCAGCAGATCGATGGCCGACGGGGGCCCCAGGCCCACGATGCTGGGCGAGATCCGCAGGGCCGCGGCGGCCCGGAGCCTGGCCGTGGTCAGCAGGGGGATCGCCTGGGAGATATGGCGTTCACAGGCGGCCGGGTCGAAGCCGCGCTCCGCGGTGGCCAGATCGATCAGCAGCCGGGCCCGGCCCTCCCCGGCCAGCGAGCCGTCCAGGAGGGCGCGGCGCAGATAGCGGGCGGCGGTGCGGGGCGCGCCGCGGCGCAGCGCGGTGTCCGCCGCGGCCCGCAGCACCTCCACCGCCCAGGGGTGGTCGGAGGTGGTGACGGCCATGAGCTGGGCGGCGACGAGTTCGGCGGGGCGTCCGTTGTGGTACATCAGCGCCGCCGCGGCGTCGTGCAGCCGCTCCCGTTCGGCCACGGTCATCGAGGACTCGACCGCGTCCCGCACCACCCGGTGGAGGAAGCGTGGCTCCTGCTCGGCGGCGAGCAGCCCCAGCTGGTGGAGGTCGCGCAGCGCGGCCAGGAAGCCGATCGGGTCCAGCCCGGCCAGCCGGGCCAGCAGCTCCGGTTCGGCCTGATCGCCGAGGACCGCGATGGCGGCGGCCAGGTCGCGCGGCGGCCGGGGCTGGGCACGCAGTGAGCTGGCCAGCCGCTCGCGCAGCTGGGCGGGGCGCAGGGAGCGGGCCGTCTCGACGTGCTCGGCGGTGGGCCGGTGGCCGCGCATGGCCAGCTCCACCAGCACCGACTTCAGGAACAGCGGGTTGCCCGCGGAGCTCTCGTGACAGGCGCGGGCGAACTCCTCGTCCCCCGACACGCCGAACTGCTCGAGGATCACTTCCTTGGTGGCGCCCAGCGACAGCGGCGCGGGGCGCAGCACCCGCCGCGCCGCCTCGACGATCTCCCGCAGCAGGGGGTCCCCGGGGCGCCGGTAGCCGTCCCGCAGCGCGCAGACGACCACGGCGCGCAGCCCGTGCAGCCGCTTGACGAGGAAGGCGAGCCAGCGCAGCGAGGGGGTGTCGACCCACTGCAGATCGTCCACGAGGATGAGCAGCGGGCGCTCGGCGCCGGCGATGGCCAGCACCGAGCGCAGGCCGTACAGCGCCTCCTCGGGGATGGTGACGGCCCCGTTCTCGTCGAGCGGCGGGGCGTCGTCGGAGAAGACCGTCCGGCAGAGGTCGACCTCTGCCTCGATGCGGTGCCCGCGGAGCTCTTCCGGGGCGCCGGTGAGCAGGCTGTCGAAGAGCTGGCGGACCACCCCGAGGTCGTAGTCCTGCTCCATCGGCGCGGCGTTGGCACGCAGGACCCTGATCTTCTCGCCCTCGGCGAGCATCGGCAGCTGGTGCAGCAGCGCGGTCCGGCCGATGCCCAGGGGGCCGGTCAGCAGCAGCAGTGACGAGTCGCCCGCCGCCGCGGCCCGCAGGGCCTCCGCGACCCCCGCCAGCTCGGCCTCCCGTTCAAGCAACATCGATTCCGCCTCCCTGCGCCGCCCGCAGCAATGCGATCAGCTCCGCGCGGCCGCCGATCCCCAGTTTTCGGTACGCGCCGCTGAGCCTCAGCTCCACGGTGCGTCTGCTAACGGAGAGGGTTTCGGCTATCTCCCGGTTGCCATGGCCGAGTCCGACGAGGGAGGCGGTGCGCTGCTCGGGTTCGGTCAGCGTCGCCCACGCCGGATGCGGGACGCGTCCGCGGACGGCGGAGGGCCCCGTCCGCTCGGACAGCTCGCGCACCTTGGCGACCAGCTTGCTGGAGGGCCGGTGGGCGGTGACGAAGGTGAACAGCTCGGCCACCAGGGGGGCCGCGGCGCGCGGGTTCCCGGTGTCGAGTTCGGCCGTGGCCAGCTCCAACAGCGCCCCCGCGTAGGCGAGCCGGGCCGGGGTGCCGCGCAGGGTGGCCACCGCCTCCCGGAGCCGCTCGACCCGTCCCTCGCGGGCCACCCGTCCGGCGCCCAGCTGGGCCCAGCCGAGCGTGTTGGGGGCGCCCCACAACCGGGCCAGCGCCAGCTCCTCGTCGGCGAGCCGCCGTGCCTCCTCGTGGTCGCCGAGGGCGTCGTGGACCCGGGCGGCCAGCGAGCGCCACGGCATCAGGGCGGGGTTGATCCGCCCGCGGCCCAACTGCCATCTGCCGGTGGCCCGGAACAGCTCCAGCGCCTCGGGCAGCCGGTCGTCCTTGACGGCCACCAGCGCCCTGGCGAAGAGCAGATAGCCCCAGGAGGCGCCCTCGCGCGACTCGGCGGGGGCGGAGGCGGCCGCGAGGGCACCGGCCTGGCCGAGGTCGCCGTGCTCCAGGGCGATGAGGATCCGGACGGCCAGCAGATACGGGACGGTGTAGCGGTGCCAGAGGGAGCGGGGCAGTGACCGCTCGGCGGCGGCCACGTCCCGTTCGGCCATGTCGAGCCGGCCGCGCCGCAGGTTCAGCTCGCCGCGGACGGCCAGGGTCTGGGCGGCGGCCGCGCGCGCCTGCCGCCGGCGCAGGTCGGTGTGGAGGACGTCCAGCCGGACCTCGGCCTCGTCCAGGTCGTCGGTCAGCAGCAGGGTCCGGGCGGCGGTGAGCCGGGGCAGGATCAGGGCGCCCGCGCCGCCGTCCAGGGTGAAGACCCGCTGGGCCAGCGCCCGGGCGGTGGTCAGGTCCGCCCCGCGCAGGGCCAGCCGCCAGGCGCGCGCCGCGGCCTGCACCGGGCAGGTGGGGTCGTCGGGCAGCGGCGGGATTCCGTCCGGCACCAGATCGGTGTCGTCCTGCCCGTCGGACTCGGTGAGCCAGAACAGCCCCGCGAGCGCCCCCCGTTCCTCGCCTTCGGTCGAGGGCAGCGCCTCGACGATCGCGCGGCGCAACGCCTTGTCGTCGCCGCGCGAGAGCCCGAGGTCGGCGGCGCGCACCCGGATCCGGCCGGGCCCGCCGTCCCCGGTGCGGATGATCTCCGCCAGCCGGCGGCCCGCCGCCTCGGGGGCGGCCAGCACTTCTATGGCGGCGAGTTCCAGGCCCAGTTGGGCGCGCGGCGCCGGGTCCAGCGGCTCCTCCAGCGCCCGGGTCAGACAGGCGATCGCCTGGGCGGTCCGGCCCGCGCGCAGGGCCGCGGCGCAGGTGCGGCGCAGCACGGGGATCACCCAGGGCTCGTCGACCGGGCGGGCGGCGAGCAGCAGCCGGGCGATGTCCTCGTCGGCCACGGCCGCCCGGTAGGCCAATTCGGCCGCGCGGGCGTGGAGTTCGGCCCGCTCGTCGCCGGGCATCTCGGCGAGGATCCAGCTGCGCGCCTCGGGCCGGGTCAGCCGGAGCCCGGTCCCGGAGGCGATGGCGAGCCCGCTCTCCTGGAGCACTTCGGGCAGTCCTGGCTCGCGCGCGGCGCGGGGGCCGGCGAGCGCGTACAGCAGGGGGACGTCCAGCAGATCGCCGCAGACGGCGAGCGCGCGGACGAGCCCGACGGCCGTGTCGGACAGCCCTCCCAGCACGCGGACGACGTGTTCACCGCCCACGGCCTCGGTGATGGTGGACAGTTCCGGCACCCGCCCGGCCACCGGCGCGTAGCCGTGTTTGGTGAAGCGGCGCAGTGCCTCGGACAGCACCTCGGGGTTGCCCGCGCTCGCCTCCAGGGCCGCGGAGATGAAGGCGTTGTCGCCGGGGCGGCCGCAGATCAGCGCGACCGTGGCGGCCACGTCGCGCGGGGCGAACGGGGCCAGTTCGCATTCGAGGGTGATGACCTGCTGCGGCGCGGTGGACAGGGGGCACGCGCCGGGGCGGAGCGGGCCGGTGCCGCTCAACAGCAGCACGATCAGGGCGTCGGGCAGCCGCCGTATGAGCGCCCCCAACCAGCGCTGCGAGGCCGGGTCCAGCCATTCCACATCGTCGACGGCCAGCAGTGTGGGACGCTCCCGGGCGGTCCGCAGCAACTCGGTCAGGCCCGGTAAGCGGCTCTCGGGCCCCTGTCCGGTCAGGGCCTTCAGCGAGCCGCGGGTGAGCCCGTCCATCGGGGCCAGCAACTGCCCCACCACGCCGTAGCGCACATCGCGCTCGCCGGGGGTCGCCTTGGCGCGCAGCACCCGGAAGCCCTGGTCCTCGGCCAGCCGGGCGGCGAGGTTCAGCAGGCGGCTCTGTCCGTAACCGGGCCTGCCGATCAGTGTCACCACCGAGGAACGGCCCCGGCCGAGATCGGCGACGGTCTGGGCAAGCATGGCCTGCTCTCGTTCACGCCCGGGGAACGGGAGCCCGTTGAGCTGCATGGTGCGACTATATGCCTGGGATGGAGCGCGAACCTGTCGCCCAACCGCCGTGCACGCGTCAGAGCCTGTGTCATATCCCCGGTCGGATCAGCGTGCGGCGTCAGGGGGCACCTCCCAGCGGTAGCTGGGGGAGCGTGCCAGACGTCGCACGCCCGGCCGGGGATATGACACAGGCGCTCAGCGTCGGCCGCGCGAGGCGAAGACCCACGCGGGGGCCTGCGGGTCGGGAAGGCTGGGGCCGTTCAGCACCGAGGCCAGCTCCCCGCGCTGACTGACGCTCAGCTTCCGGTAGACGCTGGTGAGATGGGTCTCCACGGTGCGTACGGTGACGAACAGCGACTCGGCGATCTCGCGGTTGCCCGCCCCGCGCGAGGCCATCTGGGCCACCTTGCGCTCGGTGCCGGTGAGCAGGTCGACCGGTGAGGCGGTGATCTCGCGCCTCCGGCCGCCCGCCGCGACCAGCCGGTTGCGGGCGTCCCTGGCGAGCGCGAGCGCCCCGGAGCCCTGCGCGAGGTCGACGGCCGAGCGCAGCCGCTCCCGGGCCTCGCGCGGCCGCCCCGCGTCCAGCAGCGCCCCGCCGAGCAGGTACTCGGCCCGGGCGTGCTCGGAGCGGGCGGGCGACCCGGAGAAGTGCTCGACCGCCTCGGTGAGTCGGGCGATGCCGTCCTCGCCGGGGGTGGTCACCCCGCGGGCGAGGGCGGCGAGTCCGAAGGCGCGCGGGGTGCTCCAGCGGCGGGCCAGCTCGGCGCCGTGCTCGACCAGGTCCCGCGCCTCGTCCGCCCGCTTCTCGGCCGCGAGCAGACAGGCCGCCTCGGTCCACCAGGGCAGGAACACCGGGTTGGCGAAACCGGACTCCTCCAGGGAGGCGCCGCAGTCGAGCAGCAGCCGCAGCGCGGTGGCGCTGTCGCCGAGTGCCCAGCGGGCCCGGGCGCGGGCCATGAGATACGAGTGGTACTCCATGACGAACCCGTCCAGGTTCGGCCGGGTGACGGCGGCCAGCAGCTCCTCGGCCCGCTCCGGTTCGCCCCGGTCGATCAGGATCGTCGCGAGCGCGGTCTGCGGCATGGTCACATTGGCGCTCCAGCGCTCCTCGCCGATGATCTCGACGGCGGTCTGGGCGTCGGCGAGGGCGTCGGGGATCGCGCCGACGCCGTGCAGCAGCAGGGCGCGGTAGGACAGGGTGATCACGTACGACCACACCGCGGCGTTGTCCTGGCCGTGGCGCAGCGCGTGCTCCAGTGCCTCCATCGCCTCCTCGATCTCGTCGGCCAGGCCGAGGGTGAACGCGGAGAAGAGCAGCGACCAGTTGTCGAGCCGGTCCGCGGAGCTCAGCGCGCGGCGGGCCTGCCCCACCGCCCGCCGCACCGAGCGGCCCTCCATCGCGGACAGGACCGTCATCATGGCGAGCATCTGGCGCTGGGCGGGAGTGTCCCCGGGGGGCTCGGGGATGCGCGCGAAGCGCTCCCGGACCGTGTGGATCGTGGCCTTCTCGTCGGATCCGCTGATCAGCAGCGTCGATTGGACGAGGGTGCGCAGCTCGCGGTCGCGCGGATCGGGGTCCGGCCCCAGCTCGGCCTCGAGTTCGTCGAGCACCTCGCTGAGCACCCGTACGGCGGCCGGTGACTGCTGGACGGTGAGGCAGGTGAGGCCGAACTGCACGGCGATGGGCGCCTTGGTGCGGATATCGGTGGCCAGCTCCAGCGCCCGCTTGAGCAGGCGGATGGCCTCGGCGGGGTTGATCTCCGCGAGCGCCTTGGCGAGCGAGACATGGGCCGACAGGCTGTCCGGCTCCGCCTCCAGGACCCGGTAGAGATAGCGGGCGGCGGCCTCCGGGGCGCCGCGGTGCTCGGCCTGGGCGGCGGCCTCCCGGAGCACCCAGCCCATCCACGGCTGGGGGGTGCCGGGCACCAGCAGCACCTGGTTGGCGACCTCCTCGGCGGGCCGCCCGGCGTCGCTCAGCAGCAGGGCCGCCCTGGCGCGCAGCTCGGCCAGCCGCTCCTCCCCCGCGGCCTCCAGAACCGCGGAGCGCACCACGTCATGGGCCAGGTCCGCCCGGTCCGGCGCCATCACATCGGCCTCGCGCAGCTGCTCCACGGCGTCCGTGACCCGGGTGACGGGCACTCCGGCCAGCGCGCCGATGTGCTCCGCGTCCTCCTCGCCGAGCACCGCGATGGCGGTGGCCACGTCCCGGACCCAGTCGGGCCGTGCGTCGAAGAGGGCGCGCACGGACAGGGCGACCACGTAACTCCCGACCTCGGCGATCTCGCGGATGCCGCTCTCGTCGGGCGCCACGCCCTTGGCCCGCAGCTCGCGCAGCAGCCGGGTGACGGTCAGCGGGTTGCCGCCGCAGACGGCGGCGGCGCGTTCGGCGAAGGAGGGCGCGACGGGGGCGCTGAAGACCTGGTGAGCCATTTCGGCCACTTCGGCGTCGGTCAGCGGGTCGAGGCGGATCACCGCGGAGCGCGGCTGGGCGAGGATGTCCGCCAGGGCCGCGGGGGCGACCGGCTCCTCCTCGCTGCGCTGGGCGAGCACCACCAGCAGCGGCAGCTGGTCGGCCCGGCGCAGCAGGAAGTCGATCCAGCGCAGGGAGCGCTCGTCGCACCAGTGCACATCGTCCAGGACGAGCACGAGCGGGCCCTGGGTCATCAGGTTGGCGGCGAGCCAGTACAGGCCGTGCAGCACCGGGTAGACGGCGGCGGCCGTGGACGGCCCCTCCTCGCCGGGGCGGGGGCTGAGCGCGGGGAGGGCGCGGCGGGCGCTGCCGCGCAGCAGCGGGGAGTCCTGGGCGTCCTCGGCCGAGAGCCCGAGGCTTCCGAAGAGGGCGCGCACCCCGCCGTAACCGGCGCCGGCCACCACTTCACCGCAGGCGCCGTGCAGCACGGTCATCTTCCGGCAGGCGTCGCCGTCGAGGAAGGTGCGCAGCAGGCTGGTCTTGCCGATTCCGGCCGGACCGGACAGGACCACCAGACCGGAACGGCCGCTGTGGGCGGCCTCCGCGTGGGCGGTCAGCGCGGCGAGTTCGGCGGCGCGTCCGACCAGCGCGCCGGGTAAACCGGAATCCGTTTTCCGGTCCTCCACGCAGCCTCCTGGAGCCACAAAATGCGAAGAATTCGAAAAGGCGTGCTGCTGCCGCGATCAGCAGGCTACACGAGCGGAATGACGACGATCAATCCCGATCAGTCGTCATGCAACCCCGATCAGTCATCAGGAAACTCCGATCGGTCGTCCCGCCCCGAGCGCGATCAGCGAAGCCCGGAGACGGAAGGCGTGGTGAGGGCGTTCACCATTCCGTCCCCGGGCCGTTCGGTATCACTGTGTGGGTACGAGGCGTGAAGTCGTCTATGGCATCTCCCTTCGTCGGCTCACGATCACGGGGTCGTCGGGGCCTCTTCCAGTGCGGCCTCCAGGGCGGTGGCAGGCGGGTGGAGTTCGAACCAGACGACCTTGCCCGCCGCCGTACAGGTGGATCCCCAGCAGCGGGAGAGCAGGTCCAGCAGGTGCAGTCCGCGCCCGCCCTCGTCATCGCCGCACGCCCGGCGCACCCGGGGCTGCCCGGGGTCCTCGTCCGCCACCTCGCAGCGGAAGGCACGGTCGGCGGAGCACAGGGAGAGCGTCAGGCGGATCGGTCCGCCCGCGTGCCGCAGGGCATTGGTGACCAGCTCGCTGACGAGCAGTTCGGCGTCGTCGGCGAAGTCGTGCAGCGTCCACGCCGACAGCTGGGCGAGCGCCAGCCGCCGGGCCGTCGGCACCGAGGACGGCTCGGAGGGGAGCAGCCAGGACGTCCCGGCGCTGGTGGCGGGAGGCGCCGTGTCGGGGCGGCGCTCGGTGCTCATCGGGGAGCCGTTCGTGAGGGCGAGGGCGGCGGCGTTCATGCTGACGGGTCGGGGCTGGTCCGGGGGGCAGGGATGACGCGCCCGTCGGGAAGGATTTCGCCCGTGTCGGTGAAGATCACCACTCCGTTGCAGAGCAGGCTCCATCCCTGCCCGGGATGGGAGGCCACCGGACGCGCCGAATCATGGTCCGGTGCGTCGGCGGGGGGACATGGGGGTTGGTGGGGGCACATGGTCCGAACCTTCGATCTTCCGCCAGAGGGGGCGGCGGAACTCACCGAGACCACCATCCTGGGTCCACGCGGCCGGGCGCGGCGAGGGGAGATATCCCCGCATCGGTACCCGTCCCGCTCCCCTGCCCCACCGGGAATGTCACGGTCGGTCGACCGTCGCGCACTCCAGGCGACCTCCAGCCCGGGGTGTGTGCGGCGGCCCCGGGCCCGGGCATAGCCTGGAAACAGGGCTTCGGGTCCGTGCGGGGCGCGGGTCCCGCCCACCCGGGGCCCGGTGCGAGGCATCGATGGGTGCGGTGGCGACAGGCACCCCGACCGGGCGGCAGACAGTCAGGCTGCCGGCCGAGGTGACGAGTTTCGTGGGACGTCGGCACGAGGCGGCCGAGGTCAAGCGGATGCTGTCCGCGTCCCGCCTGGTCACCCTGACCGGGGTCGGCGGGGTCGGGAAGACCCGGCTGGCGCTGCGGGTCGCGGACGAGGCGCGGCGGGCCTTCCCCGACGGGGTCTGGCTGGCCGAACTCGCCGAGCTGGACAACCCCACGCTGCTCGCCCAGGGCGTCACCGAGGCGCTGGAGATACGCGACCACTCCTCCCGCCCGGCGATGGACGTCCTCGTCGACCATCTGCGGGACCGGCAGGCCCTGATCGTCCTCGACAACTGCGAACACCTCCTGGAGGACTGCGCCCGGCTCGCCGACCGGCTGCTGCGCGCGGCCCCCCGGCTGCGGCTGCTGGCCACCAGCCGTCAGGCGCTGGGAGCCGCCGGTGAGCAGAGCCTGGCCGTGCCCACCCTGGGGCTGCCGGACCCCGAGGGACCCAGGCCGTCGCTCGCGACACTCGCCCAGTGGGACGCGGTACGGCTGTTCGTCGAGCGGGCCGCGGCCATCGTGCCCGGGTTCGAGCTCAGCGAGGACAACCGGGACGGGGTGGAGCTGATCTGCCGCCGGCTCGACGGCATCCCGCTGGGGATCGAGCTCGCGGTCGTACGGCTGCGCGCCCTGTCCGTCCAGCAGCTGCTGGACCGGCTCGACGACCGGTTCCGGCTGCTCACCCTCGGCTCCCGGACGGTCCTCCCCCGCCACCAGACGCTGCGGGCGCTGATCGACTGGAGCTATGAGCTGTGCACCGAGCGGGAGCGGCTGTTGTGGGCCCGGGTCTCGGTGTTCGCCGGAAGCCTGGACCTGGAGGCGGCCGAGGCGGTCTGCTCGGGCGAGGGCATCGACCGCGAGGAGATCCTGGACCTGGTGACCGAGCTGGTGGACAAGTCGGTGCTGCTCAGGGAGGAGCACCGGACGACGGTGCGCTACCGGATGCTGGACACGCTGCGCCAGTACGGCCGTGAGCGGCTGGCCGCCTCCGGGGAGGAGGCCGTACGGCTGCGGCGCCACCGCGACTACTACCGCGGGCTCGCCGCGGACGCGCGGGCGGCGCTCTTCGGACCGGCCCAGGTGCAGTGGTTCACCCGGCTCCACCTGGAGCACGCCAATCTGCGCACCGCCCTGGAGCGCTGCCTGGCCGAGCCCGAGCAGACCGTATGCGGCCTCGACATGGCCGCCGATCTGCTCTACCACTGGATCACCAGCTACTACCTCGGCGAGGGCCGCCGCTGGCTGGACCAGGCCCTCGCACTGTGCACCGAACCCGACGGGGCACGGGCGCGGGCCCTGTGGACCGACAGCTGGCTGGCCGTCATCCAGTCCGACATCGACGCCGCCGCGGCCATGCTCGAGGAGAGCCGGTCCCTCGGCACCCGGCTGGGCCTGGAGCCGGTGCTCGCCTACACCGCGCTCTACTCCGGCATGGTCGCCATGTACCGGGGCGAGACCCGGTCCGCGATCGCGCTCTACGAGGAGGCCGTGGTCCGCCATCGCGCGACCGGCGATCCGGTGGGGCTGGCCCTGGCACTCATCCGGCTCTCGCTCGCCCACTCCTTCATCGGCGACTCACCGCGCGCGATCGCCCTGGGCGAGGAGTCGCTTGAGGTGTGCGACGCGTACGGGGAGGGCTGGCACCGGGCCTACACGATGATGGCGCTCGGCGTGGACGTCTGGCGCCAGGGCGACACCGCCCGGGCGGCCGCCCTGGAGAAGGAGAGCCTCGCGTTCAACCGCTCGCTGGACGACCCGCTGGGCGTCGGGGTCAATCTGGAGGTGCTGGCCTGGATCGCGGCCACCGAACGGGACCACACCCGGGCGGCCAGGCTGCTGGGCGCCCTGGGGACCCTCTGGCACGCCATCGGCGCCCCGCTCTCCGGCTACGGGCACCTCGTCCACTACCACGAGGACTGCGAGGCCGCGGTGCGGCGGGCCCTGGGCAAACCGGCCTTCAACGCGGCGTGCAGACAGGGTGCCCGGCTGTCCTACGCCGAGGCGCTGGAGTACGCGCTGGAGGACGAACTGCCCAGCGGGGAGACGGCGGCGGGCGGGCGGCCGTCGCCGCTGACGCCCCGGGAGTCGGAAATCGCGCAGCTGGTCGCGCGGGGGCTCAGCAACAAGGAGATCGCCTCGTCCCTGGTCATCGCCCAGCGCACGGCCGAGGGCCATATTGAGCACATTTTGAGCAAGCTGGGTTTCACCTCGCGTGCTCAGGTGGCGGTCTGGGTAGCGGAACAGCACCGCACCAGCGAGGCCGATGGCGAACTCCCGCCGGGGGATACGGCCTGAAGGCCGCGCCGGCATTCTCAAGGGGCAAGGGGCGGAATTCTATTCGAGACCGGAGCATGTGTCCCGGAGGTTTTCACAACCCCCACGAAAATCCTCGCCCGCCCCGGCTTCGAGAGATCATGCGTCAGGCTCGAGGGACGAGCCGCTACGGCCGTGTCAGTGCGTCGACGCGGCTCATGCGACCGAGGAGGTCCCGCCGTGACTGTTGCCGCAGTCGGCAATACCGGTGATGCCATGGAGCTTTTCCGTGGCACCGCCCACAGCCCGTCGTTCTTCGCGCTCAACCGCGCCGGGGTCACGGGTGGCGGACAGGAGCTCGTGGACTTCTGCATCCCCTGCAATCCGTACTTCCCCACCCCCGCGATGTTCGCCGTGATGGCGGTCAGGCTGCGGGATATCCTCACCTACTACCCGAGCTCCGCGGAGACCATCACCGCCGAACTGGCCGATGTGCTCGGGCTGCAGCCGCAGACCATGGCGATGGGCAACGGCTCGACCGAGCTCATCACCTGGATCGACCACCTGCTGGTGAAGGAAAGCCTGGCGGTGCCGATTCCCACCTTCGGCCGCTGGACCGACCAGCCGATGGAGACCGGCAAACGGGTCGATATGTTCCAGCTCCCGGAAATGAGCGGATTCGCGCTCGACCCCAACGCCTTCGTCAACTTCGTACGCTCCCGGGGCTCCCGGGTCGCCGTGATCTGCAATCCCAACAACCCCGACGGCGGGCTGGTGTCCCGCCAGGCCCTCATCGGCATCATGGACGCCCTGGCCGACCTCGACCTGATCGTGATCGACGAGTCCTTCCTGGAGTTCGCGGACGCCGAGGCGTATCCGAGCGTCGTGGACGAGGCCATCCTGCGCCCGAACGTGATCGTGCTGCGCAGCCTCGGCAAGAACTTCGGGCTGCACGGGGTGCGCTTCGGCTATCTGGTGGCCAATCCGTCGCTCGCCGTGCAGATCCGCTCCCGGCTGCCGAAGTGGAACCTCAACTCCTTCGCCGAGGTCATCGTCTTCATGCTGAAGCGGTACCGGCAGGAGTACGTGGAGAGCCTGCGCATGCTCAGCCGCGACCGGCAGCAGATGACCACCCAGCTGGCCGGGCTGCCCGGGATGACGGTCTACCCCTCCCAGGGCAACTTCGTCTTCGTCAAGCTGCCGGCCGGTACGGACGGCACCTGGGTCCGTGACCAACTGTTGTCCCAGCACAAGGTGCTGGTGCGCGAATGCGGCAACAAGCTGGGCAGCAGCAGCCAGTTCATGCGGTTGGTGGTGCGGTCCCAGCCGGATGTGCAGCGGCTGCTGACCGGGCTGAGCACGGTGCTGTACGGGACGTCGTTCTACGCCCCGCAGGTCAGCTGGGACCAGCAGCCGTCGCTGGACTACTCCTACCAGCAGCCGCCCCAGCTGGCCGCGGCGCCGGTGGCGCAGGAGCCCCAGCCGATGTACTCCGCGGCCGCCCTTCCGGCCCCGCAGGGCGTCTCCGGCGACCTGTACGGGCAGGCGTCCTTCGCGGGCACGGGCGCGGGCACCGGCCCGGGCGCCTCGGCGGGGTACGTCCAGCAGCAGCCGCTCCCGGAGCTGTCACCCGCGTATGTCGCCACTCCCCCGGCCCAGCCGCCCCTGTACCAGGCCCCGGCCGCGCTGCCGCAGCCCCAGATGGTCCAGGCCCCGCAGCCGCAGATCCCGCAACAGCAGGCACCGGTGCAGCAGTTCCAGGCGCCGCAGTTGCAGCCGGCCCAGAGCCAGGCGCCGCAGGGCCAGGCACCGTTCATGCAGATGGCTCCCCAGCCGCAGAGCGCGCAGTACCAGGGCGCCCAGGCGCAGACCTCCCAGATGCCGATGGCCCAGGTCCAGGCCCAGGGTGCACAGGCGCAGGGGACGGCGGCGTACGCCCAGACCCGCCCCGAGGAGACGACGATCGATCAGATCCCGGCCTACGGGCAGCAGGGCACCGGAATCCCCGAGCCGTCGCCGATGGAGCGGACGCAGGCCATGACCTATGACCCCGCCGAGCTGAAGGCCGCGGCCGCGGCAGCGGCCCCGGTGGTTCCCCTCAGCGAGCAGGACGACGACCCGACCGGCCAGACCCCGGCGCTGATGCGCTATCCGCGCCCCGCGGCGTACCTCCAGGACGACTCGACCGCATGACCGGGCCCCGGCTCCGAGGTCATGACCGTGGCGGCCGGTTGTCGCACGGCCAGGCCGGGGAGACCCCGGCCGCCGCGCAGACCGCGATGTGCAGCAGCAGGGGATGGGTGTACGGCTCCCCGTCGCCCGGCCAGTGCACCACACCGGGCTCCTCCCTCCCCGTGGGGCCGGTCCGCCGCCCGGGCGGGCCGGTCACCATGGCGCCGACCGCGTAGACGGCCGGTGCGGGCCAGTCGACCCCGACGTCCGAATGCGGCGGCACGATCCACCACCAGCACCCGGCGCCGGTGAGCACACATCCCGCCCGGGGCAGCAGGGCCATCACCCCGGGACCGTGCCGCTCGGCGACCCCCACCGCGTCGTAGGCCCGGTCCGTCCGCAGCGCCGGGGGCAGTTGAAGGCGGTGGCGGCCGGACACCGCGCGGAATCCCCGCCGGCCGAACCGGCCGCGGACGAGGCCGGTCAGCGCACCGGCGAAGGCGTACGTCATCGAAGGGCACTTCACAGAGGTCGGGCCGATGGTGCCTGCGGTCGCCGCGACGGAGCGCGGTAACGGGATCATGACGCCACTATGCGCACCGCCGGGGACACTTGGCAAGCGGCACTCTGAAAAGTGCAGAGTTGTCAGTGCAATGTGTCTGTTCCGCACTGGCCATGGCACACTGCGAACATCAGCGTTGCTGAGGTCAGGGAGGGATTCAGGTGAGCGAACCGCGGTCGGCCCCGACCGTGGGTCAGGTCGTCCTCGGCAAGAGGCTGCAGGATCTGCGGGAGAAGGCGGGGTTCAAGCGCGACGAGGCGGCCAGGGTGCTGCGGGTGGCGCCTGCCACCATCCGCCGCATGGAGACCGCCGAGGTCGCGCTGAAGGTGCCGTATGTGCAGATGCTGCTGGACGCCTACGGGATCACCGGTGAGGAGCTCGACTCGTTCATCACCCTGACCGAGGAGGCCAACAAGCCCGGTTGGTGGCAGCGGTTCCACGACATCCTGCCGGACTGGTTCAGCGTCCACGTCAGCCTGGAGGGCGCGGCCGAGATGATCCGGGCGTACGAGCCGCACTTCGTGCCCGGGCTGCTCCAGACCGAGGACTACGCCCGCGCGGTCATGCAGACCGGCGCCGTCGGCCAGGCCGGCCCCCGGCAGGCGGAGCGCCATGTGGCGCTGCGCATGGAGCGGCAGTCCCTGCTCACCCGGCGGGATCCGCCCCGGCTGTGGGTGGTGATGGACGAGACGGTGCTGCGCCGGCAGGTGGGTTCGGCGGCGGTGATGCGCCGGCAGGTCGACCGGCTGCTGGAGGCGGTGGAGATGCCGCACATCACCTTGCAGGTCTCGGAGTTCTCCTCCGGGCACCATCCGGGCACGTATGGGCCCTTCGTCCTCTTTCGCTTCGCTGTCCCCGAACTGCCGGACATGGTCTACGTCGAGTACCTGACCGGCGCCGTCTACCTCGATGAGCGCATCGAGGTGGCCTCCCATCTGGAGGCCATGGACCGCATGGCGGCCCAGGCGGCAACCGCACGACGCACAAAGGAAATCCTCCGGGATTTCCGCAAGGAGCTCTGATCGGAATGGATCGCATTCACAACGGCATGCGCGCGAGCGACCTCGGCAGTGAGGGCTGGCACAAGCCGTGGAGCGGTGGCAACGGCGGCAACTGCGTCGAAGCCATGAAGCTGGACGACGGCCGGGTCGCGATCCGCCAGTCGACCGATCCGGACGGTCCGGCGCTGATCTACACCCACAGCGAGATCATCGCGTTCATCCAGGGCGCCAAGGCGGGCGAGGCGGACTTCCTCGTCTGCTGAACCGCCTCCCGCCCGCCGACGCCTGACGGCCGCTGGGCCGTCGGCGTCGGCGTCGGCGCGGCGCCGGTGTGCCGGCCGTTACGTGGCGTCGGCCGCCAGTGACCGCAGCAGGTCGATGGTCAGCGCGGTGCGGGCCGGGATCGGGGCGAGCACGGTGTGTTCGTGGCGGGCGTGGGCGCCGGAGCCGAGGGCACCGAGCCCGTCGAGGACCGGACGGCCCAGCGCGGAGACGAAGTTCCCGTCGCTGGCACCGCCGACCGCGGTCTCCTCCAGCTCCCAGCCGTGTTCGGCGGCGATCGCGTGGGCCCGCTCGAACAGCCGGCGGGACGGGTCGCCCGGAACCATCGGCGGACGGTTCCACTCGCCGGTGACGGTCAGCCGCACCCGCTGGTCGGAGGGGGCGAGGGCGTGCAGCGCGGCGTCGATCCGCTTCATCTCCTCCGGTTCGGCGATCCGGATGTCGATGCCGCAACTCGCCTGCGCGGCGATCACATTGCGACCGGTGCCGCCTTGAATCAGCCCCACGTTCACCGTGGTCCCCCGCTCCGGGGCGCTGAGCGCGGCGATCCGCGGGACGACCTCGGCCAGCGCGTGGATGGCGCTCGCGCCCGCGAACGGGTCGAGACCTGCATGCGATTCGATGCCGTGGGCCGTCACATCGAACAGCCCGACGCCCTTGCGGGAGGTCTTGAGCGCCCCGTCCAGCGACGCCTCGAAGACCAGCGTGGCCAGGACGTCCTCGCTGAGCCGCTCGATATGGCGGCGGGAGGCGGGGCTGCCGATCTCCTCGTCGCCGTTGAGCAGCAGCCGCACCGAGGGGTGGGGCAGCTCCAGCTCGCGCAGCAGCCGCAGGGTCCAGACGGCCTGCACCAGACCCGTCTTCATGTCGAAGACACCGGGGCCGCTCGCCCGGCCGTCCTCGACCTCGAAGGGCCATTCGGCGAGCGTTCCGGCCGGCCACACCGTGTCGTAGTGGCACAGCATCAGCACGGTGCCGGGTGCCGTGCCGCGATAGGTCAGGGCGAGCACATCGCCGTGCGGTCCGCAGTCGTGGCGCTCGGTTCCATCCGGCTCGCCGAGCCGGTCCACGACCCAGCCGCTGATCGTGGCGAGTCCCGCGTCCAGCAGCCGCTTGTCGTTGCTCGGCGTCTCCAGCTCCACCAGCGTCCGTAGGTCTTCGATCATCTCGGGCAGCGCCTGGGCGGTGGCGGCGGCGAGGTCGGAGGGGGTCATGCGAGGGCGGTCCTTCCCGGGGGTGGCGTGGATGGGGGAGCGGCTGGGGATCAGCGGACGGGCGCGCCGGGGCCGAGCGGAATGCCCAGCACCCACCAGACGTAGAACAGCAGGGTCCAGGCCACCAGCATGGCCACGGACAGCGGCAGGGTCAGCGAGGCGAGGGTGCCGATTCCGGCGGAACGGCGGTAGCGCTGGAGGAAGCCGAGCGCCATGACGAAGTAGGCGCTCATCGGGGTGATGGCGTTGGTGCAGGAGTCGGCGATGCGGTAGACGGCCTGGGTGGCCTCCGGGGGGATGTGCAACAGCATCAGCATCGGCACGAAGACCGGGGCCACCAGCGCCCACATGGCCGAACCGCTGGTCATCGCCAGATTGATCACCGTGCACACCACCACGATGCCGAGGAAGGCGACCGGGCCGGTGACCCCGAGGTCCTTCAGCAGATCGGCGCCGCGGATGGCGAGCACCTGGCCGACGCCGGTCCACTTGAAGTACGCGAGGAACTGGGAGATGGCGAAGAACAGCACCAGGATGGGGGCCATCTCCCGCATGCCCTGCGCCATGAAGTCCGGGATGTCACGGCCGCCGCGGACGGTGCCGGCCGCCCGCCCGTAGACCGCGCCGAGGAGGGCGAAGAGCAGTCCGAGCACCACGGCGATCCCCGAGAGCACGGGCGATTCGACGATGCTGCCGCCCTCGCCGCGCAGCGGGGACCCGGTGGGGATCATCGCCACCACGATCACCGCGAGGAAGAGGACGAGGGCGACGGCGGCGCGGCGCAGCCCGCGGCGCTCCTCGGGGGCCAGGGCGAGCTCGACCTCCGGGGCGTCCCCGGCCGTGTGCGCGGCCTGCCCGTCCGCCTCCTCGGGCTCGGGCGGAAGCGCCGCCACCCGCTTCACCAGCACCTTCTCGGTGACGAAGGTGATCACGGCGGCCAGCACCACCGAGGAGGCGAGGGAGAAGAAGTAGTTGGACAGCGGGGTGACGACATAGCCGGGGTCCACGGTGTGCGCGGCGGCCGTGGTCAGCCCGGACAGCACCGCGTCCATCGGGGTGATCAGCGGGCTGGCGTCATAGCCGGCCGATACGCCGACGAAGGCCACGACGATCCCCAGCAGCGGACTGCGCCCGATGGCCCGGAAGGCCAGCCCGCCCAGGGGGACCAGCGCCACATAGGCGGCGTCGGACGCGATGTGGGCGACCATCGCGGTGAAGGCCAGGGCGAAGGTCATCCAGCGCGCCGGGACCTTGGCGACACCGGCCCGCAGCATCGCCGCGAGCAGCCCCGACCGGTCGGCGACGGCGACACCGAGCATGACGACCAGGATGGTGCCCAGCGGTGGGAAGGTGGCGTAGTTGGTGATCGCGTCGTTGATCATCGACCGCACCCCGTCGACCGAGATCAGGCTGCGCACCGCCACGGTCTTATCCCCCGCCGGGTCGACCGCGGAGACGTCCGCGGTGGCGAGCCCCCAGCTGATCAGTGCGAGGACGGCGCTGAGGACGGCGAACAGCCAGAAGGGGTGGGGAAGTTTGTTGCCCGCGCGCTCGACGGCGCCGAGCACCCGGAGCAGTGCGGACAGCGCGGCCGAGGAGTCCCCGGGCGCGTCGGGAGGCGGTTTGCCGGGGGTGTTGCCGGGCGTGGTCGTGGTGTCGTTGGAACTCACCGTCCGCGCTCCTTCGTCGACGACGCAGTAGTGGTCGTCCATTAGAGAAGGCATGACGGAATGAGGCAAGTAAAAGAGTTGTTACGCAAGAATGATCCACACATGACGCACCAATCGCACGATAGATTCGTCACCATGGCAGCCGTTCCCTCCACACCACCCGTGCTCGACGACGCCGACCTCGATCTGGTGGCCGCCCTGCAAGTGGCGCCGAGGGCGCCGCTGAGCGCGCTGGCCGAGGTGCTCGGCAGCTCCGCCAGCACCGTCGGCCGCCGGCTGGCCCGGCTCGCGGAGGACCGGCTGCTGCGGGTGATCGGGCAGGTGGAGTGGCCGATGCTGGCCGAGGGCAACCCCATGCACATCTGGGTGGCCACGGCCCCGGGGCAGGCGTGGGAGGTGGCCCGGCAGCTGTCCGAGCTGCCCGAGATCCCGTTCGTCGCCACGACCACGGGCCGCGCCGATGTCTACTGCTCCCTGCACGCCACCCGGCGCGACCGGGCGCGTGAGCTGCTGATGACACGGATCCCGTCGGTCCCGGGTGTGCGGTCGGCCCATACCGAACTGGTGCTGCGGGCGACGGCGAAGTCCGACTCCTGGCGGCTGCGGCGGCTGGACGACGCCCAGGTGCGGGCGTTGCGGGAGGTCGCGGATCCGGTGGCGGATCCCGCGTCCGTCACCGGGTTCAGCGACGACGAGCTGCGGGCCATGGAGCTGCTGCGCCAGGACGGCCGGGCGAGCGCCGCCGATGTGGCGCGCGGGCTCGGCATCAGCCGGTCCACCGCCTACCGGCTGACCCAGTCACTCCTCCAGCGCGGGCTGGTGCGGCCCCGTGTGGAGATCGAACCGGCGCTGCTCGGCCATCCGCTGGAGGTCGTGATCGAACTGCACGCCGCGCCCGGGGCCATCCACGAAGTGGCCGACGCACTGGCCCGGCATCCCTCGGCGCGCTATGTCTCGATCGTGGCGGGCACCTCCTCGGTGATCCACCACGGGGTGTTCCGGGACGAGGACGGCCTGGCCGAGCTGCTCACCCGCGATCTGGCGACGCTCCCCGGCATCACCGCCTGCGAGGTGTCGGTGGTCCTCGATGTGCTGCGCCGGTACTGGATCGGCCGCGAGGACGGGAAGCTGCTGAGCCGGGACAGATGACCGCCACCTTCGCCGATCCGGACGGCGGCCGGACCCGGTCACTCCCCCGGCGGCGGCCCGTCCCACTCGAGGACGTCCACCTCGTCGCCCACGGCCAGTTTTCCGGCGCGGGTCACGGAGAACTGGCAGCCGAAGAGGGTGGCGCCGCCGGGGCCGCGCCGGTAGCCGGCCAGGGTGCGCAGGGGCTCCGGGCCCGCCTTGACGCCCTCGCTCTGATCGACCGTCGTCACGACGCACCGGGCGGTGTGCTTGGCGAAGCCGAGCTCGGCACCGCCGATGGCGATCCGGCGGACCCGGTCCTCCCGATGGGGTTCGTCCCATCCGCCGATCACGATGCCGGGGCGGAAGCGGTTCATCGGCAGCGCCGCGCCGCCCGCCTCGGCGATCCGTTCGTTCAGCCCGTCCAGGCTGGCCCGGGAGACGATGTGCACCGCGGCGCTGTCGGCGTAGCCACAGGTGCCGGGGATCCATCCGCCGGTCACCCGGTCGTGTTCCGGGGGCACCCGCACCAGCCTGCTCGGCGCGCCCAGGAACCGGGAAAGCCATGTGGCGGCGTCCTCGCCCTGGTCGATGCCGAGGTAGGGCGTGCCGAACACGGTGACCTCGCGCCGGGCGGAGGTGGTGTCGACGTCGATGGCCACCTCGTCCTCGCCGGGTGCGGACAGGGTGAGCCGGGTGCCGTGCGGGTCGATGGCGGGGCGGATGACGGCGAGCCGAGGATCCCGCCGCTGAGTGCGGCACTCTCCGTCCTCGCCGATGACCATGAAGCCGCGGTCGTGTCGCAGACCCGCCTCCGTCAGCAGCGCCTCGGACAGGGGAACGCCCGCGCAGCCCTTGATGGGATAGCAGGTCAGCTCGACAACGGTGGCCACGCGGGCACCTTACCCCAGGGGTGGCGGCGCCTCCGCGCGGCCGATCGGGGCGCTCGTTCCCCCTCGCCCGGTGCCCGACCGGCGTTTCATCGCACGGCCCGGCTCCGCCATGCGCCCGCGGCCCGGCGTCCAGCGGCGGGGCGTAGCGCCGAGTACGCCGAATGATCCACCGCGCACGGCCGGTGACCACCGGCATGCGCCGTAGGCGCGCCGCGCCTTCCGTCGACGGGAACCCAAAACGAACCGTTTCCAGGGAGCGGCGGACGAGGCCACGGGAAAAGCGCGGCCCCCGGCGCCGCCCGGGTCCCGGACAGGCGGGGTGAGGGGTGATTATTCCGGGCCGCTCCCGCGAGCGGCTGGAAGGGAGGAAGTCGATGTGAGGCAATGATATGCGCGGCGGCGCGGTTCCCGCTATACACGGGCGGCGTGATTCTCCGCCAGTTCCCCGCCGCCATGACGGCCGGCCCCTTTTCGGAGAACTGGCGCGGTACACGGGCGTCGGCGAGGCGATGCCCGACAAGAGATACGGTAAACGCCGAGTCAAGTCCGTTGCATGGCCCACGAGTTGGCTGGCGCCGGGAGCCCGCTGGGGATTGGGACAGCCCTTAGGCGCCCGGCGCCCGGCGCCCCCGGGAGCGAGCCGTAGGGCGCGCCGGTGCCGAAAGCGACGGGAGCGAGGAACGAGCGAGCGTCGACGAGGAGTGTCGGCACCGGATCAGAGCGCCCGGAGGCGAGCGACCCGAGAAGAGGCGGTCGCCCCGCCGTCTCCCGTCGTGTCCTCGTCGTCTCCCCGCCCCGCCGTCGCCCGGGGCCGCGGCCGCTCCCGGCCGGCCCCGCCCCTGAAGGCCACGGTCGGCGGCAGGGCCTCCGTCGATACGTTTCAGTCTCCCGCCGCGCCCCGGGAAACTCCGCCGGGCACCTCGGGCGCGTTCGCTCATGCGTCCCCCTCTTCCCCGCCCGACCGCAAGGCCGTCCTATTTCCCGCCCCTCCCGCCGTCTCCCGCTCTCCCCTTCCCCTCCTCCCCTCCCCGGCATTCTCCGGATGCCGCGGAGAGGACCGGAACGGTCGGTTCCGGCGCGGTGCCGCGCGGTTACGGCCGCCTCCCCGGGCCCGGCCGCCAAGCGGCCGATCTTGACCGGGCGGCGACGCAATAGCGCCGGAGAAGATCCCATGCCGCGCGCCCGCCCCGCACCGGACGCCGTATTGAGCCGCCCGCCGCTCGTCCGCGCTTCAACCTTCCGCCCCCCGGCTCCAAATTCACCCGGACCGCCGTCCGGGATCGGTCTCCGATCACCCGGAAACCAATCCGGCGGAATAGCGTCCGCCGTGTCCGGCGCCCCGGAGAATCATTTCCCGCCGTACGAGGGCGTCCGGCGGCGCGTGATCGCCCGCGCCCGCCCCCGGCCCGCCGCTCCCGCCCCGCCGGCGGCCGTGCGCCCCCGGCCCTCCATGCGCCTCCCACCACACAGCTGAGGGAGCGTCAGCCGATTCCGGGGTGGCACCGGGCGGCGCGCGACGGTCCATGAGGCCCCCTGCGCCTTGTGACCGGCGGGGCCGGGCTGCGGTACTCGTACAGCCCGCCGGGTCCTCCGGAGGGCGACGTCGAGAGCCGTTGTGGAGAGGAACCAGCCTCATGGCCGTACGAGGAAGTCACCGACGCCCCGCATCGCCCAGCCGGGTCTCGCCGCTGTGCGCGGCGCTCACCGCGGGTGGTGTCGGCATCGTCCTGCCGTTCCTCGGCACCGGCGCCGCCCACGCGGCCTCGGTCGACACCTGGAACCGGGTCGCCAAGTGCGAGAGCGGGGGCGACTGGCACATCAACACCGGCAACGGCTACTACGGCGGGCTGCAGTTCTCCCAGCACACCTGGGCGGCGTTCGGCGGCACCGCCTACGCCGCGCGGGCCGATCTGGCCTCCAGGGCCCAGCAGATCACCGTGGCGGAGGCGGTGCTGCGCAAACAGGGGCCCGGCGCGTGGCCGGTGTGCTCCGTCCGCAGCCGGCTGACCCGGTCCGGTCCACCCGCCGGAGTGACGAGCCAGAACGCCCACCGCCGCGCCCAGCACCCGGCCAAGCCCAAGAAGTCGGCCAAGTCCGCCGCGAAGTCCCGGGCCCGGCAGCACACCGCCCGGCGCGCGGCGGCGTCCGGCTCCTACGCGGTCGTCCGCGGCGACACGCTGTCCCGCATCGCCACGCGTGCGTCCGTCCAAGGTGGCTGGAAGGCGCTGTACCACGCCAATCGCGGGACCGTCGGCCCCAACCCGGATCTGATCCACCCGGGGCAGCGGCTGACCCTGCCCGCGGGCTCCCGGCATCCGCACAAGGCGGCGCCCCGCCACCGCGCCTCGGCGATCTCGAGCCACACGGTGGTCCGCAAGACGGCCGCCCGCCCGCATGCGGCCCCGGTCAGCGGGCCGGTCAGCGCGGGGTACGGCATTCGTGGCTCGCGGTGGGCGAGCGGCCATCACACCGGCGTGGACTTCGCGGTGCCCGTCGGCACCTCCGTGCGCGCGGCCGCCCCGGGCACCGTGGTGGCGGCCGGGTGGGGCGGCGCCTTCGGCTACCAGGTCATCGTCCGCCACGCCGACGGCCTCTACACCCACTACGCGCATCTGTCGGCGCTGACGGTCCGCACCGGGCAGTCGGTCCAGGCGGGCCACCGGATCGCCCGGTCCGGCAGCACCGGGAACGCCACCGGACCCCATCTCCACTTCGAGGTCCGCACCGGCCCGCGCTACGGGTCCGACATCGACCCGCTGGCCTATCTGCGCTCCCACGGCGTCAGCGTCTGACGCCGCACACCGGACGCCTGGCGTCCGCACGGTCCACCTCCGAGGGGTGGGGGAAGGGGAGGCCGCCCGAGGCACGGCTCGGGCGGCCTCCCGCCATCCGCGCCGGGACCGGTCAGTACCAGATCGCGACGGGCAGCCCGGCCTCCGTCGTCTGCGGCGGATCGGGAAGGCTCCGGGCGGCCCGGAGCGCGATGCGCCGCGCGCTCCAGGCCGCCGCCGCGGCGTCCAGGACGTCGTCGGGCGGCACCCGCCCGGCCGGTCCGAAAGCGTCGGGCAGGACGATGCCCTGGTCCCCGAGCAGCCGGCGGCGCACGGCCTGGCCGTTCCAGCTCTTCTTGCTCCAGGGCACCGGCCGCCCCTCGCCGAGGGCGGCGAAGGAGACCTCGGGATGGACCTCGTACAGCCGGTGGTCGCCCCCGTCGCGGCAGGCGTTCGCCTCGCGCAGCTTCGCGGCCAGACCCCACGACTGGCGGCTCAGCATCCGGCCGGTCAGCCGCTGGCAGACCAGTTTCGCCTCGTCGTAGCCCTCCGCCTCCCAGACCTCGCGCGGTGGTACGGGGAAGACCCGGGAGCGGTGCGGGGCCACCATCGCGGTGGCCATGAGGTCCGCCTCGCGCCATCCTCCCGCCAGCAGCCCCAGCGGCATGTCGACCGCCACCACGGCGGCGTCCGGAACCCGGCCGAGCAGCTCGCTCAGCGCCCCGGCGGTGTCGGCCCCGGCGAAGCGGCCCGCCTCGTCCAGGGTCACGGCCACCCACCCGGTGCGGCAGGCGTCCACCCCCACGACGGGCGATTCGGCGCATCCGGGTGCGGGCGGAGTGTGAAAAGCATCGCGACGGGAACCCATGCGCCGTATCCGACCACGCGGATGCGCCGGTGCGGGGCCGGACGGCACGAAAGGACGGCGATGGGCGTACGTACATGGATCCAGGACTGGCCCGTCTACCGCCAGCTGACCGGAGGCGACCCGCTCGGCCGCGGCGCCGCCACCACCTCGGCCGCCACCCGTGAGCAGCGCCCCCGCACCGTCACGGCCGACAAGGTGGTCAAGTCGGTGTGCCCCTACTGCGCGGTGGGGTGCGCCCAGAACGTCTATGTGAAGGACGACCGGGTGGTGCAGATCGAGGGCGACCCCGACTCACCGGTCAGCCGCGGCCGGCTGTGCCCCAAGGGCTCGGCGTCCCTCCAGCTGACCACCGGCGAGTCCCGGCGCCACGAGGTGCTCTACCGCCGCCCCTACGGCACCGACTGGGAGCGGCTGGACCTGGACACCGCGATGGACATGGTCGTCGAGCGGGTGATCCGCACCCGGCGCGAGGGCTGGCAGTGGGAGCGGGACGGGATCAGCGTCAACCGCACCCTGGGCATCGCCAGCCTCGGCGGCGCCACCCTGGACAACGAGGAGAACTACCTCATCAAGAAGTTGCTGACCGGGCTCGGGGTGATCCAGGTGGAGAACCAGGCCCGGGTCTGCCACTCCTCGACCGTGGCCGGGCTCGGCACCTCCTTCGGCCGCGGCGGCGCCACCACCTTTCTGCAGGACCTGCAGAACGCGGACTGCATCGTGATCGAGGGCTCCAACTTCGCCGAGGCCCACCCCGTGGGCTTCCAGTGGGTGATGGAGGCCAAGGCGCGCGGCGCCAAGGTCATCCATGTCGATCCGCGCTTCAGCCGCACCAGCGCGCTGGCCGATCTGTACGTACCGATCCGGGCCGGCACCGACATCGCCTTCCTCGGCGGCATCATCAACCACGTCCTGACCGGCGGCCACGACTTCCGCGACTATGTCCTGGAGTACACCAACGCGGCCAGCATCGTCGGCGAGGGGTTCGAGGACACCGAGGACCTGGCGGGGATCTTCTCCGGGCTCGACCCGGAGACCGGCCACTACGACGTCTCCACCTGGGCCTACGAAGGTGCCGAGGTCCAGGCGCCGCAGGGCGCGCCCGACGAGCTGTACGAGGACCGCACCCGGCGTGGCGCCTCCCTGTCGACCGCCGCCTTCTCCGAATCCCACGGCTCCGGCGGCGCGCCCACCGCCGCGCAGGTCCCCACCGACCGGACCCTGCTCCATCCGCGCTGCGTCTATCAGATCCTCAAGCGCCACTTCTCCCGCTACACACCCGAGATGGTTCAGAGGATCTGCGGGATTCCCCAGGACACCTTCCTGGAGGTGTGCCGCGCGCTGGTGGAGAACTCCGGCCCGGACCGCACCTCGGAGTTCGTGTACGCCGTCGGCTGGACCCAGCACACCGTGGGCGCCCAGTACATCCGCACCGCCGGCATCCTCCAGCTGCTGCTCGGCAACATCGGCCGCCCCGGCGGCGGCATCCAGGCGCTGCGCGGCCACGCCAGCATCCAGGGCTCCAGCGACATCCCGACCCTGTTCAACGTGCTCCCCGGCTACATCGCGATGCCGCACGCCCACGCCCACGAGGACCTGGACACCTTCGTCGAGGCCATAAAGACCGAGAAGGGCTTCTGGGGCGAGATGCGCTCCTATGTCGTCAGCCTGCTCAAGGCGTACTTCGGCGACGCGGCGCACGCCGGCAACGACTACTGCTTCGGCCATCTGCCCCGGCTGACCGGCTCCCACAGCACCTACCACACCGTGAAGGAGATGCTGGACGGAGTCTGCAAGGGCTACTTTCTGATGGGCGAGAACCCCGCCGTGGGCTCGGCCAACACCAAGATGCAGCGGCTGGGCATGGCCAACCTGGACTGGCTGGTGGTCCGCGACTTCTCCCTCATCGAGTCCGCCACCTGGTGGAAGGACGGCCCGGAGATCGAGACCGGCGAGCTGCGCACCGAGGACATCGCCACCGAGGTGTTCTTCTTCCCCGCCGCCGCCCACACCGAGAAGTCCGGCTCGTTCACCAACACCAACCGGATGCTGCAGTGGCACTTCGCCGCCAAGGAGCCGGACGGCGAGGCGCGCAGCGATCTGTGGTTCATGTACCACCTGGGACGGCGGATCAAGGAGCGGCTGAAGGACTCCACCGACCCCATGGACCGGGCCGTCCAGGACCTGGCCTGGTCCTACCCCACCGAGGGCCCGCTGGACGAGCCCAGCGCCGAGGCGATCCTGGCCGAGATCAACGGCCATGACGCGCGGGGCGAGCCGCTCAGCGCGTACACCCAGCTGAAGGACGACGGCTCCACCTCCTGCGGCTGCTGGATCTACTGCGGGGTGTACGCCGACGGCGTCAACCAGGCCGCCCGCCGCACACCGCACACCGAGCAGGACTGGATCGCCGCCGAATGGGCCTGGGCCTGGCCGGCCAACCGCCGCATCCTCTACAACCGCGCCTCGGCCGACCCCGACGGCAAGCCGTGGAGCGAGCGCAAGGCGCTGGTGTGGTGGGATGCCGAGCAGAAGCGGTGGACCGGCCATGACGTCCCGGACTTCATCCCCGACCGGGCGCCCTCCTACCGGCCGCCCGAGGACGCCCAGGGCCCGGACGCGCTCAGCGGAGTGGATCCGTTCATCATGCAGGCCGACGGCAAGGGGTGGCTGTACGCCCCGGCCGGGCTGGTGGACGGTCCGATGCCGACGCACTACGAGCCGCAGGACTCGCCGGTGCGCAATCCCCTCTACCCGGAGCAGCAGCGCAACCCGGTCCGGGAGGTGATCCCCGATGAGCACAACGCCTTCCACCCCAGCGGCGGCGAGCCGGGCAGCGAGGTGTTCCCGTACGTGATCACCACCTATCGGCTCACCGAACACTTCACGGCGGGCGGGATGAGCCGCTGGACGCCGTATCTGGCCGAGCTCCAGCCGGAGTTCTTCTGCGAGGTCTCCCCCGAGCTGGCCGGTGAGCGGCATCTGGAGCACACCGGCTGGGCGACGCTGATCAGCGCCCGGGGGGTGATCGAGGCCCGGGTGATGGTCACCGAGCGGATGTCCCCGCTCAGGGCCGGGGGCCGCACGGTGCACCAGATCGGGCTGCCGTACCACTGGGGTCCCAATGGCTACACCCGCGGGGACGCCGCCAATGAGCTGTCCGCCATCGCCCTCGACCCGAATGTCCACATCCAGGAGGTGAAGGCGCTGAGCGCCGACATCCGTCCCGGCCGCCGCCCCCGCGGCCCGGAGCTGACGGCCCTGCTCGAGGACTACCGGCGGCGCGCCGGGATCACGCCGCGGACCGGAACGGAGGTGCGGGGATGACCGACACCTCCAAGCGCTCCTCGCTGATCGGCCGCAATCTGCTCGCCGGAGCCGAACCGGATGTCGCCGGGGACGCCGGGCACGAGGACCATCCGCCCCGGGTCGGCTTCTTCACCGACACCTCGGTGTGCATCGGCTGCAAGGCGTGCGAGGTGGCGTGCAAGGAGTGGAACGCCATCCCGGAGGACGGGCTGGACTTCACCGGCATGTCCTTCGACAACACCCAGGGCCTCTCCGCCTCCACCTGGCGCCATGTGGCTTTCATCGAGCAGAACAAGCCGCTGGGCCGGGCCGAGACGGGGGTCGACCACGGCGATGTCGATGTGCTGGCCCTCGCGGCGCGGGGCTCCGGGACCCCCGTCGAGGAGGCGGCGATCACCCCCACCTCCCCGGCGCCCCTGTCCGACGGCGGGCAGAACGGGCTGCGGTGGCTGATGTCCTCGGACGTGTGCAAGCACTGCACCCACGCGGCATGCCTGGACGTGTGCCCGACCGGTGCGCTGTTCCGCACCGAGTTCGGAACCGTGGTGGTCCAGGACGACGTCTGCAACGGCTGCGGCTACTGCGTGCCCGCGTGCCCGTACGGGGTCATCGACGTACGGCCGGAGGACGGCGGGGCCCACAAGTGCACCCTGTGCTACGACCGGCTGGGCGCCGGGCAGGAACCCGCGTGCGCCAAGGCGTGCCCCACCGACTCCATCCAGTTCGGCCCCCTGGACGAGCTGCGCGAGCGCGCCGCCGCCCGGGTCGAGCAGCTGCACCGGGTGGGCGTCGAGGACGCGCGGCTGTACGGACACGACCCGGAGGACGGCGTCGGCGGTGACGGCGCCTTCTTCCTGCTGCTGGACGAGCCGGAGGTGTACGGGCTGCCGCCGGACCCGGTCGTCACCACCCGGGACCTGCCCTCGATGTGGCGGCACGCGGGTGCCGCGGCCCTGACCCTGCTCGGCGGCGTGGCCGCCGTGTTCGCGGCTCAGGGCGGCGTGGGCGGGCGCCGTACCGGAAGGAGGCGCTGATGAGCGAGTCGGACGTCACCCGTGACGGCATCCGCGGCGCCCGGCCGGGCCGGGACGCTCAGGTCGGCAAGGGGATGGGGGACGGCAAGCGGCGCGGCCGCAGGGGCGGGAAGGGCCGCGGGGGCGAGCGGTCGATGGTCCCCGGGGCGGAGTTCACCTCCTACTACGGGCGGCCGGTGCTCAATCCGCCCACCTGGCGGTCCCGGGACATCGCGGGCTACTTCTTCCTCGGCGGGCTCGCGGGCGCCGGGTCGGTGCTCGCGGCGGGCGCCGAGCTGACCGGCCGTCCGGCCATGGCCCGCGCGCTCAAGGTGTCCTCGATCGCCGCCCTGGCCGGTTCCACCGCCGCCCTGATCCACGACCTCGGGCGCCCCGGGCGGTTCGTCAATATGCTGCGGGTCTTCAAGCCCACCTCGCCGATGAGCGTCGGCTCGTGGCTGCTGGCGGCCTACGGCCCGATGGCCGGTGCCGCCGCCGTCTCGGACCTGGCCGGGCGGCCGCCGCGCACCGGCCGGGCGGCCACGGTGGGGGCGGCGCTACTGGGCCCGGCGGTGGCCTCGTACACGGCGGTGCTGGCCGCCGACACCGCCGTCCCGGCGTGGCACGACGGCTATCGCGAACTGCCGTATCTCTTCGTCGGCTCGGCCGCCATGGCGGCGGGCGGTATGGCCCTGCTGGCCTCGCCGGTCGCCGAGAACGCCCCGGCGCGGGGCGTGGCGCTGCTCGGCACGGCGGTGGAGACCGCCGCCGTCCAGGCCATGGAACGGCGGCTCGGGGTGGTCGCCGAGACCTACCGCGAGGGCCGGGCGGGCAAGCTGATGCGCGCCGCCGAGGCGCTGTCGGTGGCGGGCGCGCTGGGCGGCGCCCTCCTCGGCCGCCACAGCCGCCCCGCCGCGGCCCTCAGCGGCGCTGCCCTGCTGGCGGCCTCCGCGTGCACCCGTTTCGGGGTGTTCCACGCCGGGATGCGGTCGGCGGAGGATCCGAAGTACACGGTCCTGCCCCAGCGGGAACGGCTCGAGGCGCGGCGGGAGCGGCCGGAGGACGGCTGACCCGCCGCCACGAGCATCGAGGGCTATCGCTTGGCCGACGGTGCGGCGGGGGCGGTGCCACCGCCGGGGTTCGGCCCGTAGGCGTCGAGGAAACGGTCGCGGAAGGAGCTCATCTTCCACACCGGGGCCTTCGCGCCCGGCATCAGGCCGTCGTCCCAGCCCCAGTGGGAGATCCGGTCCAGCACCGCCTTGTCGTGCGCGACGATCGCCACCGGCACGTCCCGGCTGGCGTTGTCGCCACTGACCCGGGCGAGGGGCTGGTGGTCGCCGAGGAAGACCAGCACCGTGTTCTTGTTGCCGTACTTCAGCACGTAGTCGATGAGGCTGTTCACCGAGTACTGGATGGACTTCCCGTACTCGGTCTTCACCTTCGTGGGGTCGGTGAAGACGTCCGCGGGCTTCTTGCCCGCCTTCTGGATGTCCTTGTAGACCGAGCCGTCGCCGACCTGGCTCCAGGGGATCGTCTTGGGGATGGGCGCCCAGGGCTGGTGGCTGGAGGTCAGGATGATCTCCGACATCAGCGGCTTGTCGTGCTTCTTGCCGTGCTCCAGCCGCTGGAACGCCTTCAGGGCGTACTGGTCGGGCATGGTCGACCAGCTGAACTTCGGGCCCTTGTAGCCGAGGTCGCGGGAGTCGTAGACGTGGTCGAGGCCGTAGAACTTGCCCTCCGGCCAGCCCTTGGTGACACCCGGCATGATGCCGACGGTCCGCCAGGCGCCGGTGCGCTGGAAGGCGCGGGTGATGGACATGTGGTCGCCCGCGGTGACGGTGCGGTAGCGGTTCTGGTTGTCGATCCACAGGCCGGTGAGGAAGGTGGAGTGGCCCAGCCAGCTGCTGCCGCCGTACGTGGCCGAGGTGAGCCAGCCGCTCTTGGAGGCGAACCCGGCCTTGCTCAGCCGCTTGGTGGCGTTCTTGAGCGTCTTGTCCACACCGGGCGCGATCGCCGGGTCCTCGATGGCCGAGCGGCCGTAGCTCTCGATGAAGGTGATCATCATGTCCTTGCCGCGCAACCCGGTCAGCAGCTGGTCGCCGGGGGTGTCGCCGTAGGTGTCCACGGCGGCCACCTTGGCGAACTCCCGCTCGTCCTTGAGGGTCTTGCGCACCCGCTCCGCCCGGTCCTGGACCAGCGCGGTGGTGCTCCTGGACGCGAACGGCGCCCCGGCCACCTGCACCCCGAGCGCCGCGCACATCACCCAGACGGTGCCGAGCACCAGGGTGGTGCGGGTGGCCACGGCGGTGTTGCGCGCCATGACGTTGCTGACCCGCAGGACGGCGAGCGCCATCAAGGCGAGCACGGCGACGGCGAGCACCACGACCCCGATCACGGCGACGGTGGCGGCCGTCTCGCCGAGCGAGTCCTTGAGGTACGACTCGGCGTCGTCCAGCAGTATCCAGTCGAGCACCACGTTGAACCCACGGCCGAGGAACTCGTTGAAGCCGATGTCGAGGAGGTTCAGGATGGTCAGCGCCCCGAGGGCCACCCCGGCGAGCACCGCCACCACCCGCCGCGCCACCGTCGGCAGCATCAGCAGCAGCGTGGCGCCGAAGATCCCCTCCACCGGGATGCGCATGAAGGCGCTGGGTTCGACGAGGGTGAGTTTGGTCGGCAGGAGGAGGGCGGTGAACACGAGGGCGAGGGACAGTCCCGTGACCGTCCACGCCACCGTGCGCGCCACGACGGGGTACTTGGCCCGCCATCCCTTGGGGACGGGGACCGCGTCGGGGACGGTGCCGGCCAGCGGGCCGGTCACGGTGGTCTCCTCCGGGTCCTCCGCCTCCTCCACCTCCTCCGCTTCGCCGGACGGCTCGGGGGACTGGTCGTGTCCCGCGCCCGCGCCCGTGTCCGCGACGGCGCCCGTGTCCGTGCCGGCTGAGGAGTCCGTGTCCGCCGCCTGGGCGGGGGCCGTATCCCGCTCCCCCGCGTCATCCCGCCCCTGGGCGGGGACATCCGGCGTGCGCTCAGGTGGACCCTCCGGTGACGGGCCCTCCGTCAGGCCCTCCTCCGTGGTTCCCTTGTCCGTTTCCGACCGCTGACGAGAGCTCGATTGGCGCGACAACCCGAAGGTCCTTCCCTGCGAAGCCCGGTGGTGGCACGGCGGACCCGGCTCGGGTGGCCGGGCCCGTCGTTATTCGTACGGCGTGCCGGGGGTCCGCGTTCAATCACCTGGCACTTTTCCCGGCGCCTTCCACCCCTCGCGAGCGCGCCCGCCCCAACGCTACGCTGCATCCCTCACATGGATGTGATGGTGAGGGGAGCCCGCATATGCGCATCGGAGAGCTGTCGGAGCGCACCGGCACACCGCGCCGGCTGCTGCGCTACTACGAGGAGCAGGGGCTGATCCTGCCCGACCGCTGCGCGAACGGCTACCGCGCGTACGACGAGCGGCTCGTCGACCGGGTGCTGCAGATCAGGGGACTGCTCGACGCCGGGCTCCCCACCCGCATCATCAAGCAGATCCTGCCGTGTCTCGACAAGCCCCGGCTCATTCACTTCTCCGATGCCACACCGGAGATGATCGCCACACTGGAGAACGAGCGGGACCGCATGACCCGGCGCATCGAGTGCCTGACCCGCAACCGGGACGCGATCTCCGAGTATCTTGACGCCGTCCTCGACAACCACACCACCAGCTGAACCACCGGGGGAGCCCACGATGACCGTGCGCCGTGTCGTACCCAATGTCCGGTCCGAAGCGATGCGGGAGAACCGGGAGTTCTACGGTCTCCTGGGCCTCGAGGAGGTGATGAACCTCGGCTGGGTCATGACCCTCGCCTCCCCCACCAACCCCACCGCCCAGATCGGCGTGATGACCGACGACGAGACCGGGCCGGTGGTCCCCGATCTGAGCATCGAGGTGGACGACGTGGACGCGGCCTACGCGGCGATGCGCGACAGCGGCGCCGAGATCGTCCACTCCCTGCGGGACGAGGAGTGGGGCGTGCGCCGCTTCTTCGTCCGCGACCCCAACGGCCGGGTGATCAATGTGCTGACCCACCTGGGATGACCCGGTGCGTGCCACCCCCGCGCCGGGCGCTGTCGCGGCGGGGCCGCAAGGGCGCGTCCTCGTCGCTGAAGAGCTCCGGGTGCTTGGCGCGGATCTTCTCCACATCGCTGAAGACCAGCCGCAGATGGGAGCGCAGCGACTCGTCGGCCCGGTCCAGATCGCCCGCCTCCAGCAGGTCGACCACCTCCCGGTGCTGGCCGATGAGCAGGGACATCTGCTGGGTCATCGGCAGTGACAGCCTGCGGGCCCGGTCCAGCTGGGCCTTGGCCTGGCTGACGACCGGCCAGGCCGAGGCGTGGCCGCTGACCGCCATCAGCCGGGCGTGGAACTCCTCGTCCAGCTGGAAGAAGCCCTCCATGTCGGACTGCCGGTCGGCCTCCTCCTGCGCGGTGAGCAGCACCCGCAGCTCCGCCACGTCCCGCGCGGTGGCCTTCTCCACGGCCTCCCGCAGCGCGGCGCGCTCCAAGGCCTCCCGGATGAACTGGGCGGAGGCCACATCGCGCTCCCGGATGCGCGAGACGAACGTGCCCATCTGGGGGTAGATGTCCACCAGCCCCTCGTCGGCGAGCAGGATCAGGGACTCGCGGACGGGGGTGCGGCTCACCCCGAGCTCGGCCGCCAGGTCGTTCTCCGAGACGGCGGAGCCGGGCTCCAGCTCCAGGCCGACGATGCGCGAACGCAGCACCTCATGGACCAGCTGCCGGGTGTTCCGCCCCCGGGAGCGTGCCGCGTGCAATCCCTCCGCCGATGCCATCCGACTCCTTCCTGACCCTTGACTCCGCTTGCTGACGTACTTGTATGGTAGCCGACCGACAGCCCGGGCTCCACCCCGGGAGCCCGCTCAGTGAGGAGCACACACACATGGCCACGATCACGGAGGCCAAGGTCATCGTCACCTCCCCGGGTCGCAATTTCGTGACCCTGAAGGTGACCACCTCCGACGGCGTGACCGGTCTCGGTGACGCGACCTTGAACGGCCGCGAGCTCGCGGTCGCCTCCTATCTGGAGGACCACCTCATACCGCTGCTGATCGGGCGCGACCCCGCCCGTATCGAGGACACCTGGCACTACCTCTACAAGGGGGCCTACTGGCGCCGCGGCCCGGTCACCATGACCGCCATCTCGGCCGTGGACACCGCGCTGTGGGACATCAAGGGCAAGGTCGCGGGCCTTCCGGTGTACGAGCTGCTGGGCGGCAAGGCCCGCGAGGGCGCCCTGGTCTACGGCCACGCCAGCGGCGGCGACATCCCCGAGCTGCTGGACGACGTGGCCCGCTTCCAGGAGATGGGCTACCGCGCGATCCGCGCCCAGGCCGCCGTCCCCGGCTCACCGGGCACCTACGGCATCCGCCACGGCACGGTCGCCACCGTCTACGAGCCCGCCACCGGCGCGCTGCCCGAGGAGCAGCCGTGGTCCACCGAGGCGTATCTGGACTTCGCACCGCGCTACCTGGAGGCGGTCCGCGAGCGGTTCGGCTTCGGCTTCCACCTGCTGCACGACGTCCACCACCGGCTCACCCCCACCGAGGCGGGGCAGCTCGGCCGCGGCCTGGAGGAGGTGCGGCTGTTCTGGATGGAGGACCCCACCCCCGCCGAGCTCCAGGAGTCCTTCCGCCAGATCCGCCAGTCCACCACCACCCCGATAGCGGTCGGCGAGGTCTTCAACTCCATCTGGGACTGCCAGCAGCTCATCACCGAACGGCTCATCGACTACATCCGCGCCTCGGTCGTGCACGCCGGCGGCATCACCCATCTGCGGCGGATCTTCCACCTCGCCGAGCTGTACCAGGTGCGCACCGGTTCGCACGGCGCCACCGACCTGTCCCCGGTGAGCATGTCGGCCGCCGTCCACCTCGATGTCACCGTGCCCAACTTCGGCATCCAGGAGTACATGGCGCACGACCCGCTCACCCACGAGGTGTTCCGGCCGGCCTACGAGCTGATCGACGGCGCCCTGCACCCCTCGGCCGCGCCCGGCCTCGGCATCGAGTTCGACGAGAAGGCGGCCGCCCGCTTCCCGTACGACCCGAAGTACCTCCCGGTGAGCCGCCGTACCGACGGGTCGGTGCACGACTGGTGACCACCGACTCCCCGCGGCGCCTGTCGCTGGCCACCCTGCCCCGCGTCCCCGCCGAGAGCCGCCCGCCCGTCGACCCGCGGGCGCTGCGCCCCCGGATCGTGCACCTGGGCATCGGCGCCTTCCACCGCGCCCACCAGGCCCTCTACACCGAAGCCGCCGAGGCCGCGCACGGCGGCGGCTGGGGCATCGCCGGCGTCACCCAGCGCAGCCGGTCCGTCGTGGACGCGCTGCGCCCACAGGACGGGCTGTACTCCTTCACCGAGCGGCGCCCCGAAGGACCGGCCACCCGCGTGGTCGGCACCGTGGCCGAGGTGCTGCACGCCACCGACGACGGCGGCCGGCTCGGCGCGCTCCTCGCCTCCCCCGAGGTCACCGTCGTCACCCTCACCGTCACCGAGAAGGGCTACCGGCGCGACACCGCCACCGGCGGACTCGCCCTGGACGACCCGCTGATCCGGGGCGACCTGGCGGGACGGCCCGCCCCCGCGAGCGTGGCCGGGCAGCTCGCCGCGGGGCTGCGCGCCCGGCTGCGGGCCGGCGGCGCCCCGGTGTCGCTGGTCTCCTGCGACAACATGGCCGACAACGGCGCCGTGCTGCGGCGCCTGGTACGGGAGTTCATCGCCGCCACCCCATGGGACGACCGCGACCGCCTGCTGGACTGGATCACCGGCTCGGTCGCCTTCCCCGCCACCGTCGTCGACCGCATCGTCCCCGCCACCACCGACACCGACCGGCGGACCGCCGCCCGCGCCCTGACCGTGGACGACGCGGGCGCGGTCACCGGCGAACCGTTCACCCAGTGGGTGCTCCAGGACATCTTCGCCGCCGACCGCCCGCACTGGGAGGCGGCGGGGGTCCGCTTCGTCCCCGATGTGAGCCCCTACCAGCTCGCCAAGCTCCGGCTGCTCAACGGCTCCCACTCCCTCATCGCGTATCTCGGACTCGCCGACGGATGCGAGACCGTCGCCGACGTCCTGGCCACCCCCTGGGGCGAGCAGACCGTACGCGCCTACTGCGCCGAGGCCGCACAGAGCCTGCCGCCCACCGAGGGTCTTGACCTCCCCGCCTACATCGACAGCCTGGTGGACCGCTTCGCCAACCCCGCGATGCACCACCGCATCCAGCAGATCGCCATGGACGGATCCCAGAAGATCCCCGAACGGTGGCTCGCCCCGCTGCGCGAACTGCGCGCCGCCGGACGGGACACCCCGCTCCTGGCCACCGCCCTCGCCGCCTGGGCCCGCCTCACCCGCGACCACCCCCTGGACGATCCCCGGGCCGAGGAGCTGCGCCGCGCCTGGGACGGCCCTCACACCGACGCCCCGCGCCGGCTGCTGCGGCTGCTGGGCGCCGAGGACCTCGCGGACGACACCGCCCTCGTCGCGTCCGTACGGGCGGAGCTGAACCCCGGCGCCCGGCCGCCGCGCTGACCCCACGCACCGCCCCTTCAAAGGAGAGCCGCCTTGAAGACCCCCGGAGCCGTCCCCGCCACCGACCAGCCCTCCCCCGCCCAGGACGAGGCCACGACCGGACCACCGCGCCCCCGCGGACCGCGCCACAACACCCGCTGGCTGATGGTCTTCCTCTGCTTCCTGGGCATGACCGTCAACTACGTCGACCGCGCCACCATCTCCATCTCCCTGCCCTATATGACCGATGACCTGCACATCGGCCCCGAGTGGCAGGGCGTCATCCTCAGCATGTTCTTCGTGACCTACGCACTGGGCCAACTGCCCGCCGGGGCGCTCATCGACCGCTACGGCGAGAAGCGCATGTTCGCCATCGGCGGGCTGATCTGGTCACTGGTCACCGTGGGCACCGGATTCGTCCGGGGCATCGGCAGCCTGCTCTTCGCCCGCCTCGCCCTCGGCGCGGGCGAGGCCCCCGCGTACCCCTCGTGCGCCAAGTCCGTCTCCCGCTGGTTCCCGGTCCGCGAACGGGCCCTGGCCAACAGCGTCTGGGACAACGGCGCCCGCGCCGGCACCGCCGTCGCCGCCCCCGTCGTCACCGCGCTGATCGCCTGGCAGGGCTGGCGGATGGCGTTCTGGGTCACCGGCGCCGTGGCCCTGCTGTGGGTGGCGCTGTGGCTCAAGGCGTACCGCGAGCCCTCGGCGCGCGGCGGACTCAGCGCCGAGGAGCGCGCCTACGTCATGGCGGGCGGTGCCCGGCTCGAGGAGAACCCCGCCGAGGAGACGGCGGCGCCGGAGGAACCCGCCGTCCGCTGGCGCGACCTGTTCCGCCACCGCACGGTCTGGGGCATGATGATCGGCTTCTTCTGCCTCAACTACGTCATCTACTTCTTCATCACCTGGTTCCCCAGCTACCTCGTCGACGCCCGCGGCTTCGACCTGCTCAAGCTGGGCTTCTACGGCGCCCTGCCCGGCATCGTCGCCATCGGCGGCAGCCTGCTCGGCGGCTGGACCAGCGACACCCTGCTGCGCCGCGGCTGGTCGGTGACCCGGGCCCGCAAGACCTGTCTGGTGTGCGGGATGCTCTTCTCCTCCGTCATCGCCTTCGCCGTGCTCGTCCCCAGCGCCATGTGGGCCCTGGCCCTGCTCTCCGTCAGCTACGCCAGCCTGGCCTTCTCCGCCGCCTCGGTGGCCAGCCTGCCCGCAGACGTCGCACCCACCCCGCGCCATGTCGCCTCGCTCGGCGGCATCCAGAACTTCGCCTCCAACCTCGCCGGAGTGCTCGGCTCGACCACCACCGGTCTGCTGCTGGGCTTCTTCCACCACTCCTTCGTCGCACCGCTGATGCTGTCCGGCGCGCTGTGCGTGGTCGGCGCCCTCACCTACGGCCTGGTCGTCAAGCGCGTCGAACCGCTGCGGCTGACCGCCGCCTGAGTCCCCTTCACGTCTTCGCGTACCAGGAGAACCACCCGATGAACGACGCCACCGCCGCGATCCTGCACGGCCCGAAGGATGTGCGCATCGAGCGGCGCCCGATTCCCGGGCCCGCCCCCGGCGAGGTCCTCGTGGAGATCGGCGCGGTCGGGCTGTGCGGCTCCGACCTGCACTACTACGCCCACGGCGAGAACGGCCCCAATGTGCTCCGTTCCCCCACCGCGCTCGGCCACGAGGCGGCCGGAACGGTCGTGGCGGGCGACGGCCCGCTGTCCGCGGGCACCCCGGTCGCCATCGAGCCCGCCATCCCCTGCGGACGCTGCCGGGCCTGCCGCGCGGGCCGCTACAACCAGTGCCCGCACGGCCGCTGCTTCGGCTCCCCGCCCACCCACGGCGCCCTGACCGGACACCTGGCCGTGCCGGCGGAGTTCGCCCACCCCCTCCCCGACGACTTCCCCCTCACCTCCGGGGCGCTCATCGAACCCCTCGCGGTGGCACTGCACGCGGTGCGCCGCGGCGGCGTCACGGCCGGGGACCGGGTGCTGGTCACCGGCGCCGGGCCGATCGGCCTGCTGGTCCTGCAAGCCGCCCGCGCGGTGGGCGCGGGCGAGACCGTGGTGACCGACATCAACCCCGGCCGGCTCGCCCACGCCCGCCGCCTGGGCGCCGACCGGGTCCTGGAGACCTCCCGCGAACCCCTCCCGCAGGAGCCGCTGTTCGACATCGCGCTCGACTGCTCCGGCATCGAGACCGCCCTGACCGCCGCCGCCCGCGCACTACGCCCCGGCGGCACCCTGGTCGCCGTCGGCAACCCGCCCCAGCCCCGGACCACACTCCCGCTGGCCTGGATGCAGCGCCAGGAGCTCAGCCTGGTCACCGCCTTCCGCTACGCCGGGGAGTTCCCCGCGGCGGTGTCCCTGGCCGCCACCGGACGGGTCGACCTGGAGTCGCTGATCACCGCGCGCTTCCCGCTGGAGCGCTCGGCGGACGCGCTCCAGACGGCGCTCACCGACCCGGCGCAGCTGAAGGTCGTCATCGAACCCTGAGCCGCCCGGGCCGCGGGGAGGCTACGGGGTTTCCGGCGGACCACGTGGCGAAGGCTCGTCCCCCGGACCTTAGGGTCTGGGGCGGAGCCCCAGTTGAGGGAAGGGGCGGGGAGGGGGAAGCACCGATATGCGGCTCCGCCGCGTGGCCCGCGCAGGCGTACGCGTACCGTCGGACACCCCTGAGGCAGGACCTGAGCAGCCGTGGCACGGCGGCACCCCGTCCGTCCCACCCGCCACAATGGGGGCCATGTCCCGACGTACGCGACGCCCGCGGCCGGCCCGCCCCACCACCCCGGCCACCTGCCCCTGCGGGCTGCCCGCGGCCTATGCCGACTGCTGCGGGCGGCTCCACCGCGGCCAGGCCACGGCGACCACCGCCGAGCAGCTGATGCGCTCGCGCTACAGCGCCTTCGCCGTCGGGGACGAGGCGTATCTGCTGCGCAGCTGGCACCCCACCACCCGGCCGCCCGGCGCGGACCTCGACCCGGGGCTGCGCTGGGTGCGCCTGGAGATCCTGGGCACCACCGAGGGCAGCGCGTTCCACACCACCGGCACCGTCGAGTTCCGCGCCCACTACACCCAGGGCGGCCGCGCGGGCTCGCTCCACGAGAACAGCCGCTTCGTACGCCACGAGGGCACCTGGGTCTATCTCGACGGGGTGACCGGGGACTGACCGACCCCACCCCACCCCGCGTCAGCGATCACGGTCCGCACCGACTTGGTCATTTGTTTCCCGTGTCGTCGCCGACGCCTTCTGGTGCCCGGTCAACTCCGGGGCGATGCTGGGGCGCTGTGCGTGTGAACCACACGTGTTCCCCGGCCTCATGGAGTTGCCGTGCCTCCTGTCGCGTGTCCCAGACCACTGGCGGCCCTGGCCGCGGTGTCCGCCCTCGTGCTGGGCGCCGCCGGCCAGGCCACCGCCGACAACACCCCCGCCCCGGCGCCCGAACCCGCTCCCAGGTCGTCCTCGGAAATGCTGCGGCCGGTCGCGCCCCCGGCCGCCAGCGGTGCGACCGGCACCCGGTCCGTGGCCGACGGGGACGGGGTGCAGACCGCCCGCTCCTCCCGGCCGGTCGCCCCAGGCGTGCGGCTGACCTCGTACGACCGGCTGGAGTCGGACAAATGGCTGCGGGTCGACTCACTCTCGGTGGACCTGGCCGGCGGCACCAAGGTCGACTACCTCCACCCCGACAAGGTCGCGGAGCGCCGGAGCGTCTCCCAACTGGCCGCCGAGCACGACCCCGGGCCGGGGCGCCGCACGGTCGCGGCCATCAACGGTGACTTCTTCGACATCAACCAGACCGGCGCCCCCGAGGGCAACGGCATCGGCGACGGCCGCCTCGTCAACTCCGCCTCCGCCGCCGGGCCCGCCCGGGCCGTCGGCATCGGCCCGGCCGACGCCGGCCGCGTCCTCCAGCTCTACTTCGACGGCACCCTGACCCTCCCCGACGGCCCCCACCCGCTCGCGGCGCTCAACGCCGCCAACGTCCCGGGCAGCGGGATCGGGGCGTACACCGCCCAGTGGGGCGAGGCGGACCGCGCCCAGACCGTGGACGGCGCACGGCGCACCGCCGAGGTCACGGTCGTGGACGGCAAGGTCACCCAGGCGGCCGGCGCACCCGGCAAGGGCCCGATCCCGGACGGTGCCACCGTACTGGTCGGCCGCGACGCCGGGGCCGACACGCTGTCCGAACTGGCCGTCGGCGACGCGGTGTCGATGGAGTACCGGCCCCGCACCGACGGCGGCGACCTGCCCCGCACCGCCGTCGGCGGCCGGGAGCTGCTGGTCGTGGACGGCAAGGCGGTCGGCCACGAGGGCGAGGGCAACAACGCCACCGCGCCGCGCACCGCGGTCGGCTTCTCCCGCGACGGCCACACCATGCGGATCCTCACCGTGGACGGGCGGCAGGCCGACAGCGGCGGCGTCACCCTCACCGAGCTGGGCCTGATGATGAAGGACGCGGGCGCCTACAGCGCCCTCAACCTCGACGGCGGCGGCTCCTCCACCCTCGTCGCACGCGAGCCCGGCAGCGACACCACCCAGGTGGAGAACAGCCCGTCCGACGGGACAGAGCGCACCGTCCCCAACGGCCTGGCCCTCACCGCCCCCGACGGCAGCGGCCGCCTCAAGGGCTTCTGGGTGGACACCGCGATGGACCGCGCCGCCGCGCCCACCGCCGACCCGGTCCGGGGCGGCCACCCCGAGCGGGTCTTCCCCGGGCTCACCCGCCGCCTCACCGCGGCCGGTTACGACGAGACGTACGGCCCCGCCGAGGGCGCGCCGCAGTGGCGGACGGACGACTCCCACATCGGCCGGGTCGACGCCGACGGCACCTTCACCGCCCGCCACGGCGGCGACACCACCGTCACCGCCCGGCGCGGCGCCGCCCATGGCGAGCTCGGCCTCACCGTCCTGGACCGGCTGGACCGGATCCAGCCCACCAGCCGGCTGGTCGGCCTGGCCGACGCCGAGGCCACGGGCCGGTTCGGCATCGTCGGCCTGGACGCGCACGGCACCAGCGCCCCCATCGAACCGTCCGACGCTCGACTGTCGTACGACCACACGCTGTTCGACATCGCCCCGGACCCGCGGACCGGCACCTTCACCGTCAAGGCGCGCCACGACCAGGCCGCGGGGCAGGTCACCATCGCCGTCGGCGGCACGACTACGGTGCTCGCCGTCACGGTCGGCCTGACCGAGCGGCCGGAGGCGTCCTTCGACGACGCCGACCGCTGGACGTTCAGCCAGGCCCGCGCCTCCGGTTCGGCCGGGGCCACGCCCGACGGCCACACCGGCACCGGGCTCGAGCTGAACTACGACTTCACCCAGTCCACGGCCACTCGCGCCGCCTATGTCACCCCGCCCCAGCAGATCGCGGTGGACGGGCAGCCGCAGTCCTTCGGCCTGTGGATCAAGGGCGATGGCAAGGGGGCCTGGCCCACCCTGCACCTCAAGGACGCGGCGGGCTCGGACCAGTTGCTGCGCGGACCGTATGTGACCTGGACCGGATGGCGACATGTCGACTTCGCCGTACCGGCCGGGGTCGCCTATCCGCTGAAGGTCAACCGCTTCTACCTCGCCGAGACCTCCGCCACCCGCCAGTACACCGGCGGCGTGGTCATCGACGACCTGACCGCGCGGGTGCCGCCCTCCGTCGAACTGCCCACGGAGAGCGCGCGCCCCGATCCGCTCATCTCCACCGCCGCCCGGACGCGGGGACGCGACTGGCGGTTCGCGGTGATGTCCGACGCGCAGTTCGTGGCCCGCGATCCGAACAGCCCGATCGTCGCCCAGGCCCGCCGCACCCTCCGCGAGATCAAGGCGGCCAAGCCCGACTTCCTGGTGATCAACGGGGACTTGGTGGACGAGGGCTCCCCCGCCGATCTCTCCTTCGCCCGCACCGTGCTGAAGGAGGAGCTGGGCGATGAGCTGCCCTGGACTTACGTCCCCGGCAACCACGAGGTGATGGGCGGCTCCATCGACAACTTCACCGCCGAATTCGGGCCCGCCCACCGCACGTTCGACCACCGGGGCACCCGCTTCCTCACCCTGGACACCTCACGCCTGGGGCTGCGCGCCGGTGGCTTCGACCAGATCAAGGAGTTGCGCGCCCAGCTGGACGCGGCCGCCGAGGACCCGGACATCGGCTCGGTCATGGTGATCGAGCACGTACCGCCGCGTGACCCCACCCCGCAGCAGGGCAGCCAGCTCGGCGACCGCAAGGAGGCGGCGCTGCTGGAGGGCTGGCTGGCCGACTTCCGCCGCACCACGGGCAAGGGCGCGGGCCTCATCGGCAGCCACGTCGGCACCTTCCACGCGTCCCGGGTGGACGGCGTCCCGTACCTGATCAACGGCAACTCGGGCAAGAACCCCGCCACCCCGCCCGGCCAGGGCGGCTTCACCGGCTGGTCGATGGTCGGCGTGGACCACGTCTCGGCGCGGGACCAGGCGGCCGCGCGCCACGCACCGTGGCAGGGCGGCCCGGACTGGGTGTCCGTGCAGACCCGCGCCCATGTGGACGGGCTGACCGTCACCGCCCCGGCCGACCTGCGCACCGGGCAGAACGCCGATGTCAGCGCCACCGTTCTCCAGGGCGAGGGGGCCGCTGCCCGCCGGGTGCCGGTCGGCTTCCCGCTCAGCGCGGACTGGACCGGCTCGCCCGGCCTCCACATCGGCGATCCGGACGACGCCGGGCGCCGTGATGTGGCGGCGTACGACCCGGCGACCGGCAGGCTGACCGCGCTGCGCCCGGGAACGGCCACCCTCGCGGTGAGCGTGAACGGCGCCATCGCACAGGCGCGGTTCACCGTCACCGCGGCGGCCGCGGCACCCGCGGCCTAGCCGGGCCGGTGGGGGCGGGGCGGCCCGAGCGCCCCGCCCCCACCGGGCCCAGACACCCCGCCAGGCTCAGGTGTCGGGCCGCGCTCAGGTGTCCCAGACGCGGCGCACCTGCTCGAAGCGGGTGGGCAGCGGAGGGCGGCGACCGGCGTACCGGGCGTTCGTACGGTGGACGAACCGGCGCCAGGAGAGCACCAGACCCTGCCGGGTGATCGGCAGCCCGGCGGCGACGGTCACCCCGTTGTCATGCGTGTGGTGCACCGTCAGCAGCAGCGCGTCCGGCACCGACCCCTCCAGCTCGGCGCAGAGTTCCTGACGCACCCGCAGCCAGCGGCGCAGCACCAACACCGTGCCGCGGTCCAGTCCGTGCCGACGCGGGACACGGTGTTTGCCGTGCTCGATGGTCACCCATCCGGAGTCCAGGTCCAGCGCCGACAGGGTGCAGCGCAGCAGCCCGCCGTACCGGGCGCCGCTGGCCCGCGCCAGGCCCACCACCACGGCGAGCCGTACCGTCTCCGGCTTCGCGCCGTCCTCCATCGCCTCGACCGACAGCCAGCGCCAGATCCACTCCGCCTCCGCCGTCGTGACCACCGGCCGCGGATAGCGGTCCCGCGCCGTCTCCTTCGCCGTCCGCGCTGCCACCTCTACCCCCTGGGAGCCTCCCGACCGAGCCGCTTGGCACACTATTTCTGCCGCCGGTGTCCTCGTCAAGGGATGTGCGGCGGTACGGTCGTCCGTGTGCGCCTTCTGCTGATGTCCGACACTCATCTCCCCCGCCGCACCAAGGCGCTCCCCGGGGAGTTGCTGGAGCGGCTGCAGGACGCCGATGTGGTGATCCACGCGGGCGACTGGGTCGACCTCGCCACCCTCGATCTGCTCGAGGAGCGCTCGCGGCGGCTGATCGGGGTGTACGGCAACAACGACGGCCCCGAGCTGCGGGCGCGGCTGCCCGAGGTGGCCCGGGCCGAGCTGGCCGGAGTGCGGCTGGGCGTGGTGCACGAGACCGGGCAGGCGAAGGGGCGGGAGCGGCGCTGCGCCGAGCGGTTCCCCGACCTCGATGTGCTGGTGTTCGGCCACAGCCACATCCCGTGGGACACCACGGCCGAGGGGCGGCTGCGGCTGCTCAACCCCGGCTCCCCCACCGACCGGCGCCGACAGCCGTACTGTACGTTTATGACGGCCGCGATCGAGGCCGGGCGGCTGACCGCCGTGGAGTTGCACCGGCTGCCGCCCCGCCACTGACCGATCGCCGTTCCCCTGGCGTATCGCCGTTCCCCGGGCGTGGTGGCCGCGCCCGTTTCCTTCCGCACTCGCTCGTCTCACTCTTCAGCCCCGGTATCCGACCTGTCGTTTCGGGGTGCCGAGGAGTGAGTGATGACGACGGCGAGTGGCGGGTCCGGCCGGCGCTGGGCGCTGGCGGCGGTGGCCGCGACCGTGTTCTGCGTGCAGCTGGACGCCTTCGCGCTGAACCTGGCCCTGCCCGGGATCGGGCGGGATCTGGGGGCGGCGGGAGGCGGCCTCCGGTGGGTGGTGAGCGGGTATCTGCTCGCGGCCGGCTCGCTGATGGCGGGTGCGGGACGGCTGGGCGATCTGTACGGCCGCCGCCAGTCGCTGACGGCGGGCCTGGCGGTGTTCGGCGGCGCGTCGCTGGTGTGTGCGCTGTCCCCGTCGCTTCCGGTGCTGGTGGCCGCGCGGGTGGTGCAGGGCGCGGGCGGGGCGGTGGCCATGCCGGCCGGGCTCGCCCTGCTGACCAACGCCTGCCCGCCCGGTGCGCGGGCGCGGGTCATGGGGCGGGCGCTGGGCATCGGAGGCGTGGCCACCGTATGCGGGCCGTACGTGGGCGGGGTGCTCACCGAGGCGGTGTCCTGGCGGGCGGTGTTCTGGCTGAACGTACCGGTGGCGCTGGTCGCCGGGGTGTGCGCGGCACGGGCCGGGGAGTCGCGGGACACCACCGCGCCGCCGTCCGTGGACGTGGCGGGGCTGGTCACGGCCACCGGCGCGCTCGCGGCGCTGGCGTTCCTGGTCGACCGGGGGCCGCTGTGGGGCTGGTCCTCGGGCCGCTCGGCGGCGGCCCTGGCCCTGGCCATCGCGCTCGGGTTCGCCTTCGTCCGGCATGAGCGTGCGGTGGCGCATCCGCTGGTGGACCTGGTCCTGTTCGGCAACCGGCCGTTTGTGGCTCTCACGGCGGCCGGGGCGGCGGCCAACGCGGCGACCGTGGTCGTCCTGTTCGCGGCGCCCCTGGCGCTCCAGGGGCCGTGGGGGCTGTCGGCCACGGGCGCGGGGGCGGCCTTCCTGGCCCCGGCGGCGGCGATGGCGCTGGCCGGGCCGGTGGCGGGGCGGATCCGCACGGCGGACGCGGTGCGGGTGATGGCCGGGGCCCTGGGGCTGGCGGCGGCGTCGCTCGGCGCCGCCGCCAGGGCGACGACCCTGCCGGTCTTCCTCCTGGCGATCACCGGGTGCGGGGCCGCGCTCGGGGTCGCGGGCGCCCTGACGCTCATCGCCACTCAGGCGGCGGTGCGGCCCGAGCGCGCCGGGGAGGCGTCGGGGGTGACCAAGACGGTCATCACCACCGCGGCGGGGCTGGGGGTGACCCTGTCCGGGGATGCCGCCGAGGCAGAGAGCGGCGCCGCCGTCGACGCGGCGCTGATGGCCGCCGGGGGATGCTGTCTGGCCGGGGCCGCGCTCCTGCTCATCACGCTGCTGACACGGATACGGCCCGGTGGCTCCCACGGAGGCCGCTCCGCCGCCGACGGGCGTCCGGATTGAACCCGGCACCTCGGTGGAATAAAAAGTACTCAAGGTGCATATCGGATATCGGCTCGGCGATCCGCGCCGAGCCCGACCAGACGAGGGCGCCATGTCTTATCCCCCCTACGAGAACGCCCCGGAGAACGCCTCCGCACCCGCCCCGCACCCGCCCAGGTCCGCGGCGCACGTACTCCTCGCCCATGACGTCGGTCTGCTGGTCATCCGGCTCGGTGTCGGGCTGGTCGTCGCCGGGCGCGGCGCGCAGCACCTCTTCGGCTGGTGGGGTGGCCTGGGCATCGGCAAGACGGCGGTGGCGTTCGCGCAGTTCGGCTATCCGGCGCCCAAGGCCATGGCCGTGATCGCCGGGATCGCCGAGACCTTCGGCGGCCTCGGCCTCGCCGTGGGGCTGCTCACCCCGCTCGCCGGTGCGGCCGTCGCGGGCACGATGGCCAACGCGGTGGCCGCCTCCACGCCGCTCGGCTATTTCGGTGGCATGGAATTCCCGGTGCTCATCGGCGTCGGCGCCGCCGGGCTCGCGCTGTCCGGCGCCGGCCGGATCTCCCTCGACGCGTTCCTCCCGGTCCTGCGCTCGCAGCGGCTGATCTACGGCATCGCCCTGCTGGTGCTGGCGGCGATCCTGGCGACGGTGACGATCGTGCTCAGCAAGACCTGAGAACCCTCCGCGGTCGGGTGAACGCGCGGGGCCGGTCCTCCGTATGGCTCTGTGTGCGTCCTGCCCTTCGGGACGCGCGCCGCCCGCACAGGCCGATACCGAGACCGGAGGCCCCGTTCCATGAATGACCGGTTCATCCCTCCCATCCAGGCGCTGCCGGATGGCGACGCCGAAGTCCGCCTGGTGCTCCACCTGCCCTGGGACGTGGTCGCCGCCCTGGGCCAGGAGGCCGGCCGGCTGGCGGCCCAGACACAGCGGCCGGTGAGCCTCGACGAGGCGGTCAGCCACCGGCTGCGCCATGGGACGGCCCAGACCATCGGCGTCCACGCCAAACCCGAGCGGGACCGCAACCAGCCCGCGCCCACCGCACCCCACACCTCGCCCCCGCTGGCCGCCCGCTCCCCCGGCGAGCAGGCCCGGCAGGCGATCGAGAAGATCAACGGCTCGGCGCATCCGCACAACGGCACCGCGAACGGCTCCGCCGAGTCCACCGGCCCCCAGCAGACCACGGGCGCACCGGACCCGGCCCCGCCCGACGCCCGGGGCATCCTGGAGCGCCCGACGCGTGCCACCGGAACGGTGAACGGCACGGCGACGGAGATGCCGAGATAACGCCGGCCCCCGGTATGGGGAAGCGGCCGGAAAGGCCGCGGATACGAGGGTGCCGTCCCCATCCGGACGGCACCCTCGTGTATGCGGCACCCCCGGATGCGCGGCAGGCCGAACGCGGCAACCGTCAGTCCCGTCGCGGGGCAGTGGCGAGCGGACACCGCGGTCCGGTGTCCGCCCTCGCCGGGTCGGCATCGAACCCACCGCCGGAATCCATCGCGCATCCATCGTCCATCTTGTGGACACCCCACAATCCGGCGCACCGCCCGGGCGTGCGAAAAATGACACACCTCCGCGGCTTTCCCCGGACACCCATCCGCCGTCGCGCACATCGTGCAACTATGGCCGGGCGAAACCCGGCTGATCGAGAGGGAAGATCCCCACTCCCCTCGGCGTTGCTGCCTCGCATAAGGATTCGATGCGCGTGACAGGAGTGGAACACCGTATGCCCAGCCCTTCCAGCGCCCAGCCGACCGCCCAGATCGGCGTCACCGGGCTCGCCGTCATGGGGAGCAACCTCGCCCGCAACTTCGCCCGGCACGGGCACACCGTCGCTCTCCACAACCGCACGTTCGCCAAGACCAAGGCGCTGATGGAGGAGCACGGCCACGAGGGGAACTTCGTGCCGGCCGAGAGCGCCGAGGAGTTCGTCGCCTCGTTGCAGCGGCCCCGGCGGCTGATCATCATGGTCAAGGCGGGTGCGCCCACCGACGCCGTCATCGAGGAGTTCGCACCCCTCCTCGAAGAGGGCGACGTGATCATCGACGGGGGCAACGCCCACTTCGAGGACACCCGGCGCCGGGAGAAGTCGCTGCGCGAGCGCGGGCTGCACTTCGTGGGCACCGGCATCTCCGGCGGCGAGGAGGGCGCGCTCAACGGGCCCAGCATCATGCCCGGCGGATCGGTGGAATCCTACAAGTCGCTCGGCCCGCTGCTGGAGTCCATCTCCGCCAAGGTGGACGGCACCCCGTGCTGCACCCACATCGGCCCGGACGGCGCCGGCCACTTCGTGAAGATGGTGCACAACGGCATCGAGTACGCGGACATGCAGCTCATCGCCGAGTCGTACGACCTGCTGCGGCGGGCGCTCGGCATGTCGCCGGGCGAGATCGCGGAGGTGTTCCGCACCTGGAACGGCGGCCGGCTGGAGTCGTATCTGATCGAGATCACCGCCGAGGTGCTCGGGCACACCGACGCCGCCACCGGCAAGCCGTTCGTGGACGTGGTGCAGGACCAGGCCGAGCAGAAGGGCACCGGCCGCTGGACCGTGCAGACCGCGCTGGACCTGGGCGTGCCGGTGAGCGGGATCGCCGAGGCGGTGTTCGCCCGCTCGCTGTCCGGCCACGCGGAGCTGCGGGACGCCTCGCAGGGGCTGCCGGGGCCGTCCGGCAAGGGGCTCACGGGGGCCGTCGCGGAGCGGTTCGCCGACGATGTCGAGCAGGCGCTGTACGCCTCGAAGATCGTGGCGTACGCGCAGGGCATCCACCAGATCGAGGCGGGCAGCCAGGAGTACGGCTGGGACATCGACCCCGGGGCGGTCGCGCGGATCTGGCGGGGCGGCTGCATCATCCGGGCGCGGTTCCTGAACCGGATCACCGAGGCGTACGCCAAGGAGCGCAAGCCCGTCACACTGCTGACGGACGACCACTTCGCCGAGGCGCTGGGCGCGGCGCAGGACGCCTGGCGGCGGGTGGTGACCACCTCGGTCGAGCTGGGCGTGCCGGCGCCGGGCTTCTCGGCCGCGCTGGCGTACTACGACGCGCTGCGCTCGCAGCGGCTGCCCGCGGCGCTGGTCCAGGGGCAGCGGGACTTCTTCGGCGCGCACACCTACCGGCGGGTGGACCGCGAGGGTTCGTTCCACACGCTGTGGGGCGGCGACCGCGACGAGCGTACGGCCTGAGGGCCGCGACGGCCGTGCCCCCGCCCCGGGTTCCGGCGCGGGGGCACGGCCGTCGTGCGTTCGCTTGGCCGCGCGCGGCCGCGTCGTCAGGGCGTGTAGCGGCGGAAGGCGGGCACCGCGACGGCGAGCCCGAGCGTGCTGACGGCCACCAGCAGCCCGCCCGCGGCGACCGCCGCGCGGGCCCCGAGGAGCGAGCCCGCGGTGCCGTGCAGCAGATCGGCGATGCGCGGTCCGCCCGCCACCACCACGGTGAACACGCCCTGCATCCGGCCGCGCATGTCGTCGGTGGCGGCCGCCTGGAGGATCGTCCCGCGGAAGACCATCGAGACCATGTCGGCCACGCCCGCGAGGGCGAGGAAGGCCACCGCCCACCACAGGTTGAGGCTGAGCCCGAATCCGGTGATGGCCACGCCCCAGGCCACCACGGCGGCGATGACCATCAGGCCGTGGCGGCGGGCGCGGGAGAAGGTGCCGGACAGCAGACCGCCGGCCACCGCGCCGAGCGGGATCGCCGCGAAGAGCAGGCCGAGCGCGAAGCCCTCGCCCCAGGGTGCGTAGGTGTGCGAGGCGAGTTGGGGGAAGAGCGCGCGGGGCATGCCGAAGACCATGGCGATGATGTCCGCGAGGAAGGACATCAGCAGGATGCGGTGGGTGGCGATGTACCGGAAGCCGTCGGCCACATCGCGCCATCCGCCCCGCCGCGCGCCGCCCGTGGCGCCCTCGGTGAGGGGTGGCATGGCGGGCAGCCGCCAGACGGCCCACAGGGTGACGCACAGCGCCACGGCGTCGATGAGGTAGAGCGTGGGCAGGCCGAGTACGGGGATCAGGGCGCCCGCGAGCAGCGGGCCCAGGATCATGCCCGTCTGGGCGACGGTGGACTGCAGGGCGCCCGCGGCGGGCAGTTCGTCGGCGGGGACGAGGCGGGCGACGGAGGCGTTGCGGGCCGGGGAGTTCATGCCGAAGAAGCCCTGCTGGGCGGCGAGCAGCACCATGAGCACCGCCACCGAGTCCAGCCCGGCGAAGGACTGGGCCCAGAACAGCAGCGAGGTGACGGCGATGCCGACGTTGGTGATGAGCATCAGGGTGCGCCGGTCCATCCGGTCGGCGACCACCCCGCCCCACAACGCGAAGACCACCAGCGGGAGGAGTCCGGCGAAGCTGGCGTAGCCGACCCACGCCGACGAGCCGGTGATGTCGTAGATCTGCTTGGGCACGGCGACGGCCGTCAGCTGGCTGCCGATGGCGGTGATGGTGGTGGAGCTCCACAGCCGGCGGAAGGGGCGGTGGCGCAGCGGCCGGGTGTCCATCACCCAGCGGCGCCAGCCGGGTCTCGGCGGCGGGGCCGGGGCGCCGTCCCCGGCGTCATCGTCGGCCGCGGTGGGTTCTATGTCGTCGTCGCTGCTTCGAGCGGTCTCCACGGCTGGTTCGATTCCTCCTCCATCCATTCGGGCCGGGAACCATTGTGACGATCCCCGGCCCGGGCCGTGGCCCCGTCTCAGCCTCCGGCCGCGGGCCGCATCGGCTCCTGACGGTGGATGCTGCCGCTGAGGGAGGTCAGCCGGGTGCCGCTGCCGCCCCAGCGGTCGGCGATGATCTCGGCCGCGATGCTGACGGCGGTCTCCTCGGGCGTACGGGCCCCGAGGTCCAGGCCGATCGGCGACGCGAGCCGGGCCAGCTCCTCCTCGCCGAGGCCGGTGGCGCGCAGCCGGCGGATCCGGTCGTCGTGGGTGCGGCGGGAGCCCATGGCGCCCACGTAGGCCAGCGGCAGGCGCAGGGCGACGTCCAGCAGCGGCACATCGAACTTGGGGTCGTGGGTGAGTACACAGACCACCGTGCGTTCGTCGATCCGGCCCGCCTCCGCCTCGGTGCGCAGATAGCGGTGCGGCCAGTCGGTCACCACCTCGTGTGCCTCGGGGAAGCGGCGCGGGGTGGCGAAGACCGGCCGGGCGTCGCACACGGTGACGTGGTAGCCGAGGTAGGCGCCGATCCGGGCCATGGCCGCCGCGAAGTCCACGGCGCCGAAGACCAGCATCCGCGGCGGGGTGGCGTGGACCGAGACGAACAGGGTGAGTTCCTCGTCCATGCGGACGCCGTCGTAGCCGTAGGCCAGGGTCTCGGTGCGCCCGCCGGCCAGCAGTGCGCGCGCGTCCTCGGCGACGGCCGCGTCCAGCCGCCCGGAGCCGAGGGATCCGGAGGTGCCCTCGGGCCGTACGACCAGCCGGCGGCCCAGCCGCCCCTCCGGGTCGGGCCCGTCGACGGCCACGCAGATCACCTCGGCCACCGGCTCTCCGGCGGCCACCGCCTCGGCCACCTCCCCCAGTTCGGGGAAGCCCGCGGGGTCGATCCGCTCCACATAGACATCGATGATTCCGCCGCAGGTCAGCCCGACCGCGAAGGCGTCGTCGTCGCTGACGCCGTAGCGCTCCAGCGCGGGCCTGCCGCTGTCGGTCACCTCCTGGGCAAGTTCGTAGACGGCACCCTCGACGCAGCCGCCGGAGACGCTGCCGATCGCGGCGCCATCGGGCCCGACCAGCATGGACGTCCCGGGCGGCAGCGGCGAGGAATGCCAGGTCGCCACCACCGTGGCACGGGCGAACGGCTCGCCCTCGCCCCACCATCGGTGCATCTGCGCTACGACGTCCCGCATGGAATCCATATCTCCTCGCCACGGATGTAAGAGGTTGATACATTCAATGTATGACCCTCTCACATCACTCACCGAGCAGCGACATCATCGTGCGGATCAACGGCACGTCCCACGCCCTGACCATCGACAACCGGACCACCCTGCTCGATGTGCTGCGCGAGCGACTGGGGCTCACGGGCACCAAGAAGGGCTGTGACCACGGTCAGTGCGGGGCCTGCACGGTGCTGGTGGACGGTGAGCGGGTGAACAGCTGCCTGATGTTCGCGGTGACCGCCGAGGGGCGCGAGATCGTCTCCATCGAGGGCGTGGCGGCGCTGGCGGACGGCGGGGAGCTGCACCCGGTGCAGCGCGCCTTCCTCGACCACGACGGGCTCCAGTGCGGCTATTGCACCCCGGGTCAGATCTGCTCCGCCATCGGGGCGCTGGGCGAGGCCGGGCGCGGCTGGCCCAGCCATGTCACCGAGGACACCGCCACCGGGGTGGCCGATGCGTCGGCGCTGGACGCGCGCGAGGTGCGCGAGCGCATGAGCGGCAACCTGTGCCGCTGCGGCGCGTACAACGGGATCGTCGAGGCCGTGCTGGAGGCCGCGGGCGCCCAAGGTGCCCAGGACACGGCCACCGTCGGGGGCGCCCGATGAAGGAGTTCGGCTACGCCCGCGCGGGCGACGCCGCCGAGGCGGCCGCGCTGATCGCCCAGCGCCCCGATGCGACCTATCTCGGCGGGGGCACCAATCTGGTGGACCTGATGAAGCTGGGCGTCACCGGCCCCGGGCTGCTCATCGACGTCTCCCGGCTGCCGTACGACCGGATCGAGCACCGCGAGGACGGCTCCGTGCTCATCGGCGCCACCGTGCGCAACGGCGCGCTGGCGGGCGATCCGGGCATCCGCGAGCGCTTCCCACTGCTGTCCCAGGCGCTGCTGGCGGGGGCCTCCGGGCAGCTGCGCACGGTCGCCACGGTGGGCGGCAATCTGCTGCAGCGCACCCGCTGCGGCTACTTCCAGGACGTGACCAAGCCGTGCAACAAGCGCGAGCCGGGCACCGGGTGTCCGGCGATTCAGGGCGCGCACCGCGATCTGGCCGTGCTGGGCACCTCCGACCACTGCGTGGCCTCCCACCCCTCCGACATGGCGGTGGCGCTGGTGGCGCTCGACGCGGTGGCACACGTGCGGTCGGTGGACGGCGGCTCGCGCACCGTTCCGGTGGCGGAGCTGTATCTGCTGCCCGGCGACACACCGCACCGGGAGACCGTCCTGGACCACGGCGACCTCATCACGGCCGTGGAGCTGCCCCCGCCACCGGACGGCGCCCGGATGCGCTACCGCAAGGTGCGCGACCGCTGGTCGTACGCCTTCGCGCTGGTGAGCGTCGCCACCACGGTGTCCGTGGCCGAGGACGGCTCGCTGCGGGACGTGCGGATCGCGCTCGGCGGGGTGGCGCCGCGGCCGTGGCGCGCCCGGATCGCCGAGGAGCGGCTGCGCGGCGGACGGCCGGACGAGGAGACGCTGCAGGAGGCGGCGCGGGCCGAACTGGCCGAGGCGCGGCCGCTGCCCGACAACGCCTTCAAGGTCGACCTGGCCACTGATCTGATCGTCGCGGGCGTCCGCGACCTCGTCGCGAGGAGGGATCGCGCATGACCACCGTCCAACAGAGCGTCGGCGCCCCGGTGACCCGGGTCGACGGCCTGGACAAGGTGACCGGAGCGGCCCGCTACGCCTATGAGTTCCCCACCCGGGACGTCAGTTACGTATGGCCGGTGCAGGCCACCATCGCCCGCGGCCGGGTGACCGAGGTGGACCCCGCCCCGGCGCTGGCCCTGCCCGGTGTGCTGACGGTGCTCGACCACACGAACGCCCCGCGGCTGAACGCGGAGGCGGAGGCGAGCGCGGACCTCTTCGTGCTGCAGTCCCCTCAGGTGGCGTACCACGGCCAGATCGTGGCCGCCGTGGTGGCCACCTCACTGGAGGCGGCGCGCGAGGGCGCGGCGGCGGTCCAGGTGGGCTATGAGCGGGAGCCGCACGATGTGGTGCTGCGCGCCGACGACGAGCGGCTGGAGATCGCCGAGACGGTGACCGACGGCAGTCCGGGCCTGGTGGAGCGCGGCGACGCCGATGGCGCCTGGGCCACCGCCCCGGTGCGGGTGGACGCCACGTACACCACTCCGGTGGAGCATCCGAGCCCGATGGAGCCGCATGCCACCATCGCGGTGTGGGACGAGGACCGGCTGACGCTGTTCAACTCCGACCAGGGTCCCTATATGAGCGCGCAGCTGATGTCCGCGCTGTTCGGGATCGAGCTGGGCGCGGTGGAGGTCGTGGCCGAGTACATCGGCGGGGGGTTCGGGTCCAAGGGCATTCCGCGCTCGCCGACGGTGCTTGCGGCGCTCGCCGCGCGGACCGTCGAACGGCCGGTGAAGATCGCCCTGACCCGGCAGCAGATGTTCCAGCTGATCCCCTACCGCTCCCCCACGATCCAGCGGGTGCGGCTGGGCGCCGAGCGCGACGGCCGGCTGACGGTGATCCAGCACGAGTCGGTGCAGCAGCGCTCGACCCAGGTGCCGTTCGCCGACCAGACGGTGTCCTCCACCCGGATGATGTACGCGGCGCCCCACGCCCGGACGACGGTGAAGGTGGCGCCGCTCGATGTGATGACGCCCGCCTGGTTCCGCGCCCCCGGCCACACCCCGGGGATGTTCGCGCTGGAGTCGGCCGTCGACGAGCTGGCCGGGGCGCTGGGCATGGACCCGGTCGAGCTGCGGATCCGCAACGAGCCGGAGCACGACCCGGAGAGCGGCAAGCCGTTCAGCAGCCGCAACCTGGTCGCCTGTCTGCGCGAGGGCGCGGCGCGCTTCGGCTGGGAGCGCCGCGATCCGGCGCCGGGGATCCGGCGCGAGGGGCGCTGGCTGCTGGGCACCGGTGTGGCCGCCTCGCACCACCCGGACTACACCTTCCCCTCCTCCGCGGTGGCGCGCGCCGAGGAGGACGGGACGTACCGGGTGCGCATCGGCGCGGCCGACCTCGGCACGGGCGCCCGTACCGCCCTCACCCAGGTGGCGGCGGACGCGCTCGGCGTTCCGCTGTCGCGGCTGCGGCTGGAGATCGGGCGTGCGTCGCTGGGCATGGCGCCGTTCGCGGGCGGTTCGCTCGGCACCGCCTCATGGGGCTGGGCGGTGGACAAGGCGTGCCGTGCGCTGCTCAAGGAGCTGGACGCCTACGGGGGTGTGGTCCCGGACGGCGGTCTGGAGGTGGTGGCCGACACCGCCGAGGATCTGGAGCGGCGGGCGGATCTGTCGCGCCACACCTTCGGGGCGCAGTTCGCCCAGGTGCGGGTGGACGGCGACACCGGTGAGATCCGGGTGGACCGGATGCTGGGCGTGTTCGCGGCCGGGCGGATCGTCAATCCGCACACCGCGCGCTCCCAGTTCCTGGGGGCCATGACGATGGGTCTGTCGATGGCGCTGCTGGAGGTCGGCGAGGTCGATCCGGTCTTCGGCGACTTCGCCAACCATGACTTCGCGGGCTATCACATCGCCGCCCACGCCGACGTTCCGCGACTGGAGGTGGTGCTGCTGGAGGAGGACGACAACACCACCAACCCGGTGGGCGCCAAGGGCATCGGCGAACTGGGCATCGTGGGCGCGGCGGCGGCCATCGGCAACGCCTTCCACCATGCCACAGGCGAGCGGGTGCGGGATCTGCCGATCCGCATCGAGCGCTCGCGGGACGCGCTGCGGGCCGCACGGACCGCCGAAAAGCGCAGGCCAGGGGGCGGGTGAGCCGGAATCACGGGTCGGGTAGGGTCACCCGAATGGCACCCACCCCGAAGGGACGCGCCACCTACCACCACGGCGACCTGGCCGCCGCGCTGGTGCAGACGACCCTGGAGATCATCGACGAGGTCGGAGTGCGCGGCTTCTCCGTGGCGGAGGCGGCGCGCCGCACCTGTGTGAGCCCCGGTGCGCCGTACCGCCACTTCGCCGACCGTGACGCGCTGCTCGCGGCCGCCGCCCTGGAGGTCTCGCGGCGGCTGCGGGCCATCTACCTGGACACGGTGGCCGATGTCGGGTCCGCCCAGGAGCGGCTGGCCACGGTGGCGGGCACCTTCGTGCGCGCGGCGGCCCGCTACCGCGGCGGGCTGGACATCCTCTTCGCGCCGGGGCTGCGGGCCACCCATCCGGAGCTACGGGACAGCACCAGGGAGTTCGTGGATCTGCTGCTGCCGAGCGCCTTCGAGGTGGTCGCCCCGGACGACGCCGCGGTGACGGCCGTGGCGTTGCTCGACGCCCTGCACGCGCTCGCCCGCGGCTATGTCGCCCAATTGCTGGAAGGGAAGTTCGGCGATCCGGATGACGTGGTCGAGGAGGTCGCCATCCGGGCGACCCGGGCCGCGAGGGCGCTGGTGGCGGGCTACGGCGTGGCGTCGGGGCCGGTCGGCGAGGAGGGCCGGGACCGCTGACGGAGGGACAGAATTTCCCGTTCCGCTTCACGTTCTCCGTTCGACGCGCATACCGTCGATGCGGAACGGATCGGAGGAACAGATGTCCCTGAAATCCGGTAGCCACCGGGCGCCTTCGCGTCTGCGCTCGCCCTACGCCATCGGCGGACTGGGAGTGGCGATCACCGCCGCGGTCCTCGCCACCCTCGTACCGGCCACGGCCTCGACGACCGACCCCGACGCCGACCACGACACCCACGCCGCCGCCGGCCCGGCCCCCGCGGCGTCCGTCCCGCACCCCGAGCGGGACTGGATGGGCTCGACCATCGCCCGCCACGAGAAGACCGACCCCGGCGCCACGCCCCGGGCCGCCAGAGCGGCCTCGGTGGAGGGCGTGGACGTCAGCGACCACCAGGGTTCGGTCGACTGGGCGGCCCTGTGGGACGACAACGTCCGATTCGCCTATGTGAAGGCCACCGAGAGCACGACCTACAAGAACCCCTCGTTCGCCTCGCAGTACAACGGCTCCTTCCAGCAGGGCATGATCCGCGGCGCCTACCACTTCGCCCTGCCGGACCGTTCCAGCGGCACCCGTCAGGCGGACTTCTTCGTGGCAGGCGGTGGCGACTGGTCGGACGACGGCAAGACGCTGCCGCCCGTCCTGGACCTCGAGTACAACCCGTACGGAGCAACCTGCTACGGCCTGACCGCCTCCGAGATGGTGAACTGGATCGGCGACTTCACCGCGCGCGTCGCAGAGCGCACCGGACGCCGGCCGGTGATCTACACGACCACCGGCTGGTGGCAGACGTGCACCGGCGACAGCGCCGCCTTCGCCGAGCGGAACCCGCTGTGGCTGGCGCGGTACGCCGCCACCCCCGGGCCGCTGCCGGCCGGCTGGACGACCCACACCCTGTGGCAGTACACCTCCAGCGGGCCGCTGGTGGGTGACCACAACCGGTTCAACGGAAGCCTGGCGGACCTCAAGGCGCTGGCCACGGGGTGAGGCGGCGGTCAGCCGCCGAGCACACCGCCGACCCCGCCGAGCACCCCGTCCAGGGTGTCGCCGACACCGTCCACCAGTCCGCCCACCAGGCCCTTGCCGTGCTGACCGCCCTGGCCGGGGGTCTGCGACGGCTGGCTGGGCTGTTGCGACGGGGTGGTCGGGTCGGCGCTCGGGGTCGTCTCGCTCGGCGCGGAGGGCGACGAGGGCACCTGGTCGTTCCGCTGTGCGGGGGTGATGGGCGCCATGGTGGGCGCGGCCTTGGAGGGGGCCGCGTCCGGGGTGGCCGGGGCGGCGTGCCGCGGTGTGCCGGCGCTCCGGTCCGAACCGCCACCGCCGGGGGTGGCGGCGTCGGTGTGGTCGGAGATCAGCTTCGGCTTCTTGGACTCGCTGGGCGCGACATGGCTCTGCGAGGGCGAGTGAGCGGCGGTGGGCTCGACGTCGTCCGGCACCTGCGCCTGCTGTGAGTTCACATCGGAGCGGGCCTCGACGGACTTGTCACCGCCGACCGTCGAGTGGAGGCCGAAGGCTATGGTTCCGGCCACTCCGAGGGCGGTGGCCGCCTTGAGCGTCGTGGTACGCGCCTGCTGTGCGGCGGTCGGTCGGCTGTGTCGACCCATTTCGCTGGTCTCCCCGTTATGGCATGGGTTGGGTGGGGTGCCCCGGAAGCCCGATTCCCAGCGGAACAGATGTCCGACGCACACGTGTTACACAGTAAAGAACGAGCCAGATGATAACCACCGTCCCCCGGTGTACGGCCACCCGTACACCGGGGAACGTGTGTTCCTGGCTAGCGCGCTGCCTTAAGGGTAGAAGTCGCGCGAACGCCCCTGGCCGTCCTTGAGCTTCCCGAGCAGACTCGCCGGGTACTCGATGACCCAGTAGCTCACCGTGGCGGCGGCCACGGCCACCACCAGCACGATGACCACGGCCAGCGGGAAGCCCGACTGGCCGTCGGGCGGCAGCAGCCCCGCGTTGTACAGGCCCAGCATGATCGGCTCATGCCAGACGAAGAGGCTGTAGCTGGCGAGGCCGACACCGGTGAGCCAGCGGGCCGTGAGCCATGAGTGCCACCGCCCCTGCCGCCGCACATGGATGGTGCTGTACAGCAACAGCGTCCACAGCAGGGCGGACAGCGGGTGGTAGAAGGTGGTGGGGAAGTCCTCCGCCTCCGTACCGGAGAAGGACAGCACATACAGCCCCAGCAGGGCGGCAGCCCGCAGCGGGACCGCCACCTTCGCGTCCAGCCGTCCGCGGTCGCCGAGGGCGACCATCAGTACGGCGAGGCCCATGCCCGCGGCGAACCCGCCGAAGCGGGCCTGCGGGCCGAAGTACACCGGCCATTCGGTGTGCGGGATCCGAAGCCCGTAGCGGGCGACCGCGATCCACAGACACGGCCCGATGTACAGCAGGGCGCACCCCACGGCGCACACCGCCACCCGGGAGGCCCGCCGGCGCAGCGGACGGCAGGCGCGGACGGCCAGCGGGCCGAGTCCCACCAGTGCCACATAGAACATGATTTCCAGCGACAACGACCAGGTGGGGCCGATGGTGTAGAAGATCTGCTCCTGGTCGAAGACCTGGGTGAAGGTGAGATGGTGCAGCAGATCGGACCACTCGCCGGGCAGGGTGGGATTGCGGGTGGCCCAGATGAACGTCACCGCCAGGAAGTACAGCGGGACGATCCGGATGGCCCGCCGGAAGAGGAACACCCGGCCGGGGCGGGTCGAGCCCCCGTCGATCGCCGCCCGTGCGTAGGACAGCGTCAGCAGATACGCGGAGAGGACGAAGAAGAGGTCGATGACCTCCAGCGACACCAGCGCGTTCGCGTACCGGTTGGGCACCGGTGAGTGGGCGCCGTCCCGGTCGTAGACGAAGTACTGCTGCCAGACGTGGAAGACGACCGTGAGGAGCGCCGCCATTCCGCGGAAGCCCTGGATCTCCTGGTTTCTCCGGTTCCGCGAGGGCGCGGTCCTGGCGGGCGTGCCGTTGACCGCCCGGGGGGCGGTGGTGGCGGCGATGGCCGTGGACACCGTGCTCATGTCCGCTTCACCGCCTTGTCACCGGGGCGCGGGGTGACCCGCCACTGGCGGTCCCGCAGCACCTCCTTGAGGAGCGACTGACGGGCCACGATGTTCTTGAAGTGGCTGTAGAAGACGGTGGACACCAGCAGATACCGCCAGAACCACGCCCTGCGGCGGCGCAGTTCGGGCACCGCGAGCCGCCACGCGAACAGCGCCTGCACCAGCCCGGCGGACAGCGTGAACAAGGTGGCCAGCAGGCAGACCGGCACCGCCCAGTCGAGATGGTTCACTCCCCCGGCCCGCCACGCCGAGTACAGCAGCACGGGCAGGATCTGCAGGGTCAGCCACGGCTGGATCTCCCGCCAGCCCAGCAGCACCAGCAGCCCCGCCTTCTGACGGGCGGTGAAGGCCGGCGAGCGCAGGCCCCGCCACAGGTACTTCAGCGACACCTGGAGCCAGCCCTGGGCCCAGCGCGACCGCTGGTTCCACAGCGCCTTGAGGGTGGTGGGCGCCAGTTCGCGCGAGATGAGGGTGCGGTCGGTGGCGATCCGGGCGCCCTCGTGGAGGGCGCGCATCGTGGAGTCGATGTCCTCGGTGAGCATCGTGCCGTGCATCCGGGTCCGGGCGAGCAGATCGGTGCGCCAGAAGCCGTTGGAGCCGCCGAAGACACCGAAGGTGTAGAGCCGGGTCCGGCCGGGGTGGCTGACGGCGTAGATGGCCTCGAACTCCACGCCCACCAGCTTGGAGACCCAGGAGCTCTCGCCGTTGCGGATCACACAGTGGCCCTGGACCACGTCGTACCCGCCTGACAGCCAGTGCCAGGCGTGCTGGAAGGCGTCGGGCACCGGGTGGTGGTCCGCGTCGAAGATGCCGACGAACTCACCGCGCACCCGGGTGACCGCGGCGTTGACGTTCTGTGCCTTGGAGGTGCTGCCCGCCACCGGCATCAGCACCAGCCGCGGGTCGCGGCGGGCCATCTCGCGCAGGGTCTCCTCGACGGGCATGGGGTGCGGCGTGTTGTACGCGAGCACGATCTCCAGCTCGTTGGGGTAGTCCAGGCGCAGGAAGGACTCGATGGTGTCCACGATGGTCGCGGCCTCATTGGGCAGATACGCGGCGATGACGGCGCTGGCCGGTGGATACGGCTGCGCGGGCCGTTCCGGCCGGGGTTTGGCGTCGAGCGAGAAGAGGCACTCCAGCACGATCAGCGCGGCGGAGAGCACCAGGCCGGACACCACGACCCAGTACGCGGCCGAGCCGACGTCCCAGCCCAGCTCGTACATCTGCTGGTAGAAGACGAACGGGATGCCCACCCCGAAGAGGAGCACCAGGACGGGTGAGAGCGCCGACAGCAGGGTGCGGAGGGCGGTGGCGAGGGTCCGGCGGCTGCGCCGGTGGGTGCCGCGCATCCAGGCCGCGTACTTGACCGGCCGCAGGTCCCGGTGGCGGATCGACTCCTCGACCGCGTTCCGGGCGCCCGCGACGGCCTGGGCGCGGTCCGCGCAGTCGGCCAGCGGGATCCAGCCGATCGCGGGGGTCAGCCGCACGTTCTCATCGGCCACCACGAAGCGGGTACCGGCCACGGCGTTGGCGAAGTTCTGCAGTTCGCGGCGCGCGGTGTCCTCGTCCACACCGGGCATCAGCATCAGCAGATGGCCCTCGTCGTCCCAGCCGAGCCGGTCGCAGACGCCGCCCAGCTTCTCGGCCACTCCCGCGAGACGTTCGGCGACCTCACGGCGCACCCGCGGCCCCAACCGGGCCTCGAGGGAGGCGATCTCGGCCACGCCCACCATGGCGACGACGCCACCGGTGCGGCTGTCGTCGACCCGCTTGAGCTCCCGGTCGAGCTCGCCCAGGAAGTGGGGCTGGGAGTACAGGCCGGTGCGCGGGTCGAGCAGCAGGTTCTCGACGGGGACCGGGACCCGGCGCAGCTTGGCCTCGATCCGGGCGGAGAGCTCGACGGGGTCGGAGGTCTCCGCCACGCAGTCGTCGGCGCCACCGCGCAGCATGTCGGCGACCCCGGTGGGGCCGGGGTCGGAGGTGACCATCAGCAGGGGGAGCGCCCGTCCGGCGGGGACGGCGCGGACCTCGCGTATCACCTCCAGTCCGGCGTCGGCGTCGGCGTCGTCCAGGGCGACGATCGCGTCCGGCGGGGAGTGCCGCATCTGCCGGCTGACATCGCCGGGCTCCGCATGGCTCACCTCATGCCCGGTGGAGACGAGTGTCCGTGTCAGCCGGTCGAGCCTGGGGCCCGGTGTGCCAACCGCCAGCACATGCCCGCTCGGTTCCGCCACGCCGCCGCGGGCGGCGGGCACGTGTTGCTGGGATTCGCGTGATCGTGGGTGGTGCGAAGTAAGCACCTGAGGGGTTCCTTTCGTGGGGGGTGCGTCACCGAACGGGCCGTGGGCACGCGGACGTTCCGGCCGGGGTCATGGCAGACCACGTGGCCGGACAGACCACGTGCCCATGACAGACCGCGTGGCCATGGCAGACCACGTGGCCCGCGGGCATGTGCACAGGGGCAGGCGCCTACGGGCAGGCCGGAGGACGGCGTCGCCGGGAAGGCCGGGGCGATCCGCCGTTCGGTGAGTGGTGAGGGGCGGCTACGCCGCGACCGTGGCCGATCCGCGCGGGGAGAGGTGAGATCTCCGGCGGGGTCTCGGACAGACGGGCACGACGGCGGCGGGGATCACGCGGACGTGCTCCAGCGAATTGCGCATAAGGTCCCATCCTGTTCGGATCGTGGGGGGCGGACCGAACGTCACCAGTGCGGGGCGACCGATCTTTTGGGCTGACCGGTCGGAATCCCCAGTCTCATCGATCACTACGGAATCACACAACACATCGAAGTAACACTCTCATTAACCGATGAGGGAGTTCCGCTCGCCTGCCGAACACCCCCGGCCATGCCCAACTCCCCCGTGACAGCGGGGTGTCGAAGCCCTGTCGGTACGATGTCGGCGGCTCGTCGGCGCGTCATCGACCCGGCGTCGGCGCCGCGTCGGTGCGGTGTCGGTGGCTCCGGCCAGTCTTTTCCGAGGCACCACATTCGGTGGTTGAATTCGGAAGGGACAACACCATGCGGAATGCACGGGTTCTGATTTCCGGGGCCGGTATCGCCGGGCCCGCGCTCGCCTACTGGCTGGATCGCCATGGCTTCCAGGTCACCGTCGTGGAGCGCGCCGCGCGCCCGCGCCCGGGCGGACAGGCGATCGACGTACGGGGCCCGGCGCTCGATGTGTGCGAGCGGATGGGCGTACTGGAGGAGATCCGGGCGCGCAGCACCGGGCTGCGCGGCATGTCGATGGTCGACGACGACGGAAAGGAGCTGTTCAGCACCACCGAGCGGACGGCGAGTGGCGGGGATCTCAGCGGCTCCGACATCGAGATCCTGCGGGACGATCTGTCCTCGGTGCTGATGGCCGCGGGCGGCGACGGGATCGAGTACCTCTTCAACGATTCGATCGCCTCGCTGGTCCAGGGGCCCGACGAGGTGGCGGTCACCTTCCACCGGGGCGGTGCGCGCGCCTTCGACCTCGTGGTGGCGGCCGACGGGGTGCACTCCTCCACCCGGGCGCTGGTCTTCGGCCCGGAGGAGAGCTTCCTCCGCCATCTGGGGGGCTATCTGGGCGTGTGGACGGTGCCGAACTATCTGGGCCTCGACCGCTGGGAGGTCATCTACCAGATGACCGGCGACGTCTGGGGCGGCATGATGATGAGTGTCCGCGACAACACCGAGGCCCGGGTCTACATCGGCATCGACTCGGACGAACCGCCCGCCACGTTCCTCGGCTCCCGGTCGGTCTCGGAGCAGAAGCGGCTGGTGGCCGAGCGGTACCGGCACGCGCGCTGGGAGATGCCACGGCTGCTGGAGTACATGTGGGGGGCGCCGGACTTCCACTTCGACGCGACGGCCCAGATCCACATGGACTCCTGGTCCCGTGGCCGGGTGGCCCTGGTCGGCGACGCCGGCTACTGCGGCTCGCCGGCGTCCGGGCAGAGCACCAGCGTGGCCGTGGTCGGCGCCTACGTCCTGGCGGGCGAGCTGAAGGCCGCCGGCGGCGACCACACCGCGGCCTTCGCCGCCTACGAGCGCGAGCTGCGGGGCTATGTGGCGGCCAACCAGCAGCTCGCGCTGGACAACATGGCCCGGAAGGACGCCCAAAAGGCAGGAGCCGGGCAGGAGCTCGACACCAACCCGACCAATATCGACGACAGCTTCTACGAGGTGGTCAACTCCTACACCCTCAAGGACTACTGACCCGGCCCGGCGGCCGTGGCCGGGTCGGGAGCCGTAGCCGGGCCAGCAGCCGTAGCCGGGTCCGGAGCAGCAGCCGTGGCCGGGCTAGGACACCACGTCCTTGCGGCCGAAGCCGCGGAAGGCGAGCGCGAAGAGCACCAGCGCGTACGCCACGGACACCGAGACGCCCTTCACCATCCCGCCCCACTCCATGTGGGGCTGGAGTGCGTCCGCCCACGCGAACTGCCAGTGCGCGGGCAGGAAGTCGCGCCACGAGCCGAGCGCGGTGACCGCGTCCAGCACATTGCCCACGATGGTGAGCCCCACCGCGCCGCCCACCGCGCCCAGCGGCGCGTCCGTGACGGTCGAGAGCCAGAACGCCAGGGCGGCCGTGACCAGCTGGGACAGGAAGATGTACAGCACCACCAGGGCCAGCCGGACGAGGGCGTCCCCGACCGGCAGCTCACCGCCCGTGGGCATCCGCAGCGGCCCCCAGCCGTACGCCACGGTGCCCACCGCGAGCGCGACCAGCGGCAGCAGCACCATGGCGGCCGCGCTGAACACCAGGGCCACCGCCAGCTTGCTCACCAGCAGCCGGGCCCGGGGCACGGGCGCGGCCAGCAGATAGCGCAGCGAGGACCAGCTGGCCTCGGAGGCCACGGTGTCGCCGCAGAACAGCGCGACCGGCACCACCAGCAGAAAGGCGGCCGAGACGAACAGCGCGGTGGCGGCGAGGTTGGCGCCGGAGGCGGTGGCCGTGGTCATCAGGGTGACCCGGTTCTCCCGCCCCTCGGGGGTGCCGCCGATGGCGAACGCGACCACGAGGACGAACGGCAGCAAGGCCAGCACCAGGCCCATCACCAGGGTTCGGCGACGGCGCAGCTGCCGTACGGCCTCGACCCGCAGCGGCAGGGTGTGGCCGGCCCGGTAGCCGGGCGCGACCTCGGTGGCCTGGGACAGGGAGCTCACGCGGATCCTCCTCCGATCAGCGTCAAGAACGCGTCTTCCAGACGCCGGTTGGGCCCGAAGCTGGTCACCGGGATCTCCAGCCGCACCAGTTCGGCGAGCAGCCGCGCCGGGGTGGTCCCGTCGAGCTGGACGAGCAGTCCGTCGGCGGTGCGGCGGGCGGAGCCGACCCCGGGCAGCGCGTCCACCTTGCCCACCAGGGCCTCGCTCAACTCGCCGTCGTGGCCCACCAGCACACTGCCGCCATTACCGGTGATCTCGCCGACCGGACCCGCCTGGATCAGCCGGCCGCGGTCCATCACGACCAGATGGGTGCAGGACTGCTCGACCTCCGCCAGGAGATGGCTGGAAACGATCACCGTGCGCCCCGCGGCGGCATACCGGATCATCACCTCGCGCATCTCGCGGATCTGCGGCGGGTCGAGGCCGTTGGTCGGTTCGTCGAGGATCAGCAGATCGGGCAGGCCCAGCATGGCCTGGGCGATGGCCAGCCGCTGCCGCATGCCCTGGGAGTAGGTGCGTACGGCACGCTCCAGCGCGCTGCCCAGGCCCGCGATCTCCAGGGCCTCCTCGATATGGGCGTCGGCGGCGGGGCGGCCGGTGGCCCGCCAGTACAGCTCCAGGTTGGCGCTGCCGGTCAGATGCGGCAGGAAGCCCGCCCCCTCGACGAAGGCGCCCACGCGGGAGAGCACGGGCGCGCCGGGCCTGATGGCCTGGCCGAAGACCCGGATCTCGCCGTCGTCGGGGGCGATGAGCCCCATGAGCATCCGCAAGATGGTGGTCTTGCCCGCGCCGTTGGGCCCGAGGAGCCCGAGCACCTGCCCCTTCTCGACGCGGAAGGACAGGTCGCGCACCGCGTAGCGGTCGGCGGACTTGGCGTAGCGCTTGCTCAGACCGGTGATCTGCAGGGGTACGTCGGCCAGTTCGGGGTCGGGCGGCGGAGTGGCCGTACGCCGCCTGCCGGTCAGCAGCAGCGCGAGCGCCACCACGGCCGCGCCGAGCGGCAGCCCCCACACCCATGCGGGCAGCGGGGCGGGCTGGGTGTGCACCCCGGGCGCGGTGGGCACCTTCAGACCGCCGTCCGCGAGCCCGACCGTGTAGGTGGCGGGCTCGACCGGGGAGGCGTAGCCGAGGTCGGTGGAGGCGAGGACGAGCCGGAGCCGGTGGCCCGCGATGAGCTCGTGGTCCACGGCGGGCAGCCGGACGGTGACGGTACGCCCCTGCTTCGCGCCGTCGACGCGCACCGGCGCGACCAACTGCTCGGGCAGCACCTGCTGTCCGTCCGGCCCCACGTCGTAGACCTTGGCGAAGAGCACGGCGTCGTCCGTGTCGGCCTTGACCCGCACCTTCACCTCGGGCGATCCGGTGATCCGCAGGGGCCGGTCCAGCGGCGCCGAGTCGAACCGGGCGAACTGGCCGGGGACGTCGAGGGAGAGGCCGACGCCGAGCGAGGACGCCTGGGACAGTCCGGCGATGCCCGGCACGGTGGAGATGGAGGGCGGCCCCGCCCCGGGCGGGTTGGCGAACGACTGCTCGCGTCCGCGCAGCGCCACCGTCCGGTCGCCGTCGCCGAGGCCGGGATAGCGCTCGCCGGTGGCGCCGCGCAACTGGACCGCGCCGTTGGTGGTGTCGATGCCGCCGGTGCGGCTGATCCGGAAGGCGGGTCCGGTGTCGGTGCCCTTGTCGCCCTTGAGGTAGCGGTCGAACCAGGCTTCGGTGCGGGCCGCCACCCGCGAGGTCTCGCGGTCGCCGCCGTCATGTCCGCCGGCCGTCCAGTCGACGGCGACCGGCGCCCCGTTGGCCCGGATCGCCTTCGCCATGGCGTCGGCGTGGGCGAGGGGGAAGAGGGAGTCGGCCTGCCCCTGGAGGATCAGCGTGGGGACCTTGATCCGGTCGGCGACGGCGGACGGGCTGCGGGCCTCGAGCAGCCGGCGGGCGGCGGCGTCGGGCTTTCCGGCGACCGCGACCCGCTCGTACATCTCGCACAGTTGCTTCTCGAAGCGACCGCAGCCCTGGCCCTGGTCCGTCCTGGCCTCTCCCCCGCCGTTCGGGCCTCCCGGGCCCGTCTGGGCCCCTTGGCCCGTCCCGCCGCCTCCGCCTCCCTGACCTTGACCTCCCTGGCCTCCCGGGCCTCCCTGGCCTCCCGGGCCCATCCCCCCGCCTGAGCCTCCCGCGCCGCCGGCGTCCCCCTGGCCGCCCTGGGCGCCGGTGAGGTCGGCCGAGCCGGTGGTGAAGAACAGCCCGGCCCAGAGCTTCTTGTAGACGCCGTTCGGGAAGAGCGCGTCGGCGAGGTTCCAGTAGGTGATCTCGGGCGCGATGGCGTCCACCCGACGGTCGTATCCGGCGGCGAGCAGGGAGATCGCCCCGCCGTACGAGGCGCCGGCGACGCCCACCCGGGGGTCGCCCTGACCGTCGAGCCGCACCTCGGGACGTTTCGCCAGCCAGTCGATCAGCCGCCGGACATCGGCCACCTCGTGGTCCGGATCATTGAGCCCGATCTTCCCCGTGGATCTGCCGAAGCCACGCGCCGACCAGGTCAGCACGGCGTATCCGTCGCGGGCCAGTTCCTCGGCGTGGTCGCGTACGTCCTCCTTGCTGCCGCCGAAGCCGTGGCCGAGCAGGACCGCGGGCCTGCGGCCGGTGCCCGCGGTGAAGTACGAGGTGTCGATGCGCGCGCCCGGCATGTCCAGCACGCGGTCCTGGCGGTGCACGGCCGGCCGGTCACCGGAGGCGGCGACCGCCCAGGTGCCCGCGCCCACGAGGAGGACAGCGGCGGCCACGGCGGCGGCCAGGCGCCGGCCCCTCGGCCGGGTCTTTCGGAGATCCATGTCTGAACCCTAAGAGGAGGAGGCAAACGCCGCGGCTGACACCAGACGGATTCTCGTCCACTCCCCGAGGAGTACCCGGACACCGCCCGTACACCCGGCGCGGTATGCCCCGGCCGTGGCGGCCGGGCTTTTGGATCAGTTTGACGATGCTCCATAGGATGCGCCGGTGATCATAAAGAAACGTCTGGCGACAGGCGCGTTGGGGCTGCTCGCGGCCCTCGCCTGCGGCCTGATATCCCCTCCCGCCGCCATGGCCGGCGAACCGGCTCCCGATTCCCCCAAGGTCGAGCTGGTGCTCGATGTCAGCGGCTCCATGCGGGCCCGCGACGTCGACGGCGACACCCGGATGGCGGCAGCGAAGCAGGCGTTCAACGAGGTGCTGGACGCCACACCCGAAGAGGTGCGGCTGGGCATCCGCACCCTCGGCGCCAATTACCCCGGCAAGGACCGCAAGGCCGGCTGCCAGGACAGCGAGCGGCTCTACCCGGTGGGCCAGGTGGACCGCACCGAGGCCAAGGCGGCCGTCGCCACGCTGCGCCCCACCGGCTGGACGCCCATCGGGCTCGCGCTGCGCGGCGCGTCCAAGGACCTCTCCGGCGGCGAGGGGACCCGCCGGATCGTGCTGATCACGGACGGCGAGGACTCCTGTGGTCTGCCGGACCCGTGCGATGTGGCCCGTGAACTGGCCGCCCAGGGAACCCACCTGGTCGTCGACACGCTCGGGCTGACACTGGACCACAAGGTCCGCGAGCAGCTCAGCTGTATCGCCGAGGCCACCGGTGGCACGTATACGGCGATCCAGCACCGGGACCAGCTCTCCAGCCGTATCAAGCAGCTGGTCCGGCGCTCCGCCGACACCCCCGTGGAGACGCCCACGCCGGTGCGGGGCGCCGCCCAGTGCGCGAAGGCCCCGTATCTGGGCTCCGGCCTGTACAGCGACCGGGAGAGCTTCGGGGAACACCGCTGGTACCGGATGCGGGTGGCACCCGGTCAGGAGCTGCGGGCCTCGGCGAGCGTGGCCGTGGACCGCGCCGTGGACCCGGACTACGGCGTGCTGGTGCGTGCGGTGACCCCGGGCGGCCGGGAGCTGGTGCGCGGCAGCGAGGCGGGCGGCGGCCGTACGGACGTCATCTCCAGCGGGCTGCGCTATCCGGTCGCGGATGTGGACGACGACGAGGAGGTGACGGCGCGGACGGTGTGCGTCGAGCTGAGCCAGTCGTTCTCCGCGCCCGCCTCCGTCAAGCGCACTCCGGGCCTTCCGGTGGAGCTCGCCGTCGATGTGGTGGACAACGACGATCCGCCCGCCGATGTGGCCGCCTTCGGCCTGGGCCGGGGCTGGGTGCTGCTGGGTGTGCTCACCGTGGGCGGGCTGCTCGTGGGGTTGCTGTGGGGCTGGCTGGCCCGCTGGCGTGTCACCGTCTGGAGGTCCAACTGATGCGAGCCCTGCGTACCCTGGGCGCCGCGCTCACCCTGGGCGCCGCCGCCTGGCTGACCGCCGCCGCACCGGCCGCCGCGGACGGTAAGGATGGCACAGGCGGCACGGACGGCAAGAGCGGCACCGAGGCGCCCACCGAGGCGGGCACGAACTTCCGTACCGCCACCGAGATCGAGCCCGGTCAGCGGGCCACCGCGGCGGCCTCCACCGGCGACTATCTGTACTGGGTGTTCCCGGCCGCCGCCGGGCAGGTGCCCGAGGTCGAGGCGGAGCTGAAGCTGCCCGACGCCTCGAGCCGGCACGGCAGCGCCACCTGGCAGCTGGATGTCTACGACGGTCTGCGCCGCCACCAGCCGTGCGCCTCGGGCACTCCGGCGCGCCGGGCGGCCCAGCAGGATCAGACGGTCACCGTGAGCTGCACCCTGCGCCAGGTGCGGTCCTGGTCCGAGCGCTGGGCCAACGACCCTCTGCAGGGCGCGTATTACGTGCGGCTCACCGTGGTCGACCTGCCCGCCCAGGACCTCGGGCTGCCGATCGACGCCGAGGTCGAGGCGTCCGTACGGGACGCGGGTGGGGCGCGTGCCGACGGCGGGGACGTGGCCCCGCTCAATCCGGTGCTGCGGGCCGGAACGGCCCCCGGGACGGACTCCGAGCCGCCGGACGACAACACGGCCTCGGATTCCCCGAACGACAAGGGCGGGGAGGTCCGGCACGCGGTCGCCGAGCCGGAGGACGGCTGGGGCTCCGGCTGGTGGTCGGACCGGTGGGTGTGGACCGTGATCGGCGCGGCGCTGGCGGCGCTCGCCGGGGTGGGCGGCTACACCCTCACCCGGGGGCCGCGCGCTCCGGGCCGCCCGCCGATCGGACCCGGATCCGACATCTGACCTGATGTCCGGAATCGACACGGGGTCCGCACGACGTATGGTGCGGGCCCCGTGCCGCATCGGGCGCCCGGCCGCTCAGGAAGCTCAGGAAGCCCTCGGGAAGTCCGCCCGTACGCTCAGGAATAGTCCTTGCCCATGAGCTGCCCAAAGCCTTCCGGATCCGCGTCGAATCCACGAATAGCGCTCTGAATTCCCCATTCCCCCGCGTCGTCCCGGGTGAATACCGCGACCGTGGCGGAAGTGGCTTCTGAGACACCGGTGAAGTCGCTCGCCATGAGTTCGGTGTATCCGTTGAGAATCCGGACACTGGTGTTCGGAACATCCCCGAACGTCTTCCGCCCCGCGCCCTGCTGGATGGTTATCCCGACGACCACCCGAGCGTATTCGGACGACAGCCGCTCGAGCTCGAGGGTCATGGACTCATCGGTGCCAAGGCCCTGACCGGTGCGGCTGTCCCTGTTGAGGTTGATGGTGCCGTCCGGTGAACGGCTGTCGAAGTGGACGAGGTACGCGGGCGCACCGTACGGATCGGCGGCGCGGTACGTCCCGGCCACGATGTCGAGATCATGGGGCGGCTCACCGAGGGGGCTCGGATCCCACTTGAGCGCCACCTCGATTTTCTGAAGCCCCTTGTTGAGACCAGTCACCCGGACTTCCCTTCCCTCGAACCGTGCGGATTTGAATGCGCGTGGCGTCAAGCCTATCGCGGGCAGGGTGAGTTGAGGATTTTTCCACAGCCGGGTGCGGCGCCCCGCTGAGGGGTCTCTACTATGGGCCTCCGTACTAACGGCGGAAGGATGCGTCCATGCGACGGTTGGGGGAGCTCGAGGCGGAGATCATGGACCGCCTCTGGGCTTGGCAGCGTCCCACGACGGTGCGGGAGATCGTGGACGACATCAACGAGCACCGCCCGGTCGCCTATACCACGGTGATGACCGTCGCCTCCATCCTCTACAACAAGGGCTGGCTGTTGCGCGCCAAGGAGGGCCGGGCGTGGGTGTACTCACCGGTCCGCAGCCGCGAGGAGTACACCGCGGCACTGATGGAGGACGCCCTCGGCACCAGCGAGGACCGCTCCGCCGCCCTCACCCACTTCGTCGAGCAGATGGGCCCCGAGGAGGTCAGCGCGCTGCGCAAGGCCCTGCGGGCCGCGGGGCGGCGGACCAGGGCGTGACGGCCGCCCTCGCCCTGGCCTGTTACGCCGCCGTCGTCGGCCCAGTGGCCCCGAAGGCGCTGGTGCGCAGCGCCTGGCCGCATCGCGCACCCGCCTTGGCGGTTGCCGTTTGGCAGGGATTGATCCTGTCGCTCACCATCGCGCTCGCTCTGACCACTTATCACCTCGTCACCCCGACTTGGCATCTTCCTAATGGAATGTCCGGCTTGCTCCGGTTCCGTGGGGTGACGCTGGACGCCTGGATCCCGGGCACGGGCCCGTTCGACGTTCCGGCCGTCGCCGTACCGGCCTCGGTGGCACTGGTTCCGCTCATCTGCTTCGGCCATGAGGTGCTGCGGGCCCGGCGCGTCCGCGCCCGCCACCGGGGCGTTCTGGACATGGTCGGCCGGCGCTCGGCGCGGCCGCGCGCGTTCTGGACCACGACACGCCCGCGGCCTACTGCCTGCCCGGCCGCGGGCCGCGGATCGTGGTGAGCACGGGCGCGCTGCGACTGCTCTCCCCCGCGCGGCTGGAGTCCGCACGGGAACATGAGCGCGCGCATATCGCGGGCCGCCACCATCTGGCGCCGGCGGCCACGGAGGCGTTCGCGCGGGTGTTCCGGTGGCTGCCGCCGGCGCGCGAGGCCAGGGCGCGGACGGCGCTCCTGCTGGAGATGGCCGCCGACGACCGCGCGCCGCGCCGCCATCCGCGCCAGGCGCTCGTCTCCGCCCTCCACACGATGGCGGCGGGCCATGGCTCCCACGCTCCCGGCGGGGCCTTCACCGTCGGCGGACCGGGCGCCGTGGTCCGGCTGCGGCGGATGCTGGACGCCCGGCGGCGCCCGCACCCGGCGCCGCGCGGCGCGGTGGCGGCGGTCGCGGTGGGCTTACCGCTGCTGCCTCCCCTGCTGGGCCGCACCCCCGGGATGTAGCACCGCGAGCGCGCCCCAGGGACCGCCCCGGGCGTACGGAGGGCCCGCACGGCCCGGGGCGGGGCGTGCGGCGGCTCAGAGCCGGTCGAGCAGGGTCCGCAAGGTGGCGACCTCGGCGGACCGGCTCTTCACGGTCGTCGACCAGTCCGGCCATCTCCAGGGCCTGCTCATGACGCGGGATCATCATCCGCGCGAAGCTGACATGTCGATATACCTCTTTTTGCCAAGTGTTGACTGTTCCATGGGGCGTGCTGGCAGCGGCGGACCGCCCCGGCGGGCGAGCACCGCGCGCAGGAGCGCTCCGAGCACCCAGACGCCGAGCACCGCGACACACAGCGAGGCCATGTCCATACCGGTCATGGGTTCGCGCGGCTTGGTCTCGGGCGCGGCCGGGACATGCCCGGCCTCGGCGGACGGGGCGGGAGCGGCCCGCCGGGGCCCGGTGTCGGTGGCGGCCGTACCGCCGCCGTGGCCGACGCCATAGGGCGGGGTCGCCGCCATACGGCCAGGGTCGCCGTCGTACCGCGCGGCATCGCCGCCATACGGCGCGGGGCGCAGCTCACCGAACGCATGGTGCGCCGTACGCGCACGGGCCCCCGGAAGCCCCCGAAGCCGCTCAGCCCTCCCGCATCGCCAGCCTGGCCAGCATGTTCTTCGCCTCATCGGCGACCTGGGCGTCCGCGACCACCTCATAGCGCGCGGCCACGATCTGGCTGCGGGACGAGAAATCGCGCCGCCCTCCGGTCATGGCGTGCCCGACGAAACCGAAGATCGCGCCGAATACCGCGCCGTAGACCAGGCCGCTGACCAGCAGCACGATCACGTTGTGGGCCCCCGCGGCGAACACGGACAGCAGCAGCCCGATCAGCAGCCCGAACCACGCCCCCGTACCGGCACCCGCGAGCGCCGCCCGGCCCCTGGTCAGCCGCCCGAGCACGGTCTCGACCATCCGGAGGTCCGAGCCGATGATCGCCGTGTGCTCCACCGGGAACTTGTTGTCGGCCAGGAAGTCCACCGCGCGCTGGGCGCCGGCGTAGGTCGGGTACGAGCCGACGACCGGGCGGTCGACCACCTCCGACGGCGGTTGCTGGGTCATCGCTGACTCCCTCCGTCAAGGAGAGCGTGCGCCCGCGCCTGCCCCCTCGCAACGGGAGAGGGGCGGGGAAGAGCGGAGAAACCTTGCGGCGAGTCCGCACCACCGGATATCCGGAACGCCACCGCGGCTCTCCGCGGAACATTTCCCCGGCACTCTCCGCCCCTCAATTCCCACCCGGTCCGACACCACGGGATTCCCGGAAGCCTCCGGTTCCTTTCCGTCGGACGGAAAGGAACCGGAGGCGCGACGGACCTTATGGGTTTCAGCGGCGGGCGGCGCGGTCGGTGTGCTCTGTGTGGTCGGTGCGGATGAGGGAGCGCACCATCCGGCAGGTGGTGTTGGACGGCGGATGCACGCCGATCCGGGCGGCCGTCGACCGTATCTTGCGGTTGGACGCCTGCTCGGGTCGGTAGACACCGGAGTTGAGCAGCGCGATGGCCAGGCGCATGGCCTTCAGACGGCGGTTGTGGGACTCGTACCACTCACGCGGTCGCCCGGCCGGCATCCGCTTCTTCGGTAGGGTCGGAAAGGTCGGCAGATCCTGAAGAGGGGGTCCGGCAACGGCCATCGGCAACCTCCTGAGTCGGTCGGGAAACCTTCCCTTCAACTCCCTCCATTCTACGGCCGGGTACTGACAAAGGCCCCTGGTCAGGCGCCATTCCACGGCGGTCTCGCGGTACCGTGTCCGGCATGGAGATCTGGATCAATCCGGCATGCTCGAAGTGCCGTAGCGCGCTCACCCTGCTCGACGCGGAGGGCGCCGGTTACACCGTGCGCCGCTATCTCGAGGACGTACCGAGCCAGGACGAGATCCGCGCGGTGCTCGACCGACTCGGGCTGGAGCCGTGGGACATCACCCGGACCCAGGAGGCCGCCGCGAAGGAGCTGGGCCTGAAGGACTGGCCGCGTGAGGAGAGCGCCCGGGGTCGCTGGATCGCGGCACTCGCCGAGCACCCCAAGCTCATCCAGCGGCCCATCATCACGGCGGACGACGGTTCGGCGGTGGTGGGGCGCACCGAGGAGGCGGTGCGGGAGGCGCTGTCCCGGTCCCGGGGCTGACCCTCGGGGTCCCGGCCTCGGGACGCGCCTCGGGCCTCGGCCACCGGCCCCGCCGCGGGACCCGCCTGGGGACCTGCCCAGGGACCACGGAAACGCCCCGGCGCCCCGTGTACGTACACGGGGCGCCGGGGCGTACGCGGTGCCCGGTCGTTCACACCGCCTCGGGCGGCCTCGGGCCGGCTCAGCGGCTCCGCGGTGTGGCCTGCTGCGGGCGCAGCAGGTACCGCTGCGTCTTGCCGCTGGAGGTCTTCGGCAGCTCGGCCACGAAGTGCACGCGCCGCGGATAGGCGTGCTTGGCGTACCGCTCCCTGACCAGCTGCTGCAGCTCGGCCACGAGCGCGTCGCCCGCCTCGATCCCGGGACGCGGCACGACGAACGCCTCCACGACCTCGCCGTACTCCTCGTCCGGCACGCCGACCACGGCGACCTCCGCCACCGCCGCGTGCTCCAGCAGCACGGTCTCCACCTCGAAGGGGCCGATGCGGTAGCCCGCCATCAGGATGATGTCGTCGCCGCGCCCGGAGAAGAACAGCCGTCCCTCCTCGTCGCGGGCGGCGGTGTCACCGGTGTAGAACCAGCGCCCGTCGGGGCTGAACTTCTCCGCGGTCTGCTCGGGGGCGTCGCGGTAGCCCTTGAACCACATCAGCGGGCTGTCGGCGATGTCCACCACGACCCGGCCGGGAACGTCCACGCGGGCCATCGCGGAGTTGGTGTCCTCGCGCAGCACCTTCACGCTCCAGCCGGGCAGCGGACGGCCCATGGTGCCGGGCTTGACCTCCTCGCGCAGGGCAGGGTGCCAGGCGTGGGCGACCACCATGCCCAGCTCGGTCGAGCCGTAGTGGTCGCGCACCGGGACGCCGAGCGTCTCGAGCGCCCAGTCGACGACGTCCGGGGGCAGCGGTTCGCCCGCCGCGGAGCAGCAGCGCAGCCGCAGATCGGCGGGGGCGGGGATACCGGAGGCGCGCAGCTTGCGGTAGACGGTGGGTCCGGCGGCGAAGTTGGTGACGCCGAAGCGGGACAGCACCTCCCAGGTGGACTCCGCGGAGAACAGACCGTTCAGCAGCAGTCCGCGCTGCCCGAGGGCGAGGGGCCCGATGATCGCGTAGTACAGGCCGTACGCCCAGCCCGGGTCGGCGGCGTTCCAGAAGACGTCGGTGGGCTGGTGGTCCAGGCCGAACTGCTGGTACATGGCGAAGCTCGCGACCGCCCACAGCGGGATCGGGACGGCCTTGGGGGTGCCCGCGGTGCCGGAGGTGAACAGCTCCACGATGAGCCCGTCGCCGCCCACGGACACCGGCTCGGAGAGCGGGGCGTGCCCCTCGACCAGCTCCGCGAAGGACAGATCGGCTTCGGTGACCGGCCCGGTGGTGACGATCCGCCAGGGCCGCTCGCCGGGGAAGCCCGACTCCGGGTCCAGCTTGGGGCGTTGGTCGGCGTCGGTGATCACGACCTTGGTGTCGTTGCCCGTGATCCGCAGCGCGATGGCCGGCGGGGCGAACGCGGTGAACAGCGGCACCTGGACGGCCCCGAGCCGCCAGATCGCAAGGCTCGCGACCAGCAGTTCGGTGGATTTGCCCATCAAGGTGGCGACGCGGTCGCCCACCCCGACCCCCAGATCGGCCAGGGCACCGGCCATGCGCGAGGAACGGTCGCGAAGCTCCCCGTACGTCATGTCATGGCCGGTCATGTCCTTGCCCACCACCGTGAACGCGACGGCGTCGTCCGGGTGCCTGTCGCACAGCAGGTACGCGGTGTTCGCCGCAGGCTCACCGAAGGTCTTGAGCAGGTCAGCCGTGCGCTGTTCTGGGCTGGTCAAGAGGGCTCCTAGTGCTGGTATCCACGAGTCGCGCCGGACGGGAGGGAGGGCCGGTGCCCGGCTTCGGGCGAGCGCGTACGCACCGGGGGCGCGGTCGCACCTCGCCTTCCGGGTGGGCTGTTCCCGGGGTGTGCTGACGAAGTCCCAGGCGGCGGCAGCTCCCGTTGGCCTGTACACGCTATCGCGCTTTCCGGCCGGCCCGGCAGCCGTCCTCCGGTACCGGGGCCGGGACGACATCCAGGACGTCATCCGGACGACATCCGCGGGCCGAAGCGGGGGCGGCGGGCGACGGGCGACGGCCCGGCAGTCCCGAGGCGCTTCGACAATCCCGACGCACTTCGGCGTCCCGACGCACTCTGGCGTCCCCCCTTCCCCCGTCCTACCTTTGGGCAGCGGTAGGCATACCGCTCGCACGGCTTGTCATGTCTGAGCTCCGAGACGCCCGACACGAGGTGAGCCTTGATCCTCCCCCGAAGACCTGTCGGCCGGTTGACCGTCGTCGCCACCGTCCTCGCCACCGCGGCGGCCATCGCCGCCGGACCCGCGCGGGCCACCCCCGACGGCACACCGTCGGCCGGTCCCGCCCGGCCGTCGCTGGTGCGGCCGATCGATCCGCAACACTGGCGCAATCCCGACGACATGACCTGGGCCGACTACCGCGCGGTCCCCGGTACGCACTGGGCGGACCCCTCCGTCAAGCCCACCCAGCGCACCTTCAAGGGCGCGCTGGTGCTCCTGGACTACCCCGACGAGGAGTTCACGGTCAGCCGGCCGGCCGGATCCACCCTGTTCGGCAATCCGCAGCCGAGTGCATCCGGTATCCCGCGCGACCGCCTGCCGCGCTTCTACCAGGACTTCCTCAACACACCGGGGCCGCTGAACAACGGCCACACCATCAACGAGTACTGGATGGAGGACTCCGGCGGCCGCATCGGTGTCGATCTGACCGCCTTCGGCGTGTACCGCATGCCGGGCAAGTCCTATCAGTACGGCGTCGAGGACTCGATGAACCCGGGCGCCTGCCCGGCCGGGGACACCTGCGGCAAGGACATCCGGCAGGACGGCAAGGCCGCCTGGGTGGCCGATGTCGGCGCCGACAAGGCGGACTCGTTCGACTTCGCCTTCTATCTCACCGCCGGGCAGGACGAGTCGTCCACCTGGCAGGAGTTCGGCCCGATGAAGTTCCCGGGCGCACCGGACATACCCGCCGCCTGGGGGCCGCCGGCCTCCGCGGGCGACAACTCCGCCCGGACCCGCTATGTGCCGTGGACGTCCTGGCAGGCCGCCGCCCGCATCTGGCCCAACGCCGCCGACGGGTCGTCGGTGCAGGCAGAGAGCTCCGGGATGGCCGTGTACGCCCATGAGCTCAGCCACATACTGGGCATCGGGGACAACTACAACAACCCGTACGGCACCCCCCTCAGCCGTTCGTACACCGGTATCTGGAGCATGCTCTCCCGCGGCTCCTTCAACGGCCCCGGCGGACCGCACACCCGGTGGCAGATCCCCGCCACGGCCGGGGGCTCGATGGGCTCCCAGCACGTGCTGCGCGACAAGCTGAAGCTTGGCATCGTGGACGAGAAGAACGTGCTGCGGCTGGACCGCGATGCGCTGAAGAGCTCCGGGGTCGTCGTCGCCCGGGTCACCGCACGCTCGGCGCCACCGGGCGAGAAGGGGCTCTCCGGGGTCAACATCACCATGGGCGGCGATCTGTCGGAGCCCTGCGACAACGGCACCGACCCGCTGTGCGACGGCGGCGGCTACGACAACTACACCGTCGAGGTCGTCGACCGCATGGGCATGGACTCGTTCACCCCGGATCACGGGGTGCTGCTGGCCAAGACCAAGGACAAGGACCGGGCCCCGTTCGCCTGGGTGGTCGACGCCCACCCCGAGGACATCGACCTGGTGGACTTCCGGCGCCCCGACGGCACGACCCAGAAGATCACCATGGGCGACTACCGGCAGCTCAGCGATGCGCTCTTCCACGCCGGGGCCGACTCCGGCAGCCAGTACGAGTACCTCGACCGGGCCAACCGGCTGCACTTCTATGTGCTCGACCTCGAGCGCGACACGTCCGGAGTGCTCTCGTACACCATCGCCGTGAAGTCCCTCGACGGCGCCGGACCGCAGCGCCGCGGAGTGGCCCTGCACCGCGGCGAGGCCAAGGGCGATCCCTCCCGCTCCCGGGCCGTGTGCACCTTCGGCCTCGACAACACCGGACGCGCCACCGGCGAGCGGGCGACGGCTCCGGCCACGTCGGTGGACTCGGATGTCTACCGGCTGTCGGCGAGGGCCGTCGGCCGGGGCTGGTCCGCCTGGCTGCCCAACCGTCTCGCCACCGCCAGGGCCGGTGGCTCGGTGGACGTGGAGGTGGCCGTGGCCGCGAAGAAGGGTGCCGAGCGGCGGGGCGCGGTCGTCCTCACCGCCCGCTCCGAGAGCGATCCGCACCGAACCGCCAAGGCGCTGTGCCGGCTGTCGGGTCGCCGGTAGGGCGACGGGTGACGGCCCGCCGGAATGCGGCGGGCCGTCCCCGTTCGGCGGTCCTACTCCCTCGGCGGTCCTACTCCCTCCGCGGTCCTACTCCCTCCGCGGTCCTACTCCGTCTCGTCGGCCGCGGTCTGGATCGGCACCCGGAGGGTGTCGGGCTCACAGCCCGCCGTACCGGCGATGATCCGCGCCGCCCCCTTGGTGAGCGGCACCAGGCTCTGCTCGTCCACCTTGTCCGGGGTGTCCCGCGGATCGAAGATGTACATGGGCGTGGTGATCAGCTGCACCAGCGGCACACCCGTGTAGTAGAAGTAGGCGCCGTCAGTGGCCGGATTCGGCGCGAAGGCGGTCGGCGACAGGATCCACGAGCGGCGCAGGTCCTCCGCCGCGAGCGACTCGGCCACCAGCTGCTCCAGCTCGGGCGCCTGGGTGGTGAACCACCAGCGCACCTCGGGGTCGTCGGTGGGCACGACCTCCCCGTCGACCACCTCGGCCTGGCGGGCGGCGTGTTCCAGATGCATTTCGAGGACGACCTGGGGAAACAGCTCGGGGTGTGCCGCGATGAACGCCTGGGTGCCCGCGGCGCCCGCCATGTGGCCGGACGTCAGCACGAACAGCATGTTGTGCGGCCGCAAGTCCTGCGGCACCGACGCCCAGAACTTGGCCTGCGCCAGGACGAGCGCCACCCCGGAGGCGTCCTCAACGGCCGACGCCCAGGGGCCGTCGTGGTGTGAGCCGACGATCACCCAGTGGTCGGAGGCGCCGGGCAGGGTGCCCACCACGTTGTGGGTGGTCTCCTCGGTGATGGTGGCATCGGAGACGATCCGGCCCTCGCACTCGCCCGACGCCATCAGCTCACGGACCCGCCGGCCGTCCTTGCCACTCAGCCAGATGCCGGGGATGGAGCGCCGCTCGGCGTCATACGGCCAGTAGAAGTCGCTGGTCTCCCAGGGCAGTCCGGTGAGCAGGCCGACATAGGCCGTGGCGCCGTCCTTGATGGCGATGTCGAAGTCCAGCACATGGGGAAGGTCGAAGGGCACGGTCTGGACCAGGTCGGGGAAGACGCCCTCAGGGTCGTAGGAGCCGGTGGCGCGGGCCTGCACCTCGGTCTGCGGCAGCCGGGTGAAGGCGATCTCCTGGACCGCGATGGAGCCCCGCACCTCCCCGTCCTCCATCCGCACCAGCCGGCCCTCGGTGCCCTCGGTCGGGGTGGTGTACGGCAGGGCCAGCCCCTCGAAGCGGATGACCTCATCGGGCCGGTCGGTGGGCCAGATCTCGAAGGCGGCGGACCGCGGCCGCCAGATGGGCGTGTCCAGCGGCTCCAGCCGTACGTCCTCAAGGCCGGTCTCCCGGAACTGTTCGGCGGCCCACTCCTCGGTCCAGCCGTCGGCCGGATAACCCGCCCGTCGAATGCCCTGGCTGACGATCAGTTCGATCCAGGCCATCATCTCCTTCGAGGTGGGGGCCCGATCGATGTACTTCTCCAGCTCCGGCCAGCCGCTCATCGTCATCCTCCTCATCGCCATGGTCGGCATTCATGGTCGGTGGGCGGGCTAAAGCTGGGCTAATGCGAGGCCAGGACTCCTCTTTCGCGATGCCCTTTTCTCATCCGTGAGGAAGCCAAGTCCCATCCGGGAGGAGGCCAGGTTCTCGTCCGGGAGGAGGCCAGGTTCTCGTCCGGGAGCAGACCAAGCCGGGCGTTAGACCCACTTTGGCGACGGCACAAATGATGGTCGCCGTATCCGGACAAGCCGCCGATCAGGCGGCTCAGCCGCAGGTCAGCGCCCGATTGACGGTTGGGAGTCGAGTGTGCGTACCGAAAGGTCGGAGGAACGGGAACGGGAATCCCGGGGCACGGCCCGACGGAGGAGGTGGAGCCGGCAGGTCCCGGCCGGTGTCGTGGGTGTGGCCGCGGTGGGCCTGATCGCGCTCACCGTCTCCCCGGTGAACGCCGAGCCCGATACCAGAGCCAACCCACCGCGCGGCAGGAATCCGCTCCCCGCTCCCCCGCAGATCCGCGATCTGGACTTTCTGCTCGGCTCCTACACCTGCGACTACACCCCACCGCCGGGCGGAAAGCCGGCGGTGCTGAAGCTGAACACCAAGCGGGCCATGGGCGGGCATTACCTGTACACGGACGCAACGCTCGAACCCGGAAGCGTGGTCGGCCGTTCGTCCTTCGGCTGGAATCCCGTGGACGGAAAATTCATCACCCAGTACCACGACAACTGGGGTTCCTCCGGAAACTACACCTCGTCCGGCTGGGAGGACGGCCATCTGATATTCAAGGGTCCCCTCACCCAGGTGATCACACCGAATGCCTCGGGGCAGACGACGGGCGTGAAGCTGGATCTCAAGGATGACTACCAGGTGCTCGGGCCGGGGCATTTCAGGGACACCACGAGTTTCACCTTCCCCGACGGAAGTACTTTGCAAGGCAGTTACGACTGCCGTCGCCAATAGCGTTTCAGCGTTCCGGACCGAGGGAAGTGGGGGTGGCCGACCATGGCGAGCAATGAAGAGAAGCTGCTCGACTATCTGAAGCGGGTGACGGCGGATCTCCGGCAGACGCAGCGCCGTCTGAAGGATGTCGAGTCCGCGGGGCATGAGCCGGTCGCCATCGTGGGAATGTCCTGCCGCTTCCCCGGAGGCGTAACGTCCCCCGAAGAGCTGTGGGAACTGGTCGCCACGGAACGGGACGCCATTTCGGAACTCCCCACCGACCGCAATTGGGATCTGGAGAATCTCTTCCACCCCGACCCGGACCACCCGGGGACGAGTTATACGCGCGAGGGCGGCTTCATCGACGACCCGGCGGGATTCGACGCCACGTTCTTCGGCATCAGCCCCCGCGAGGCCCTTGGGATGGCGCCGCAGCAGCGGCTGGCCCTCGAGGCGTCCTGGGAGGCCATCGAGCACGCCGGGGTCGACCCGGAGTCGCTGCGGGGCAGCCGGACCGGCACCTTCATCGGCTGCGATCACCTCGACTACTGCTCCGACGCCTCCCAGGTGCCCGAGGGCTCGGCCGGCTACTTCACCATCGGCAACTCCGCCAGCGTGGTGTCCGGCCGGGTGGCGTACACCCTCGGTCTGGAGGGAGCCGCGGTGACGGTGGACACCGCGTGCTCCTCCTCGCTGGTCGCCATGCATCTGGCCTGCCAGGCGATCCGGCAGGGCGAATGCGATATGGCGCTGGCCGGGGGCGTGGCCGTGATGTCCTCGACGGCACCGTTCATCGGCTTCAGCGAGCTGCGGGGGCTCGCGCCGGACGGCAGGTCCAAGGCGTTCTCGGCCAACAGCGACGGCATGACCCTGGCCGAGGGCGTGGGCGTCCTGCTGCTGGAACGGCTGTCGGACGCGCGGCGCAACGGCCACCAGGTGCTGGCGGTGATCCGGGGCACGGCGGTCAACCAGGACGGCGCCAGCAACGGCCTGACCGCGCCCAACGGGCCCTCGCAGCAACGGGTGATCCGGCAGGCGCTCGCCAACGCCCGGCTGTCGGCTTCCGAGGTGGACGCGGTCGAGGCGCACGGTACGGGTACGTCGCTGGGCGATCCGATCGAGGCGCAGGCGCTGCTGGCCACGTACGGGCAGGAGCGGCCCGAGGGGCGTCCGCTGTGGCTGGGGTCCATCAAGTCCAACATCGGACACGCGCAGATGGCCGCGGGCGCGGCTGGGGTCATCAAGATGGTGATGGCGATGCGCCACGAGGTGCTGCCCGCCTCGCTGCACATCGACGAACCGACACCCCATGTGGACTGGAGCGCGGGCGATGTCCATCTGCTGACCGAGGCGCGGGAGTGGCCACGGGGCGAGCATCCGCGGCGAGCGGGGGTCTCGTCGTTCGGCATCAGCGGGACGAACGCCCATCTGATCCTGGAGCAGGCCCCGGAGGAAGCCGCGACGGTGCAGGGGGACGCCGAAGCGGGGCCGGTGGGGCTGGCCGGGCCCGTGGAGTCGGTGGAGCCGGTGGGTGGGCCGGTGCCGTGGGTGGTGTCGGCGCGCGGTACGGAGGCGTTACGAGGCCAGGCCCGGGCCCTGGCGGCACGGGTGAACGCCGACCCTGCGGTGAGTACCGCTGAGGTGGGCTGGTCCCTGCTGCGCTCCAGGACCCTCTTCGACCACCGCGCCGTGGTCATCGGCCAGGACCGCGAAGAGCTGGTGGCAGGGCTGGAGGCACTGGCCGCCGGAGAACCCCACCCCGGCCTGGTGCACCCCGGCGGAGCCGCCGAGGCGGTCGGGCAGACGGTGTTCCTGTTCAGCGGACAAGGCAGCCAACGCCCCGGCATGGGCGCCGAACTCTACGACCGCTTCCCCNCGGGAGCTGGTCTTCAGCCGCAACCCCGAACAGGCGGCGCTGCTGGACCACACCACCTACGCCCAGGCCGGGCTGTTCGCCCTGCACATCGCCCTGGCACGGCTCCTGGACTCCGTCGGCGTACGCCCCGACGCCGTCATCGGACACTCCATCGGCGAAATCGCCGCCGCCCACATCGCCGGAGTCTTCGACCTCCCCGACGCCTGCCACCTCGTCGCCACCCGCGCCACCTTGATGGGAGGGCTTCCCGAAGGTGGAGGCATGGCCACCATCGCCGCCACCCCCGACGAACTCGCCAACGACCTCGCCGCACACGACGGCCAGGTGAGCATCGCCGCCCTCAACACCCCCACCAACACCGTCATCTCCGGACCCGTTGACCTCGTCGCCGAAATCAGCGCCACCTGGGCGGCCAAAGGCCGTAAAACCAGGAACCTGACCGTCAGCCACGCCTTCCACTCCCCCCTGATGGACCCCATCCTGGCGCCCTTCAAAGAGGCGATCAACGGGCTCACCTACCACCCACCCACCATCCCCCTCATCAGCAACCTCACCGGACAACCAGCCGACGAACAGATCGCAACCCCCGACTACTGGGCCCAACACATCCGCCAACCCGTCCACTTCCACCCCGCCATCACCCACACCACACCCCACACCAGTGTCTACCTCGAACTCGGCCCCGACCCCATCCTCACCACCGCAACCCACCACACCCTCCACCACCACACCACCAACCAGAACAACCCCACAACACCCCTCATCACCTCCACCCTCACCCACAAACGACCCGACACACACGCCCTCACCCACACCCTCGCCCAACTCCACACCGCGGGTGTCGATGTCGACTGGACCAGCTGGTTCCCCGCCGACCCGGCCCCCCGGGTGGTCGGGTTGCCGACGTATGCCTTCCAGCACCAGCGCTTCTGGCTGGCCCCGCCCGCGGCCCGTACGAGCCTCGAGGGGGCTGCCGGGGACCCGGCCGAGGCGCAGCTCTGGCATGCCATCGAGGAGCTCGACGTCGACGCCCTCACCAGCACACTCCAGCTGGACAAGGACAGCCCCGGCATCGACGCCCTGCTGCCCGCGCTCCCCGTCCTGTCCGCCTGGCGGCGGCAGCACCGTGAACGCTCCACCATCGACTCCTGGCGCTACCGCGCCACGTGGCAACAGCTCCCCGACCCGGCCGCCCCGGCCCTGACGGGCACCTGGCTGGTGGTCACCCCTGCCGGTCAGCAGGAGCACGCCACGGTCCAGGTCACCCTCCAGGCGCTACGGACGCACGGCGCCACGGCGCTCCCGTACGCGGTCGACGCCCATCACATCGATCGCGCCGCGCTCCGTGAACGCCTCGACCACCTGACCGACGAGTCCCAGCCCGCCGGGGTCATCAGCCTGCTCGCCCTCGACCAGGAACCGCTCGCCGGCCACGCCGCGGTGTCCGCCGGGCTCGGCGCCACCACCGCCCTCCTCCAGGCTCTCGATGACGCCGGAATCAGCGCGCCGCTGTGGTGCGTCACGCAAGGCGCTGTCGCCACCGGCCGCGGCGACCTCCTCCCCCACCCCGAGCAGTCGAAGATCTGGGGCTTCGGCCGTGTGGCCGCGCTGGAGCATCCGCGCCGCTGGGGCGGTCTCATCGATCTGCCCGCCACCATGACCCACCACACCGCGGGTCGGCTGGCGGCCCTTCTCGCCCCCGGGCAGCCAGAGGACCAGGTGGCCATCCGCGCCACCGGTACGTACGCGCGCCGCCTCGCCCGTGTGCCCGCCGCCGACGCCTCCCCCGCCCCCTGGGAGCCGTCGGGCACCACGCTCATCACCGGTGGCACCGGCGGTCTCGGCGCCCAGGTCGCCCGCTGGCTGGCCCACCGGGGCGCACCCCGCCTCCACCTCGTCAGCCGTTCCGGGCCCGATGCGCCCGGCGCGTCTGAGCTCGGCGATGAGCTCACGGCTCTGGGGACGGACGTCACCATCACCGCCTGTGATGTCTCGGACCGCGACGCGCTCCGGCGGCTCATCGACACCGTCCCCGACGAACACCCCCTCACCGCGGTCATCCACACCGCCGGCACGATGGAACTGGGGCAGATCGGCGAGCTGGACCCCGGGCGGTTGCAGTCCGTTCTGCGGTCCAAGGCCCTGGCCGCCACTCATCTGCACGACCTCACCCAGGACCTCGATCTCACGGCCTTCGTTCTCTTCTCGTCGAACGCCGCCACATGGGGCAGCGGGCAACAGGCCGCCTACGCCGCCGCGAACACCTACCTGGACGCGCTCGCCGAACACCGCCGGGCCCGGGGCCTGCCCGCCACCAGCCTCGCCTGGGGGCCGTGGGGCGAGGCGGGCATGGCGGCCGACCAGCACACGCTCTCCCACCTCAAGCGGCGCGGTCTCGCGCCGCTCCCGACCGACCTCGCCATCGCGTCCCTGCATCACGCCCTCACACACGACGACGCCGCCGTCACGATCGCGGATGTCGACTGGGAGAGGTTCGGGCGTACGTTCACCGCGCAGCGTCCGAGTCCGTTCCTCACCCGGCTGATGCCGTCGAGCGCGGAGCCCGCCACGTCCACGGCCACCGCCGACGACAATCCGCTGCGGCAACGGCTCAGCGCGGCGCCCGCCGCTCAGCGCCATCAGATCCTGGTCCGCCACATCCAGACCCTGGCCGCGACGATCCTCGGCCACTCCGGTCCGGAGGCGGTTCCCCCGGGGCAGCCCTTCCAGGAGCTGGGCTTCGACTCCCTCACCGCGGTCGAGCTGCGCAATCAGCTCGCCGCCACGACGGGCCTCGCCCTCGCTCCGGCACTGGTCTTCGACCACCCGACGCCGAGCGCGCTCGCCACGTACCTGGGCGCCGAACTCACGGGGCAGAAGGCCGCCGTCACCACCCACACGTCGTCCGTGGCCGCCGACGACGAGCCGATCGCGATCGTCGGCATGGCCTGCCGCTACCCGGGCGGCGTGCGCTCGCCGGAGGAGCTGTGGCAGCTGGTCGTCGCGGGCGGGGACGCCATCGGGGAAATGCCCACCGACCGTGACTGGGATCTGGACACGCTCTTCGATCCCGACCCCGAGCGCCTGGGCACCAGCTATGCCCGCGAGGGCGGTTTCCTCCACGACGCGGCCGGGTTCGACGCGGCGTTCTTCGGCATCAGCCCGCGCGAAGCGCTCGCCATGGACCCCCAGCAGCGGCTGCTCCTGGAAACCGCCTGGGAGACCTTCGAGAGCGCGGGCCTGGACCGGGACACGCTCGCGGGCAGCAACACCGGCGTCTTCGCGGGCGGCACCTATCAGGGCTACGGCGCCTCCGGCAACTCCTCGGCGCGGGAGGTCGAGGGATATCTGCTCGCGGGCGGTACGCCGAGCGTCATGTCGGGCCGGGTGGCGTATGCGTTCGGCCTCGAAGGCCCGGCGGTCACGGTGGACACGGCCTGCTCGTCCTCACTGGTCGCCATGCATCTGGCCGCCCAGGCGCTGCGGCAGGGCGAGTGCACGATGGCCCTGGCGGGTGGCGTGACGGTGATGGCCACGCCGACCACCTTCATCGAGTTCTCCCGTCAGCGCGGTCTGGCGGCCGACGGCCGGTGCAAGCCGTTCGCCTCGGCGGCCGACGGCACCGGCTGGGGCGAGGGCGCCGGGCTACTGCTGCTGGAACGGCTGTCGGACGCGCGCCGCAACGGCCACCGGGTGCTGGCCGTGATCCGTGGATCCGCGGTCAACCAGGACGGCACGAGCAACGGCCTGACCGCCCCCAACGGGCCCTCGCAACAGCGGGTGATCGGCCAGGCGCTCGCCAACGCCCGGCTGTCGCCGACAGACGTCGATGTGGTGGAGGGACACGGCACCGGGACCACGCTCGGCGATCCGATCGAGGCGCAGGCGCTGCTGGCCACGTACGGGCAGGAGCGGCCCGAGGGGCGTCCGCTGTGGCTGGGGTCCATCAAGTCCAACATCGGCCACACCCAGGCGGCCGCCGGAGTGGCCGGTGTGATCAAGATGGTGATGGCGATGCGCCACGGCGTGCTGCCCGCCTCACTGCACATCGACGAACCGACACCCCATGTGGACTGGAACGCGGGCGATGTCCGCCTGCTGGCCGAGGCGCGGGAGTGGCCGCAGGGCGAGCATCCGCGGCGAGCGGGGGTCTCGTCCTTCGGCATCAGCGGGACCAATGCCCATGTCATCGTGGAGCAGGCGCCCGATGAGCCGGTGGCGGCGGTGGAAGCCGTCGAGGCGGAGCCGGTGGAGTCGGTGGAGCCGGCGGAGCCGGTGGAGCCGGTGGGTGGGCCGGTGCCGTGGGTGGTGTCGGCGCGCGGTACGGAGGCGTTACGAGGCCAGGCCCGGGCCCTGGCGGCACGGGTGAACGCCGACCCCGGGGTGAGTGCCGCTGAGGTGGGCTGGTCCCTGCTGCGCTC
>NZ_JACVYG010000140.1:0-5031 GCF_014712245.1 Streptomyces sp. 5-10
CAACCCATCAAACCCCGCACACACCTCATCGAACGCTGATGCGAACACAGGAAAGGAGTCATACAACTCCCGCCCCATCCCCGCCCGCTGACTCCCCTGACCAGAGAACAACACCGCCACACGCCCCGACCGCACACGCCCTGCCACCACACCACCGCCAGCACCCCCGACGGCAGTCTCCGCCAGCCTCTGAAGCCCAGCGGTCAGCTCCTCCACATCTGAGCCAAGGACGACAGCACGGTGCTCGAAGACCGCACGAGAGCCCACCAGCGCACGCCCCACGCCCACCGCATCCACGCCACCACCATCAGCCTGAGCAGCACGCACATACTCCAGCAACCGACCCGCCTGAGCCGCCAACGCCCCCGCACTACGCCCCGACACCACCCACGGCGTCACACCACCAGCGGAAACCACCTCGACATTCGTGGCCTCGTCCACCGACGCTTCCTCAAGGATGACGTGCGCATTCGTCCCCGACACGCCGAAGGACGACACACCAGCCCGCCGCACCCGCTCTCCACGCGGCCAGGCCACAGGATCGGTCAGCAGCTCAACCGCGCCCGCATCCCAATCCACATGCGAAGACGGCCGATCCACATGCAACGTGCGCGGCAACACCTCACGGTTCAGCGCCATGACCATCTTGATCACACCACCCACACCCGCAGCCGCCTGCGCATGGCCGATGTTCGACTTCAACGACCCCAGCCACAACGGCCGACCACCCTCACGCTCCCGCCCATACGTAGCCAGCAGCGCCTGCGCCTCAATCGGATCGCCCAGCGTCGTACCCGTCCCATGCCCCTCGACAGCATCCACATCCGCCGCCGACAACCGGGCATTGGCCAGCGCCTGCCGAATCACCCGCTCCTGCGAAGGACCATTCGGCGCCGTCAACCCATTCGACGCACCATCCTGATTCACCGCCGAACCACGCACCACCGCCAACACCCGATGCCCCCGCGCCCGAGCATCCGACAACCGCTCCAACAACAACACACCCACGCCCTCGCTGAACCCCGTCCCGTCCGCCGCGTCCGCGAACGCCTTGCACCGCCCGTCCACCGCCAGGCCGCGCTGTCGGGAGAACTCCACAAACGTCCCCGGAGTCGACATCACCGCCACACCACCGGCCAACGCCATCGAACACTCACCACCACGCAACGCCACACTCGCCTGATGCAACGCCACCAACGACGACGAACACGCCGTATCCACCGTCACCGCAGGACCCTCAAGACCAAACACATACGCCACACGCCCCGACATCACACTGGCCGTGTTACCCGTCAGCACATAGCCATCACTGCCCTCCGGCTGCTGCTGGAACCGTGACAGGTAGTCCTGCCCTTGAGTTCCGATGAACACGCCGGTCTCGGTACCGCGTACATCAGCCGGATTGATTCCCGCGCTCTCCATCGCCTCCCAAGACGCTTCCAACAGCAACCGCTGCTGCGGATCCATGACCAGCGCCTCACGCGGAGAAATCCCGAAGAACTCCGCATCGAAATCGGCCGCATCATGCAAGAACCCGCCGCGCAGCTCGGCTGGAGTCGACTCCTGATCCGAGTCCTTGTCGTCCAGGATTCCGGCCGCCCAGTCACGGTCGGCGGGAAACGCGGAGATGGCATCCACGCCGTCTGCCACGAGTTCCCACAGCTCATCCGGTGAAGCCACATCACCTGGATACCGGCAAGACATACCGACAATGGCTATCGGCTCGCGCGCCCGCTCCTCAACCTCACGCAAACGAGCTCGAGCCTCACGCAATCCAGTCGTGGCGCGCTTGAGGTGTTCAAGTACCGTGGAGTCTTCCATGGGCCCTGCCCTTTCACTGGAGAGTCACTGATTCGCTCAGAAAGTTCCAAGTTCGTCATTGAGCAGCTTGAGAACTTGGTCCATATCGGCTGATTCCAAGTCGTCACTCCGTGCCTGCGCGCCGTCGTCCAGCCGTGAATCCCCCAATGCCAGGATGAGCCCCTTGAGGCGTGCCGAAATCTGAGCCCTCTCGTCCTCTCGATAGCGCAGCCGAGAGAGAGTGACTTCCAGCTTGTCGAATTCAGCCAGCACAGCGCGTGCGGACATGTTCGTTTCACTCTGACCGACGCCACGAATCTGAGAATCCAGGTAGTGCGCAACCGCAAGCGGCGTCGGATGGTCGAAGACCAACGTCGCCGGCAGACGCATCCCCGTGGTTGTGCTGAGCTGGTTGCGGAGCTCGACCGCGGTAAGCGAGTCGAAGCCCAACTCCTTCAACGCCCGGTCAGGGTCTATGTCGGTGTGACCACTGTGCCCCAGGACAGACGCGGCATGGGTAAGGACCAGATCCAGCAAGAGCTGCTCTCGTTCCTCCGGCGCGGCCAGAGCCATCCGCTCCTTCCACGCCTCCGCACTCTGCTGACCAGCCGCGACCTTGCGATGCGGTACACGAACCAGTCCCCTCATCAACGCTGGAACCGCGTCGGCGCGCTTCCTGATCGCCTTCAGATCCACCTTCATCGACAACACGTGGGGCCGCTCCGTTGCCGAGGCAGCGTCGAGTAGGCCGGCGGTCCTCTCTTGTGCGACGTGGCCCCAGGCGAGGGCGAGGGCAGGCAGGCCCTGGGCGTGGCGGTGCTGGGCCAGGGCGTCGAGGAAGGCGTTGGCCGCCGCGTAACTGCTCTGCCCACCGGCGCCGAGCGTGGCCGTGGCGGAGGAGTACAGCACGAACGCCTCCAACCCCATGTCGCGAGTCAACTCATGCAGATGCCACGCCGCATCCACCTTCGGCGCCAACACCCGCTGAACACGCTCATCGGTCAGCCCCTCCGCGACACCGTCATCCACCACCGCTGCGGTGTGCACCACACCCCTGAGCGGCGCCTCCGCCGGAACACCTGCCAGCAGCTCACGTACCGCTTCGCGGTCGGCCACATCGCAGGCGGCCACGGTGACCGACGCCCCGGCCGCCTCCAGCTCAGCCACCAACTCCGCCGCCCCCGGTGCGTCCGGGCCCCGACGGCTGGCCAGGAGCAGATGCTCCACCCCATGCTCAGCCACCAGATGCCGAGCCACCACACCCGCCAACACACCCGACGCTCCCGTCACCAACACGGTCCCACCAGAGACCAACCGCGCAGACGCCGCCGGGGCCACTGCGGGCTTGGCCACACGGGACAAGCGCGGAACCAGGACGGTCCCGCCCCGGACCGCCAGTTGCGGCTCCTCGCCCGAAGCAAGGGCCCGCACCACCGCGTCCGCCGCAACGGCGCTGATCTCCTGTGCATGGTCGGGGTCGTGGTCCAGCAGGAGGAACCGGCCGGGGTTCTCGGTCTGCACCGACCGCAACAAACCCCACACCGGAGCCTGCACCAGATCCGCCACATCCTCCCCTGCCTCGGTGGCGACCGCACCACAGGTGGCCACCACCAGACGGGAAGCAGCCAACCGCTCCTCACCAAGGCACCGCTGCACCGAAGACAGCACAGCGGACAGGGACTCCCGCACCCGAGCCGCCAGACCCTCGCCAGTGCTCGTCGGGCAGGACAAGACCACGGTCCCGGGCACCGCTTCGCCCTCATCGAGCGCGCTGGTCAACTCCGATATGTCGGCGTAGCGGGCATACGACCCGCCCGCACGGACCACCGCCTCACCCAACCCGGCATCCGACCCCACGACCGCCCACGAACCCCCAGCAACAACCGAAGCCGATGTGGCCACCGGCTGCCAGTCCAGCTGGAACAGGGAGTCGTAACGGCTGGTCCGGGCGGCCTGCAGCTGCTCAGCCGAGATCGGCCGCAAGACCAGGGACTCGATGGAGACCACCGGCTGGCCCGTCGCGTCCGCCACCTCCAACGCCACAGCGTCCGCCCCGGCCCGGGCCAGTCGCACCCGCACCACCGACGCACCCGAGGCATGCAACCGCACCCCCGACCACGCAAACGGAACACGCACCACACCCGACCCCAACGCCCCATCCGGCTGCCGCTCAAAGTCCGCCAAGGCCACGGCATGCACGACCGCGTCCAGCAGTGCGGGATGGACTCCGAACCGCTCCACCTCACCAACCCGCTCCTGCGGAAGACGGACCTGCGCGAACACCTCCTCACCACGCCGCCAAACCGCCTCCACGCCCCGGAAAGCCGGACCGTAGCCAAACCCACGCTCAGCGAGCCCGGCATAAAACCCCTCCGGATCCGACATCACCACCTCAGCGCCCACCGGTGGCCACTGCTCCAACACCACCCCGCCACCAGCAGCAGCCGACCCCTCCGCCACCAGCAACCCGCTCGCATGAGAGCTCCACACGGCATCATCGGAGCCCGTCGCATCCTCGAAGTGCGANCCCTCCGCCACCAGCAACCCGCTCGCATGAGAGCTCCACACGGCATCATCGGAGCCCGTCGCATCCTCGAAGTGCGAGTAGACCGCAACCGGCCGCAGACCAGTCTCATCCGGCTCCTCGACCACCACCTGAACCTGGACACCGCCCCGCTCTGGCAGAACCAACGGCGCTTCCAGCGTCAGCTCCTCCACCCGACCGCAACCGACCTGATCGCCCGCACGGACGACCAACTCGACCATCGCGGCTGGTGGTACCAACACCGAGTCCAAGACGCGGTGATCAGCCAGCCATGGGTGTGTCTCCAGCGAGATGCGTCCGGTGAAGAGCTGCCCGCCCTCGGCGAGGGGGACCACGGCCCCCAGGAGGGGGTGTTCAAGAGTTTCCAGCCCCAGGCCCGTGGCATCGGCCGCCACGGTCGGAGCATCGAGCCAGTAACGCTCCCGCTGGAAGGCATACGTCGGCAAGGACACCAACGCCCCACCACCCGACCCGGACGACACAGCACCCAAGACGGGCGTCCAGTCGACGCTCACCCCGTTGACATGCAGCTGGGCCAGGGAAGTCAGGACCTGCCTGAGTGTGTCCTGGTCACGGCGCAACGTGCCGGTCACCACCGCCTGACCACCAGCGGCCTCCACCACCTCCTCCACACCCACCGTCAACACCGGATGCGCACTCACCTCAACAAAAACCCCATAACCCTC
>NZ_JACVYG010000141.1:0-5017 GCF_014712245.1 Streptomyces sp. 5-10
CCCAACACATCCGCCAACCCGTCCACTTCCACCCCGCCATCACCCACACCACACCCCACACCACCACCTACCTCGAACTCGGCCCCGACCCCATCCTCACCACCGCAACCCACCACACCCTCCACCACCACACCACCGAAAACCCCACCGACCGACCAGCACCCCTCATCACCTCCACCCTCACCCACAAACGACCCGACACACACGCCCTCACCCACACCCTCGCCCAACTCCACACCAACGGCACCACCATCGACTGGACCAGCTGGTACCCCACCACCCCCACCCCCCGCACCATCGACCTCCCCACCTACGCCTTCCAACACCAGCACTACTGGCTCGCCCCGCCCGCTCCGCGCGCCGACGGTCGTGTCAACGGCCACCACCCGGCCGAGGCGAGGCTTTGGGACGCCATCGAGGAGCTCGACGTCGACGCCCTCACCAGCACACTCCAGCTGGACAAGGACAGCCCCGGCGTCGATGCCCTGCTGCCCGCGCTCCCCGTCCTGTCGACCTGGCGACGCCGGCACCGCGAGCGGTCCACCATCGACTCCTGGCGCTATCGCATCGCATGGAAGCAGCTGCCGGACTCCGCCACCGCGCCGACGCTCAGCGGGACCTGGCTGCTGCTCGTCCCCTCCGGGCTGGAGGAGCACCCGGCCGTCCACGCCACCGTTCAGGCGCTGGACGCCCATGGCGCGGCCCATGAAGTCCTCTCGCTCGATGGCGCGGACGCCCGACGCGACGCCCTCGCCCCACTGCTCTCGCATCTGCCCGACGGCAGCACACCCGAGGGCATTCTGAGTCTGCTCGCACTCGACCAGACGCCCCACCCCGACCATCCGGCCGTCCCCGCAGGGCTGGCCGCGACAGCCGCCGTTGTCCAGGCCCTGAGCCAGACGCCGCTCATCGCGCCCCTGTGGTGCGTCACCCAGGGTGCGGTGGCCGCCACCGCCACCGATCCGCTCCCCCACCCGCACCAGGCCCAGGTCTGGGGTATGGGCCGGGTCGCGGCGCTGGAACATCCCCACCTCTGGGGCGGTCTCATCGACCTCCCGGCCGACGTGGACGCCCGCACCCCCGCCCGTATCGCCGCCGTACTGGCGCCCGGCAGGCCCGAGGACCAGGTGGCGATCCGCGCCACCGCGCTGGCCCGCCGACTGGAGCGCGCCGCCGCCTGCCCGGACACCGCGCCCTCCGCGTGGCGCCCCACCGGTACAACTCTGATCACCGGCGGCACCGGCGGTCTCGGCGCCCATGTGGCCCGCTGGCTCGCCCGCCGGGGCGCACCCCATCTCCACCTCGTCAGCCGCTCAGGACCCGACGCCCCCGGGGCCGCTCAACTCACCGAAGAGCTCACCGCGTTGGGCGCGGCCGTCACCATCACCGCCTGCGATGTATCCGACCGCGCCGCGCTCCAGCACCTCCTCGGCACCATTCCCGCTGAGCACCCCCTCACCGCCGTCGTCCACGCCGCCGGGCTCGCGGAGAACACCCCGCTCGCCGAACTCGACCTTCCGGGGATCGAGGCGGTGCTGCGGCCCAAGGCACTGGCGGCCACCCATCTCCATGAGCTCACCAAGGATCTCGACCTCAGCGCCTTCGTGCTCTTCTCGTCCGGCGCGGCCGCGTGGGGCGGTAGCCGACAGCCCTCGTACGCCGCCGCCAACGCCTATCTCGACGCCCTCGCCGAGCACAGCCGGGCCAGGGGCCTGCCCGCCACCAGCCTCGCCTGGGCGCCGTGGAGCGATGCGGGCATGGCCGCCGACGAGGCCGTCATCGACTACTACCGCCGGCGCGGGATGCGTCCCCTGGACACCGATCTCGCCATCGCCTCGCTCCAGCACTCCCTCGACCACGGCGACACCACGATCGCCATCGCGGACATCGACTGGGAGAGGTTCCCGGCCGGTTTCACCGCGCAGCGGCCCAGCCCGCTGCTGTCCGACCTGGCCGCCACCGCGTCGCCGGGCGCCGAAGCCACCCCGGATGCCACCGCCGCCATGAGCGGTTCGCTTCAACGGCAGCTGGCCACCGGCTCCCCCGCCCAGCAGCACCAGCTCCTGCTCCATCACATCCAGACACACGCCGCCGCGATCCTCGGCCATCCCACCATCGATGCCGTCCCACCCGCCCAGCCGTTCCAGGAGCTGGGGTTCGACTCCCTCACGGCCGTCGAATTCGGGCATCGGCTCTCCGCCGCCACCGGTCTCGACCTTCCGCCCACCCTGGTCTTCGACCACCCCACCCCCAAGGAGCTGGCCGACTATCTGCGCGAGCGGCTCGTCGAGGGGCAGCTGACCTCCGAGGGACATCTGCTGTCGGAGCTCGACCGGTGGGACGCGGTCTCGGAGCCCTCGGCGGTGGACGAGGCGGCCCGTCGCCGGATCACCGGGCGACTGCGGCTGCTGCTGGCCAAGTGGAACGACACGGAACGGGAAACGGAGCGTTCCGCGGCCCACAGCGAGCTCGAGACGGCGACGGCAGAAGACATTTTCGACCTCATCTCCGATGAGTTCGGAAAGTCCGACGAGTTCGGAAAGTCGTGAGCCCGATGACCCCCATCCTCCGCGACGCGCCAAGGAGCCTCCGCTAGATGTCGAACGAAGAGAAGCTGCTCGACCACCTCAAGTGGGTCACGGCCGAGTTGCGCCAGACCCGTGAGCGTCTGCGGGAGGCCGAGTCCGCCGAGCCGGAGCCCATCGCGATCGTGGGCATGGCCTGCCGCTATCCGGGTGGGGTGCGGTCGCCGGAGGAGCTGTGGCGGCTGGTGCGGGACGGCGAGGACGCCGTCTCCGGCTTTCCCACGGACCGGGGCTGGGGCGTTGAGGAGCTGTTCGACCCGGATCCCGAAAGCTATGGGAAGTCCTATGTGGACCAGGGTGGATTCTGTTATGACGCGACCGCGTTCGACGCGGCCTTCTTCGACATCAGCCCCCGCGAGGCCCAGGCCATGGACCCCCAGCAGCGGCTGCTGCTGGAGACCGCGTGGGAGGCGTTCGAACGCGCCGGGCTCAACCAGGCGTCGCTGGACGGCAGCAACACCGGGGTGTTCGCCGGGGTGGGTTCGCATGACTATCTGTCGGTCATCGGCGACATCACGAGCGAGGTGGAGGGCTACGTCGGCCCCGGGAACCTCGGCAGTGTGGTGTCCGGGCGGGTGGCGTACTCGCTCGGCCTCGAGGGGCCCGCGGTCACGGTGGACACCGCGTGTTCCTCGTCGCTGGTCGCCATCCACCTGGCGTGTCAGGCGCTGCGCAACGGCGAATGCGATCTGGCCCTGGCCGGTGGCGTGGCCGTGATGGCGACGCCCGGCGCGTTCATCGAGTTCTCCCGTCAGCGCGGCATGGCCCCGGACGGCCGCTGCAAGCCGTTCGCGGCGGCCGCCGACGGCACCGGGTGGGGCGAGGGCGCCGGGTTGATCGTCCTGGAGCGCCTGTGTGAGGCGCAGCGCCGCAACCGCCGTGTCCTCGGGGTGATCCGGGGTTCCGCGGTCAACCAGGACGGAGCCAGCAATGGCCTTACGGCGCCGAACGGGCCCTCGCAGCAGCGGGTGATCCGGCAGGCCCTGGCCAACGCGCAGCTGTCCACCGCCGAGGTGGACGCGGTCGAAGGACACGGCACCGGGACCACCCTCGGCGATCCGATCGAGGCCCAGGCGCTGCTGGCCACGTACGGCCAGGGCAGGCCGGAGGACCGGCCGCTGTGGCTGGGCTCGATCAAGTCCAACCTGGGGCACACCCAGGCCGCCGCCGGTGCGGCCAGTGTGATCAAGATGGTGATGGCGATNCAAGTCCAACCTGGGGCACACCCAGGCCGCCGCCGGTGCGGCCAGTGTGATCAAGATGGTGATGGCGATGCGGCATGAGCTGCTGCCCGCCTCGCTGCACATCGACGAGCCGACGCCGCACGCCGATTGGGCGTCGGGTGCGGTGCGGTTGCTGACCGAGCCGGTTGCGTGGCCGCGTGGGGAGCGTCCGCGCCGGGCCGGTGTGTCCGCGTTCGGGATCTCCGGTACGAATGCCCATCTCATCCTGGAGCAGGCACCCGCCCCCGCCGGGACGCCATCCGTCGCGACGGTGCCGACCGACGGCGACAGCGACGGTGTGTCGGCGGGTGGTGTGGTGCCGTGGGTGGTGTCCGGGCGTGGCACGGAGGCGTTGCGCGGTCAGGCACGGGCCCTGGCCGAACGCGTGGCCACCGACCCCCAACCCTCCCCGGCGGACGTCGGCTGGTCGCTCATCACCACCCGGTCCGTCTTCGACCACCGCGCCGTCATCGTCGGCGCACACCGCGACGAACTCCTGGCCGGACTCAACGCCCTGGCCACCGGCGACACCCACCCCACCGTCATCGAGCCAACCACCATGAGCGGCATGGGAGCCGGGGGCATGGGACCGGTCCTGGTCTTCCCCGGCCAAGGCTCCCAATGGCTCGGCATGGGGGCCGGACTGCTGGACACCTCCCCCGTCTTCGCCACCCGCGTAGCCGAATGCGAACAAGCCCTCACCCCACACGTGAACTGGTCCCTGACCGAGGTCCTGCGCGGCGGCGTGGGCGCCGCCGACCTCGCCCGCGTCGACGTCGTCCAGCCCGTCCTGTGGGCCGTCATGGTCTCCCTCGCCGCCGTATGGGACCACCACGGCGTCACCCCCACCGCCGTCGTCGGCCACAGCCAAGGCGAAATCGCCGCCGCCTGCGTCGCCGGAGCCCTCTCCCTCGACGAAGGCGCCCGCATCGTCGCCCTCCGCGCCCACGCCCTCCGACGCCTCGCCGGACACGGCGCCATGGCCTCCCTCACCCTCAGCCAACACCACACCGAAGAACTCCTCACCAAACTCGGCCAACCAGCCCACAACGTCAGCATCGCCGCCGTCAACGGACCCGGATCCGTCGTCGTCTCCGGACCACCCGACCAAGTCGCCCACACCGTCACCGCATGCGAACAAACAGGCCACCGCGCCCGACTCATCGACGTGGACTACGCCTCCCACAGCCCCCAAATCGACGAAATCGC
>NZ_JACVYG010000142.1:0-5002 GCF_014712245.1 Streptomyces sp. 5-10
GACACCGGCCGCAACACCAGCGAATCCACCGACAACACCGCACGCCCGGCGCCATCCGCCACCGCCAGCGACACCGCATCCGCACCAGCCGCCGACAACCGCACCCGCAGCACCGAAGCACCCACCGCGTGCAACGACACACCAGACCACGAGAACGGCAACCGCGCCCCGCCCTCACCCTCGATCAAACCGCCCAACCCCACCGCATGCAGCGCGGAATCCAGCAGCGCCGGATGCAGACCAAACGCACCCGCCTCGGCCCTCGCCCCCTCCGGCAGCTCCAACTCCGCGTAGACCTCGTCACCGACCCGCCAGGCGGACCTCAGCCCCTGGAACACCGGGCCATAGGCAAGCCCCAGGCCCGCCATGCCCTCGTAGAGACCGTCCAGCTCAACCGGCGTCGCACCGGCCGGAGGCCATACGCCCAGGTCGAACGACGCCGCCGACGCGCCCTCCACGAGCGCGCCCGAGGCATGGCGCAGCCACGGCTCATCGGCGGGCGCATCCTCGAACCGCGAGTACACCTCGAACGCACGACGGCCGGAACCGTCCGGCGCACCCACCGACAGCTGAAGCTGGACACCGCCCACCTCCGGAAGCACCAGCGGCGCCTCCAGCGTCAACTCCTCCAGCAGATCACAGCCGACCTGGTCACCCGCGCGAACCGCCAGCTCCACGAAGGCCGTACCCGGCAGCAGCACCGAGCCCATCACGGCGTGGTCGGCCAGCCACGGATGCGTGTCGAGTCCCAGGCGGCCCGTGAGCAGCAGCCCCTCGCCACCGGCGAGCGGCACGGCGGCCCCGACCAGCGGATGGTCAACGGTCGCCAGGCCCAGCCCTGCCGTACCGCCCACGACGGCCGGGAGCTCGGGCCAGTAGCGCGCGTACTGGAAGGCGTACGTGGGCAGCTCCACCCGAGCCGCGCCCGTACCGGCGAAGACGGCCGCCCAGTCCACCGCCACGCCGCGCACATGGGCGCGCGCGAGGACCTTCGTCAGCGTCTCGGCCTCGGCCCTGCCCTTGCGCAGGGCCGAGACGAACGCGGCGTCCTCACCGGTGACACACTGCTGCGCCATCGCGGTGAGCACACCGTCGGGGCCCAGCTCGACAAACGTGGAGACGCCCTGGGCTTCCAGGGTCCGGACGCCGTCGAGGAAGCGCACGGCCTCGCGGACGTGGCGCACCCAGAAGTCGGCCGTCGTGATCTCCTCGGCGGAGACCAGCTCGCCCGTCAGGTTGGACACGATCGGGATACGCGGGGCCTCGTACGACAACCCCTGCGCCACCTCACGGAACGCCTCCAGCATCCCGTCCATACGCGGCGAATGGAACGCGTGGCTGACCGTGAGCTGCTTGGTCTTGCGGCCCTGCGCCTCGAATCCCGCCGCGATCTCCAGTGCCGCGTCCTCATCACCCGCGATGACCACCGACGTCGGCCCGTTGAGCGCGGCGATGGACACGCGCTCGGTCAGCAGCGGCGCCACCTCGTCCTCCGACGCCTGCACCGCGATCATCGCGCCACCCGCCGGAAGCTCCTGCATCAGGCGGCCACGCGCCGCGACCAACCGCGCCGCGTCCGCCAGCGACAACACACCCGCCACATGCGCGGCGGCCAGCTCACCGATCGAATGCCCGGACAGGAAGTCCGCCTTCAGACCCCACGCCTCGACCAGCCGGAACAGCGCCACCTCGACCGCGAACAACGCGGGCTGAGTGAACCCCGTCTGGTCCAGCGCCTCGGCGTCATCCCCGAACACCACATCCCGCAGCGGACGCTCAAGATGCGGATCCAGCTCCGCACACACCTCATCCAGCGCCTCCGCGAACACCGGATAGGCGTCGTACAGCTCACGCCCCATCCCCAGCCGCTGACTCCCCTGCCCCGTGAACAGGAACGCCACCTTGCCACCGGCCACCGAACCCTGGACGAGCGCCGCCGCGCGACGTCCCTCGGCCAGCGCCCCCAGAGCCGTCAGCAGCCCCTCCCGGTCCCCGGCCACCACCACCGCACGGTGGTCGAACGCCGATCGGCCGGTCGCCAGCGAGTAGCCCAGGTCGACCGCGCCCAGCTCGGGCCGGTCCGCCGCATGGGCGGCCAGCCGCTCGGCCTGGGCCCGCAGGGCGGCCGCGCTGCGGCCGGACAGCACCCACGGCACCACACCCGGAGCCACAGCACCGGAGGGAGCCGCCGGAGCCTCCTCCGCCACCACCGGCGCCTGCTCGATGATCGTGTGCACATTCGTGCCGCTGATGCCGAACGACGACACACCCGCGCGGCGCGGACGGCCGGTCTCCGGCCATTCCGCCTGCTCGGTCAGCAGCGAGACGGCCCCCGCCGACCAGTCCACATGCGGCGACGGCTCATCCGCGTGGAGGGTCTTCGGCAGCACCCCGTGCCGCATGGCGAGGACCATCTTCATGATGCCCGCGACACCGGCGGCGGCCTGCGTGTGGCCCATGTTCGACTTGATGGAGCCGAGCAGCAACGGCCGCTCGGCGTCCCGCTCCTGGCCGTAGGTGGCCAGCAGCGCCTGTGCCTCGATCGGGTCGCCCAGCGTCGTGCCCGTGCCGTGCGCCTCGACCGCGTCCACATCGCCGGCCGACAGCCCGGCGGCGGCCAGCGCCTGCCGGATGACACGCTGCTGGGACGGGCCGTTCGGCGCCGTCAGGCCATTGGACGCACCGTCCTGGTTCACGGCGCTGCCGCGCACCACCGCCCGCACCGGGTGGCCGTTCCTGCGCGCGTCCGACAGCCGCTCGACCAGCAGCATGCCCGCGCCCTCGGCCCAGCCGGTGCCGTCCGCGTCCGCCGAGAACGCCTTGCAGCGGCCGTCGGCGGACAGGCCGCCCTGGCGGCTGAAGCCGACGAACGTGCCGGGGGTGGCCATCACCGTGACACCACCGGCCAGCGCCATCGTGCACTCGCCCGAGCGCAGCGCCTGCATCGCCCAGTGCAGCGCCACCAGCGACGACGAACACGCCGTGTCCACGGTGACGGCCGGGCCTTCCAGGCCGAGGGCGTAGGCGACGCGGCCGGAGGCGATGGAGCCCGTGCTGCCGGAGCCGATCGCGCCCTCGCCGCCGCCGTCCGGGGCCTGTTCCACGAGCGTGGCGTAGTCGTGGTACATGACGCCCGCGAACACACCGGTGCGGCTGCCGCGCAGCGTGGTCGGGTCGATGCCCGCGCGCTCGAACGCCTCCCACGACGTCTCCAGCAGCAGCCGCTGCTGCGGATCGGTGGCGACGGCCTCGCGCGGCGAGATCCCGAAGAAGGTGGGGTCGAAGTCGGCGGCGTCGTGGAGGAAACCGCCCTCGCGGGTGTACGAGGTGCCGGGGTGCTCCGGGTCCGGGTGGTAGAGCGCGTCCAGGTCCCAGCCACGGTCCACGGGGAAGCCGGAGATCGCGTCCTGCCCGGAGGACAGCAGCCGCCACAGGTCCTCGGGGGTGCGCACCCCACCCGGGAAGCGGCAGCTCATGCCCACGATGGCGATCGGCTCGTCGTCGAGCGCGCCCACGGTCGACACCGGCAGGCCCGACTGGGCGTGGGTGCCCGCGAGTTCGTCCCGGAGGTGTTCGGCCAGGACGAGGGAGGTCGGGTAGTCGAAGACCAGGGTGGCGGGGAGTCGCAGCCCGGTGACCGCGTTCATGCGGTTGCGCAGTTCGACGGCGGTCAGCGAGTCGAAGCCCAGGTCGCGGAAGGCCCGGTCGGGGTCCACGGAGTCGGCGGTCGCATAGCCGAGGACGGCGGCGACCTGGGTACGGACCAGCTCCAGCACCGTCTCCAGCTGCTCGGCCGCGTTCAGGCGGGCCAGCCGCTGCGCCAGGGCGCCCGTTCCGGCGGCGCCCTCCGCCGTACGCCGCGCCGGGACCCGCACCAGCCCGGACATCAGCGGGGCCACCACTCCGGTGGACGCCGCCTCGGCCCGTGCCGCCGCCAGGTCGAGACGCACCGGGACGAGCAGCGCCTCGCCCGCCCGTCCGGCCGCGTCGAACAGCGCCTTGCCCTCGTCGGCGGCGAGCGCGGCGACACCGCCCCGGCTCATCCGGGACACATCGGCCTGGTCCAGCTCACCGGCCATACCACCGGATTCGGCGGCCCACAGGCCCCAGGCCAGCGAGGTGGCGGGCAGGCCATGGGCCCGGCGGTGCTGGGCGAGGGCGTCCAGGTAGGCGTTGGCGGCGGCGTAGTTGCCCTGTCCGGCGGCGCCGAAGACACCGGCGGCGGAGGAGAAGAGCACGAACGCCGACAGGTCGAGCTCGCGGGTGAGCTCGTGCAGGTTCCAGGCCGCGTCCACCTTCGGACGCAGTACCTTGGCCATGCGCTCCGGTGTCAGCGAACCGATCACACCGTCGTCCAGCACACCGGCCGTGTGCACCACGCCCGTCAGCGGGTGCTCCGCCGGAATCGCCCCAAGCGCCTCGGCCAGCGCGTCACGATCGGCGACATCGCAGGCCGCCCAGCGCGCCTCGGCTCCCAACTCGGCCAGTTCGGCCGTGAGTTCTTCCGCACCCGGCGCCTGCTCGCCACGACGGCTCACCAGCAGCAGATGCCGTACGCCACGCTCCGCCACCAGGTGGCGGGCGAACAGAGCGCCCAGCGTGCCACTCGCACCGGTGACCAGCACCGTGCCCTCGGCGTCGAACTCCGGCGCATCGTCCCCGGCGGCCGCAGCGGCGGCCCGCGCCAGACGCGGCGCCCGCAGCACCCCGTCCCGCACAGCCACCTGCGGTTCGCCCGACGCCAGCGCATCCGGCACCGCCGCCAGCGAATCGGCGGCGCTGTCGACGTCGACGAGGACGAACCGGCCGGGGTTCTCCGACTCGGCCGAGCGCACCAGGCCCCAGACGGCGGCATGGGCCAGGTCGGCGACCGGCTCATCCGTACCGGCGGCCACGGCACCCGAGGTCAGCACGACCAGGCGCGAGTTGGTGAAGCGGTCGTCAGCCAGCCATTGCTGCAGCAGGCTCAGCGCCTGGGTGGTGGCGTGGTGCGCCGTGTCGG
>NZ_JACVYG010000143.1:0-4962 GCF_014712245.1 Streptomyces sp. 5-10
GCCTGGACCACCTGGTCCGCCTCGGCCGCCCCAGCCACCGCCCGGCCCGGCGACGCGGCCGCGGCCCGCGGCGTGGCGTTCGCCGCCCGGCGCGCGGCGCAGCGCGGTATCACCTTCCGCCGCTGCCCCCGCGCCGAGGCGCTGGCGGCCCCCATCACCTGCGGAAAGGTCTCCGTACCGCTCGACTACGCCCGTCCGCGCGGCAAGCACATCTCCCTCACCGTCAGCCGGATCCGGGCCACCGGCCCGAAGGCCCGGCGTCAGGGCGCGCTGGTCTACAACCCCGGCGGACCAGGGGCCTCCAGCATGGCGTTCCCCGAGTACGCGGCCGGGGACGCCTTCCGCCGGGTGGCCGCCGCCTACGACTTCGTCGGCTACGCCCCCCGGGGTGTGGGCCGCTCCGCCCCGCTGTCCTGCCAGCGGCCGTCGGCCTACGCCAAGGCGCCGACCAGCTCCCCGCCGCACCCCACCGCCGCCTTCAAACGGCGGCTGGTGGCGCGGGCACGCGCCTATGTGCGCGGCTGTGTGCGCCGCTCGGGCCGCGCGCTCGCGCACTACACGACGCTGAACAACGCCCGTGACCTGGAGGTGCTGCGCGCCGCGCTGGGCGAGCGGCGGCTCACCTTCGTGGGCGCCTCGTACGGCACGTACTACGGGGCCGTGTACGCCACCCTGTTCCCGGGGCGGGTGCGCCGGATGGTCTTCGACAGCGTGGTCAACCCCGCTCCTTCGCAGATCTGGTACCGCGACAACCTCGACCAGTCGCTGGCCTTCGAGCGGCGCTGGCGGGACTGGCGCCGCTGGGTCGCCCGGCACCACGCCGTCTACCACCTGGGCGCCACCGCGGATCGGGTGCTCGCCTCGTACGAGAAGGCGCGGCGGCGGCTGGCGCGGAAGCCGGCGGGCGGGGTCGTCGGCACCGCCCAGCTCCAGAGCGCGTTCCTGAGGACCGGCTACAACGACGCCTACTGGGACCCGGCCGCCCGGGCGCTGGCCGCCTATCTGCGCGGCGACCAGGAGCCGCTGATCGAACTCGCCGCGCCCGATCCGGCGGAGGCGGCCGACGACGAGAACGGCAACGCCGTCTACACCGCCGTGGAGTGCAACGACGCGCCCTGGCCGCGCGCCTGGGCCACCTGGGACCGCGACAACACCGCCCTCGCCCGCAGCGCGCCCTTCGAGACCTGGGACAACGTGGCGATGAACCTGCCGTGCGCCTTCTGGCCGCTGAAGCCCGGCCGCCCCCTCGACGTGGGGAACCTGGAGGCCGTGGGCCCCCGGAGGCCGGGCCGGGTCACGCTGCCGCCGGTGCTGCTGCTGTCAGCGGAGCGGGACGCGGCGACCCCGTACGCGGGGGCGAAGGAGCTGTGGCACCGGCTGCCCGGCTCCTCGCTGGTGACCGAGCGGAAGGCGGGCACGCACGGTCTGTGGGGCGGCCCGAACGCCTGCGTCAACCGCCATGTGGACACCTATCTGCTGACCGGGAGGACCCCGGGCCGGTCCGCCCTCTGCGCCCCGCGCCCGGAGCCCGTGCCGCTACCGGAACCGGCCCCGCTGCCCGAGTCGGGCAAGCAACCGGCCACGATTCCGGGCACGCCGTAACGGGTCGCCAGGGCCGGTGCGGGATCGTGACGCCTGCGGCGGGCTGTTCCCCTCCCCGCCCCTTCCCACAACTGGGGCTCCGCCCCAGACCCCGGGTCCGGGCATGGGGCTCCGGCCCAGACCCCGGGTCCAGGCATGGGGCTCCGCCCAGACCCCGGGGCCCAGAGGCTAAGCCCCTGCCACGCGCCGGACATCCCGTAAGGGCGTCAGGCCAGACCGGCGACGAGTTCGGAGACGGCCCTGCGCCGTCCGGTGTAGAACGGCACCTCCTCGCGGACGTGACGGCGCGCCTCGGAGCCGCGCAGATGGCGCATCAGGTCCACGATCCGGTGCAGTTCGTCCGCCTCGAAGGCCAGGATCCACTCGTAGTCGCCGAGCGAGAAGGACGCCACCGTGTTGGCGCGCACATCGGGGTAGCCGCGGGCCATCTTGCCGTGGTCCGCGAGCATCCGGCGGCGGTCCTCGTCGGGCAGCAGGTACCAGTCGTAGGAGCGGACGAACGGGTACACGCTCACGTACTCGCGCGGGTTCTCGTCCGCGAGGAACGCCGGGATGTGGGACTTGTTGAACTCGGCCGGGCGGTGCAGCGCCATGTTGGACCACACCGGCTCCAGGTGCCGCCCCAGCCGGGTGCGGCGGAAGAGGTTGTACGCCTCCTGGAGGGCGTCGGAGGTCTCCGAGTGCCACCAGATCATGACGTCCGCGTCGGCGCGCAGCCCGGACACGTCGTAGGTGCCGCGCACGGTGACGTCCTTGGCGGCGAGCTGGGAGAAGAGCTCCTCGACCTCGTCGGCGTAGCCGGTGCGGTCCTCCGGCAGCACATCGCGCAGCCGGAACACCGACCACAGGGTGTAGCGGATGACCTCGTTGAGGTCCTTGGCCTTCTTACCGGCGTTGGGAGTCTTCTCAGGTGCAGCAGTCATGGCCCTATTCTCGCTCTCCGGCTCCGGCGCCCGGCCCCAGGGGGCCCGCCAGGGCGCCCAGCAGCTCATCGGCCGCCTTACGGGCGCTGCCGACGCACGCCGGGATGCCCACCCCGTCGTAGAGCGCGCCGCACACCGCCAGCCCCGGCACCTTGGCGACCTCGGCGCGGATGCGGGCCACCCGGTCCAGATGGCCCACCGGGTACTGGGGCAGTCCGCCGTCCCAGCGGTCCACCCGGCTCGCGACGGGCTTCGCCGTCAGGCCGACGGCCTCGCCGAGATCGGCGAGCGACATCCTTACCAGATCGGCGTCGTCCCGCTTCAGATCCGCCTCGTCGTCAAACCGCCCGATCGAGGTACGCAGCACGAAGAGATCGGGACCGGCGTCGCGCAGCCAGCCCCACTTGCGGCTGGAGAACGTGGCCGCCTTGATCGTCCGGCCGTCGACCGGCGGCACCAGGAAGCCGCTGCCCTCGGCGAGCGAGGCCACATCGGCGCGCCGGAAGGCCATGGTGATCAGCGCCATCGAGGCGTAGTCCACGGTGGCCAGCTCGGCGGAGGCGGCCGGGGCCCCGGCGGCCAGCAGCCGGGCGGCGGCGGGCGCGGGGACCGCCAGCACCACGGCGTCGGCCGTCACCACCGGCGGGCCGTCCGTACCGCCCGCGCCGCGCGCGCTGTCCACGCCGCTCGCGCCGCCCACGCCATCCACACCGCCCGTACCGCTCACGCCGCCCGTACCGCTCACGCCGCCCGTACCGCTCACGCCGCCCGTACCGCTCACGCCGCCCGTACCGCTCACGCTGTCCGTACCGCCCGCGCCGTCCACCGCGACGGTCCAGCCGTCGGCGGTGCGCCGCAGCTCCCGTACGGGCGCCCCGGTGCGGATCTCGCCGCCCGCGGCCCGTACGGCGTCGGCGACCGCGAGCGGCAGCCGGCCGATCCCGCCGTCGATGCCCATGAACACGGGGCCGTCCTGCCGCTGCGCGGCGCGCTCGGCCAGCTCCCGGACGCCCTCGGTCAGCGGGCGGCCGGATCGCGCCACCTCGAAGAGGGTGGGGACCGACGCGCGCATCGAGGTGCGGTACACATCGCCCGCGTACACCCCGCCCAGCAGCGGTTCCACCAGCCGGTCCACCACCTCGCGACCGAGCCGCTCCGCCAGATACCCACCGAGCGCCACGTCCTCGCCCACCGGCGTGGGCGGCAGCTCCCGGTCCCGGGCGATCCGGGCCAGCCCCTCCTCCGAGATCACCCCGGACGCGGCCAGCGGCTCCAGATCGCCGGGGACGCCCATCACATGCCCCTTGGGCATCGGGCGCAGCCCGCCGCGCGTCCAGAGCGAGGCGGTCGCGGTCGCGGGCGGCTGCAGCCGGTCACCGAGGCCCACGGCGCGCGCCAACTCGACCGCCTCCGGGCGGCGGGCGAGCATCGACTCGGCGCCCAGGTCCACCGGTACGCCCTCGATCTCCCCCGAGCGCAGCTTGCCGCCGAGCCGCCCCGACGCCTCCAGGACCGTCACCCGCGCCCCGCCGTCCAGCAGCCGGTGAGCCGCCGCGAGGCCCGCGATTCCGCCGCCGATGACCACGACATGGCCGGTGCGCCCCGCCCCCGGGGTGTTCGCCGCTCTCATGCCCCCACTGTCTCACCCGCCCCGAGGGCGTGCTGCGCCGAGGCCGTGGCCAAGTCCGCCTCGATACGGGTGGCCGTGGCGCGCAGCGCCGGGAGGAGCTCGCCACGGGCGCTCTCGGCGGTGCCGCGACCGGCGTGGGTGGCCACGTTGAGGGCGGCCACCACGCGTCCGCGCGCGTCCCTCACGGGCACGGCGAGCGACCGCAGCCCCTCCTCCAGCTCCTGGTCGACCAGGGCGTGCCCCTCCTCCGCCGCGCGCTCCACGATCCGCGCCAGCTCGGCCACGTCGGTCACGGTGTGCCGGGTCAGCGGCTCCGGCCGCACCCCGGCGAGGTGGGCGGCGCGGGCGTCGGCGTCCAGGCCCGCGAGCAGCACCCGGCCCATGGAGGTGGCGTAGGCGGGGAAGCGGGTACCGATGGTGATGTTGACGCTCATGATGCGGACGGTGGGGACGCGCGCGATGTAGCGGATGTCGCCGCCGTCGAGGACGGCCAGGGACGCCGACTCATGGACGGTGCGGACCAGTTCGCGCATGTGCGGCTGGGCGATGTCGGTGAAGCCGAGCTCCGCGAGGGGGGCGTAGCCGAGCTCCAGCACGCGCGGCAGCGGCCGGAAGGCCCGGCCGTCGGCCTCGGCGTACCCCAACTCGACCAGGGTGAGCAGCGAGCGCCGGGCGGTGGCCCGCGCCAGCCCGGTGGCCTCCGCGACGGCGCTGAGCGTCATCCCCCCGCCCCGGCCGCCGCCCGGCCCCGCGCCCACGAGGCCGTGGGCCACGCCCCCGGTGGCGCCGGACGCGCCGCGCGCCGCG
>NZ_JACVYG010000144.1:0-4934 GCF_014712245.1 Streptomyces sp. 5-10
CGGCGCCGTCAACCCATTCGACGCCCCATCCTGATTCACCGCAGAACCCCGCACCACCGCCAACACCCGACGCCCCGAAGCCACCGCATCCGACAACCGCTCCAACACCACCAACCCCGCACCCTCGGAAAACCCCGTCCCATCCGCACCCTCCCCAAACGACTTGCACCGACCATCCACCGCCAACCCCCGCTGCCGCGAAAACTCCACGAAGGCGGCAGGCGTGAACATCTGCGTCGCCCCGCCGGCGAGCGCGAGGTCGCACTCCCCGCGGCGCAGGGACTCCCCCGCCAGATGCAAGGCCACCAGTGAGGACGAGCATGTGGTGTCGAGGGTCACCGCGGGCCCTTCCAGGCCCAGGGTGTAGGCGATGCGGCCGGAGGCGACGCCACCGGAGTTGCCGGTGCCGAGGTATCCCTCCAGCTCGTCGGGGACGCTGGTGAGGCGGTCGACGTAGTTGTGGTACATGACCCCGGTGAACACGCCCGTCCGGCTGCCACGCAGCGAGTCCGGGGCGATGCCCGACCGTTCCAGGGCCTCCCACGCCAGTTCCAGCAGCACGCGGTGTTGCGGGTCGGTGGCCAGCGCCTCCCTGGGCGAGATGCCGAAGTGCTCGGCGTCGAACCAGTCGCCGTCGGTGAGGAAACCACCGTGTCCGACGTAGGACTTGCCACGGCTGGCGGGGTCGTCGTCCAGGAGCCCGTCCAGGGTCCAGCCCCGGTCGGTGGGCAGCGGTGTGATGGCGTCGCGCTCGTCGGCGACGAGCTGCCACAGCTCCTCGGGTGAGCTGATCCCGCCGGGGTACCGGCAGGCCATGCCCACGATCGCCAGCGGCTCACGGGTGGCCGACTCGTACTCCTTCAGGCGCTCGCGGGCCTCGTGCAGTTCGGCCGTGACCCAGCGCAGGTGGTTGAGCAGTTCATCCTCGTTCGGCATAAGCGGGAGATCTCCGTGAGACGGGTGTGAGAGGGCGGGGAACGGCTCTACTTCATGCCGAGCTCGTTGTGGATGAAGTCGAAGAGTTCGTCGGCGCCGGCATCCCGCAGCCGCGCTGCGGAGTGCTGGGGCGCGGTGTCGCCGCGCGCGTGCAGCTTCGCCACGCGGTCGGCCAGGACGGTGCGCAGCGCCTCGTCGGTCGACGGCGCGGCGAGTACCGACTCGAGGTGGTCCAGGGCGGCCAGCAGCGCCTCTTCGGGGCTGGTGGCCGAGGCCAGTTCCGCGGCCAGTTTCCCGGCGAGTGCCTCGGGGGTCGGAAAGTCGAAGGTCGTGGTGGCCGGCAGCCGCAGACCGGTGATGGTGTTGAGCCGGTTGCGCAGTTCGACGGCCGTGAGGGAGTCGAACCCGGCCTTCAGGAACGGTTGCCGCGGGTCGATCTCCTCACGCCCGGCGAACCCGAGGATCGCCGCGGCCTGTTCGCGCACCAGCTTCAGCAGTTCGCGGCCGCGCTCGGCGGGACCCAGCGCGGCCACGCGCGCGGCGAAGTCCGGCTCGGTGACCACGGCGGCGGCCGCCGGACGCACCGGGCCACGGGCGACCGGCGCCATCCTGACCGGTACGGCCACCGGGTCGGTGCCGCCCAGGACGCGGTCGAACAGCGCAAGGCCCTCGGCCGTCGACAGGGCGCCGACCGCGGCCCGGGGGCGGGTGGCCTGGACCGGTGCGGTCAGCGATGTCGTCTGCTCCCACAGGCCCCAGGCGAGGGAGTGCCCGGCGAGTCCGGCCGCACGCCGCCGGGTGGCCAGTGCGTCGAGGAAGGCGTTGGCCGCCGCGTAGTTCGCCTGTCCCGGGGAGCCGAGGATTCCGGCCGCTGAGGAGAACAAGGCGAACAGCCGCAGGTCCATGCCCTCGGTGAGCTCGTGCAGATGCAGCGCTCCGTGGACCTTCGGTGCGGCGACGGTGCGCAGCCGGTCGGGGGTCAGCGAGGTGATGGCACCGTCGTCGAGTACGGCCGCGGCGTGCACGACACCGGCGAGCGGGAACTCGTCGATGCCCTCGAGCACCGCGCGGACCTGGTCCCGGTCGGCGACATCGCAGGCGACCGCCTCGGCCCGCGCGCCCAGTTCCCCGAGTTCGGCGATCAGCTCGGCCACGCCGTCGGCCCGCGGTCCGGACCGGCTGACGAGGACGAGGTGCCGGACCCCGTGCCGCATGGCCAGATGGCGGGCGACCAGGGCGCCGAGGCCGCTGGTTCCACCGGTCACCAGGACCGTCCCGTCGGACGGAATCCGCGGGGGGTCGCCTTCGCCCCGGGCACTCACCAACCGGGGGGCCAGGATCGCGCCGCGGCGCAGGGCGAGCTGTGGCTCACCGGTCGCGAGAGCGGCGCAGAGGGCGTCGTCCGACCCGTCGTCGATGTCGACGATGACCAGCCGCCCGGGGTGTTCGGCCTGCGCCGAGCGCACCAGTCCCCACACCGGTGCCTGGCAGAGGGCGGAGACCGGGTCGTCGGGGCCGGTCGAGACCGCGCCACGCGTCAGCACGACCAGACGGGAGTCCGGCCGGCCCTCGTGCCGCAGCCACTCCTGGACGGCCTCCAGCGCCTGGTTCGCCACCTCGATCGGCGAGTCCGCGACCCCGCACTCGTACCTCACGGTGGGGCCGGGATCCACGGCCGGCGGGCCGGCTTCCACGGGGGTCCACTCCAGGCGGGAGAGCAGGCCGGTCAGCGGGGGATCGAGCTGGTCGGCGCGGAGCGTGCGGGAGCGCACCCGGTCCACGGTGACCACCGGCGCGTTCGCCGGATCGGTGGCCAGCACCGAGATGTCCCCGGCCCGCGTCGCGGCGACACGCACGCGCAACGACCGGGCTCCCGAGGCGTGCACGGAAATCCCCGACCAGGCGAAGGGGAGGGATGTGCGGCCGGGCTCCGCCGCCGCGAAGGCCATCACCTGCAGTGCGGAGTCGAGCAGTGCGGGGTGCAGTACGAACGCGGCCTCCGGCACCTCGTCCGGCAGCGCCACCTCGGCGTAGTACGCGTCCTCGGACCGCCACATGGCCCGTACACCGCGGAAGGCCGGCCCGTAGTCCAGACCGTTGTCCTCCAGAGTCTCGTAGAACCGTTCGATGTCCACCGCTTCCGCCGGTTCCGGCGGCCAGCTCCGCCACACCGGCGCCTCGCCCGGCCGGTCGGTGGTGACCGCGCTCGCGTGGTGGGTCCAGTCCGATCCGGCTGTCCGGGAGTGGACCTGGACGTGACCGTCGGTGGCGACCGTCACCTGCACGTCCACCCGCCCGTCCGCCGGGATGGCCAGCGGCGCGTGGAGGGTGAGTTCCTCGACGGCCGGGCGGCCCACCTCGTCGCCCGCTCGGACGACCAGCTCGACGAAGGCGGCACCGGGGAGGATCGCCGAGCCGCGCACGGTGTGGTCGGCCAGCCATGGATGCGAGGCGAGCGACAGCGACCCGGACAGTACGAGTTCGCCGGAGGCCGCCATGTCGGCCTTCGCGCCGAGCAGGCCGTGGTCCACCGGTGCCAGGCCGACCGCGGACACATCACCACGGGCGGAGCCGCCGTCCAGCCAGAACCGTTCATCGGCGAACGGGTAGGTGGGCAGATCCACCTGCCGGACGCCGGTCGGATGCGCCGCGCTCCAGTCCACGTCGATTCCGAGGGCGCAGGCTTGCGCCGCGGCCCGCAGCATCTGCGCGATGCCACCGGACTGCCTGCGCAGTGTGCCCACGACGGCGATCTCGGTGTCCCCGGCGGTCTGTTCGACGGCCGTGGTCAGCACCGGGTGGGGACTGGGTTCGACGAACGTGCCGTAGCCGTCGGCCAGTAGTGCCGACACCGCTTCCTGGAAGTTCACCGGCTCGCGCAGGTTGGTGTACCAGTACTCCGCGTCCATGGCCGACCCGTCGATCGGGCCACCCGTCACCGAGCTGTAGACCGGGACCGTACCCACGGCGGGGGCGATCGGCCCCAGGGCCGCCAGCAACTCCTCACGAAGCTCCTGGACCGCCGGGGAATGGGAGGCGTAGTCCACCGCGACCCGCCGCGCCCGCGGCTCCCGCTCCACCAAAGCCGCCACCGCATCCGACGTCCCCGACACCACCACCGACTCCGGACCGTTCACCGCCGCCACCACCAGAGCGTCGCCAAACGGCGCGATCAGCCCCTCCACCTCGGCCAGAGGCAGCGGCAACGACACCATCCCGCCACGCCCCGCAAGCCCCTGCGCGATCAACTTCGATCGCACGCACACCACCCGCGCGGCGTCCTCCAACGACAACACCCCCGCCACCACCGCCGCCGCGATCTCCCCCTGCGAATGCCCCACCACCGCCGCAGGCACCACACCGAACGAACGCCACACCTCCGCCAACGACACCATCACCGCCCACAACACCGGCTGCACCACATCAACCCGCCCCAACGCCACCTCATCACCCAACACATCCACCAACGACCACTCCACCAACGGCGCCAACGCCGCCGCACACTCACCCAACCGCTCCGCGAACACCGAAGACGACCCCAACAACTCCACCGCCATCCCCACCCACTGCGACCCCTGCCCCGGAAACACCCACACCGGACGGCCCGTGGAGATCGCCTTCCCCGTGACCACCGCGCCACGGGGTTCGCCGGCCGCGCAGGCGCCCAGGAGTTCGTCCAGTTCATCGCGGTCGGCGGCGACCAGTACCGCGCGGTGCGGAAACATGGTCCGCGTCGTGGCGAGCGAGTGGGACACGTCCCCGAGGTCGGCCTCGGGATGGCGCTTCAGGTGCTCACGCAACCGCCGTGCCTGCTCCCGGACCCCGGCGTGGTTGCGGGCGGACAGCGGATACGGCAGCACCCCGGCGTCGACCGGCTCCCGCCGGAGGGGTTCCGGTTCGGCCTGTTCCAGGATCAGGTGCGCGTTCGTACCGGACACCCCGAAGGAGGAGACGGCGGCGCGGCGGAGGCGGTCCACCACAGGCCACGCACGCGCCTG
>NZ_JACVYG010000145.1:0-4793 GCF_014712245.1 Streptomyces sp. 5-10
TGCCGTTCGGTTGGAGTGGGCTGCGCTTGCACGCCGTCGGCGCCTCCGCGCTGCGGGTGCGCCTGGTGCGGTCCGCCGCTCACACTCTCTCTCTCGAAGCCGGCGATCTGACCGGTGGGCCGCTGCTCAGTCTGCAGTCGCTGGTCTCCCGGCCCGTGCCGGTCGAGCAGTTGGACACCGCGGTGGCCGACGGCAGCCGGGGCGCTTTGTTCGGGGTGGAGTGGACCGAGCTGCCGGCGATGTCTGGGGCGGTCGCTGAGTTGGAGTCTTCCTGGGTGCCGGTCACGTCCGCCGAGGAGGTGGCCGCCCTGGCCGCCGACGTTCCGGCCGTGGCCGTTCTGGAGGCCTACGGTGACGGGGCTGACGACGCCGACGAGGTGCTTGCCTTGACGGGCAGGGTGCTGGGCGTCGTACAGGCCTGGCTGGCGGAGGAGGCCTTTGAGGACTCCGGGCTGGTGGTGGTGACCCGGGGGGCCGTCCCCGNACTTGCGGTCCGGGGCACCATGCTGTCGGCGCCCCGGTTCGTCCATGCCAGTGAGCGGATCTTGCAGGTACCTGAAGAGGCGTGTGAGTGGCGGTTGGGTGCTACAGGGGGTGGCACGCTCGACAACCTTGCTCTGTTGCCCGAGCCTGGTGCTGCGGCGCCGTTGGCTGCAGGTCAGGTCCGTGTTGGTCTGCGGGCGTTGGGCATCAACTTTCGCGACGTTCTGATCGCGTTGGGGATGTATCCGGACGCGGCTGAGCTGGGTGGTGAAGGCGCTGGTGTGGTGCTGGAGGTCGGCGAGGGTGTGACGGGTCTGGCCGTCGGTGACCGGGTGATGGGCCTGACAAGCGTCGGGTTCGGATCGATCGCTGTCACCGACCGACGGTATCTCGTCCCGATGCCCGAGGGGTGGTCGTTCCAGCAGGCGGCATCGGTCCCCGTAGCCTTCCTCACCGCCTATTACGGTCTGCGTGATCTGGCCGGCTTGCGGGCGGGCGAATCGGTGCTGATCCATGCTGCCACTGGTGGTGTAGGCATGGCGGCGACGCAGATAGCCCGGCACTTGGGTGCCAGGGTGTTCGGTACGGCGAGCCCCGGCAAGTGGGCGGTGTTGCGGGAACTGGGCTTGGAAGACACGTGCATTGCGTCCTCGCGGACGGCGGAGTTCGAGGAGCGCTTCCTGGCCGGGACCTCGGGTGCCGGAATGGATGTGGTTCTGGACTGTCTGGCCGGGGAGCTCGTGGACGCCTCGCTGCGGCTGCTGCCCCGCGGGGGCAGGTTCATCGAGATGGGCAAAACCGATATCCGGGATGCCGCCACCGTCGCCGGCACGTACCCGGGGGTTGCCTACCAGGCATTCGACCTGATTGAGGCCGGTCCCGACCGCATCCAGCAGATGCTCACCGAATTGATGGGACTGTTCGAGGCGGGAGAGCTTACCCCGCTGCCGCGTACCGCATGGGACGTGCGCAGTGCACCGGACGCGTTCCGTTACATGAGCCAGGCCCAGCACATCGGCAAGATAGTGCTGAGCGTTCCGAAACCCCTTGATGCGGAGGGGACGGTGTTGGTGACCGGTGGTACGGGTTCGCTGGGTGCGCTGCTGGCCCGGCATCTGGTGACTGAGCATGGTGTCCGTCACTTGGTTCTGGCGAGTCGGCGTGGCGGGGATGCGGAGGGTGCGAGGGAACTGGNGGAGGGGGGTCTGGCTCTGGGGGGTGAGGGGACGGTGTTGGTGACCGGTGGTACGGGTTCGCTGGGTGCGCTGCTGGCCCGGCATCTGGTGACTGAGCATGGTGTCCGTCACTTGGTTCTGGCGAGTCGGCGTGGCGGGGATGCGGAGGGTGCGAGGGAACTGGTTGGTGAGTTGCGGGAGTTGGGGGCGGTGTCGGTGGCGGTGGTGGCGTGTGATGTTGCTGACCGGGATGCGGTGGCTGCGCTCCTTGGTTCGGTGTCGGCGGAGCATCCGCTTATCGGGGTCGTGCATACCGCGGGTGTGTTGGACGATGGTGTGATCGGTGCGTTGACGCCGGAGCGGTTGTCGTATGTGTTCGGGCCGAAGGTGGGGGCCGTACGGCATTTGGATGAGTTGACGCGGGATATGGATCTGTCGGTGTTCGCGTTGTTCTCTTCCGCGTCGGGGCTGTTCGGTTCGGCTGGTCAGGGTAATTATGCGGCGGCTAACGCTTACCTTGACGCGGTGGCGTACCGGCGTCGGGCGGCTGGTCTGCCGGGGACGTCGCTTGCGTGGGGTTTGTGGGAGCAGAGCAGTGGTATGACCGCTCATTTGGGTGTTGCCGATCAGGCCCGGATGAGTCGTGGCGGTGTACTGCCTATCGCTCCTGCCGAGGGCATGCGGTTGTTTGACGCGGTCCTGCGGAGTCCTACCGCTCTGGCGGTGCCGGTCAAGCTGGACCTGCGGGCGCTGCGCGCNGCTCATTTGGGTGTTGCCGATCAGGCCCGGATGAGTCGTGGCGGTGTACTGCCTATCGCTCCTGCCGAGGGCATGCGGTTGTTTGACGCGGTCCTGCGGAGTCCTACCGCTCTGGCGGTGCCGGTCAAGCTGGACCTGCGGGCGCTGCGCGCTGACGCGGCCGCGGGCCGCGGCATCCCGACCCTGCTGTGCGGTCTGGTGCACACCGGCCGACGGCAGGTGGTGCGGGCCGCGTCCGGTGACAGCGGTGACGGCCTGCTCCGCCAGCTGGCCGGACTCGCGCGGACCGAGCAGGAGGCCGTGCTCGTCGACCTCCTTCGCACCGAGGTGGCGACGGTGCTGGGGCACAACGGTACGGAGGGGGTCGTGGCCGGTACGCGGTTCAAGGACGCCGGCTTCGACTCGCTCATGTCGGTCGAGCTCCGGAACCGCCTCCGTGAGGCCACCGGTCTCAACCTGGCCGCGACGGTGGTCTTCGACTACCCGACCCCGCTCGCGCTGGCCCGCCACGTACACGCCGAACTCCTCCCGGACGGCGCGAAGAGCGGAGCGGAGGTCGACGAAGAGCGGCTGCGGCACGCCCTGGTCTCCCTCCCGCTGGCCCGGATCCGGGAGGCCGGCCTGCTGGACGCCCTGGTCGAGCTGGCCGCTCTCGACACCGTGACGCCCGGGGCCGGGCAGCCGGACGAGACGGACGGACCGGGGGCGCTCGCTGGTCTGGACGTCGATGACCTCGTCCAACTGGCGCTCGGTGACAGCGACGAGGACCTAGAAGGCTGATGCGGCACCAACTGATGAGGATAGCTGAGTGAGTACTTCATACGAGAAGCTTGTCGAGGCGCTGCGGAAGTCGCTCGAAGAGGTCGGCTCGCTGAAGAAGCGCAACCGCCAGCTCGTGAACGCATCCCACGAACCGATCGCGATCGTGGGCATGGCGTGCCGTCTGCCGGGCGGTGTGGCGAGCCCGGAGGACTTGTGGCGGCTGGTCAGCGAGGGCCGGGACGGCGTGTCCGGCTTCCCTGCCGACCGAGGCTGGGACCTGGACGGCCTGTTCGACGCGGACCCGGAGAAGACCGGCACGTCGTACGTCGACCAGGGCGGGTTCCTGCACGAGGCGGGCCTGTTCGACGGCAGCCTCTTCGGGATCTCGCCGCGTGAGGCGCTGGCGATGGATCCGCAGCAGCGCCTGCTCCTGGAGACCTCGTGGGAGGCCCTGGAGCGCGCCGGGATCGACCCGGAGACCTTGAAGGGCACGGATGTCGGTGTCTTTAGCGGCATCATGGGCGTCGACTACTTCGCTGGTGGCAACGTGCCCCCCGAACTGGAGGGTCTCACCGGCACGGGAGCGGCGGCCAGTGTGGCCTCGGGCCGGGTCTCCTACGTGTTCGGTTTCGAGGGTCCGGCGGTGACCGTGGACACGGCCTGCTCTTCCTCGCTGGTCGCCATCCACCTTGCCGTCCAGGCGCTGCGCCGCGGCGAGTGCTCGATGGCGCTGGCGGGCGGTGCGACGGTGATGGCGACGCCGGGGGCGTTCGTGGAGTTCTCGCGGCAGCGGGGGCTCGCCGCCGACGGCCGGTGCAAGTCGTATGCGGATGCCGCTGACGGTACGGGGTGGGCCGAGGGCGCCGGTGTCGTGGTCCTGGAGCGGCTGTCCGAGGCCCGGCACAAGGGCCACAGGGTGCTGGCGGTCGTCCGCGGCTCGGCGGTCAATCAGGACGGCGCCTCGAACGGTCTGACGGCGCCGAATGGTCCGTCGCAGCAGCGGGTGATCCGCAAGGCGCTCGCCAACGCGGGCCTGTCGGCGTGCGATGTGGATGTGGTGGAAGGGCATGGCACGGGTACGGTGCTGGGTGATCCGATCGAGGCGCAGGCGCTGTTGGCGACTTATGGTCAGGACCGGCCGCAGGATCGGCCGTTGTGGCTGGGTTCGCTGAAGTCCAACATCGGCCACACGCAGGCGGCCGCGGGTGTGGCCGGTGTGATCAAGATGGTGGAGGCGCTGCGGCACGGCGTGCTGCCGCCCACCCTGCATGTCGACGCCCCGTCGTCGCGGGTGGACTGGTCGGCGGGCGCGGTGGAGGTGTTGGCTGAGGCACGCGAGTGGCCGGAGGCGGACCGGCCGCGCCGGGCGGGCGTCTCGGGTTTCGGCGTGAGCGGGACGAACGCGCACGTGATCCTGGAACAGGTACCGGAGCCCGAAGTGGAACCGGCAGAGCCCGCCAAGAGCGATGGCGCCGTGCCCCTGGTGATCTCGGCGGCCTCCGCAGAATCACTGTCTGGACAGGCCGAGCGCCTCGCCTCCCTGCTCGAATCGTCGGACAGCGTGTCTCTGTCGCACGTGGCGGGTGCGCTGGTCGCTCAGCGGGCGGTGTTGTC
>NZ_JACVYG010000146.1:0-4781 GCF_014712245.1 Streptomyces sp. 5-10
CTCCGGAGCCTCCCGCATCTTCGAAGGCGGCATGGTCAACCAGACCGTCGTCGAAATGGAACGAGGGTTCCTCTTCATCATGTCGATCTCCGACGGATCCTCCCTCGCCGTGCTCGCCCACCCCGAGTGCGACATCGGCCTCGTCGGCTACGAGATGGCCCTGCTGGTCGATCGCGCAGGCAATGTCCTCACCCCGGACCTGCGCGCCGAACTGCAGGGCAGCCTGTTGAACTGATCCAACGACCATCCGACGCCCGCCCGCCCGGCCCCACGGCCGGGCGGCCCCCCACCGGCACCGACCGACGGCACCACCGTCACCTTGTTGTCCGACCGGAGGATCCATGACCCCGCCCCCCGCCTCGCCCGGCCCGTACGGCGGCCATCACCAATCGCCGTACGGGGGTGAAGGCGACCAGCCATTGGTGCGCCCCTATGCCATGACCGGTGGCCGGACCCGGCCCCGCTACCAGCTCGCCATCGAGGCGCTGGTCAGCACGACGGCCGACCCCGTGCATCTGCAGGGGCTCCTTCCCGAGCACCAGCGGATCTGCCACCTGTGCCAGGAGGTGAAGTCGGTCGCCGAGGTCTCGGCGCTGCTGAACATCCCCCTGGGTGTGGCACGCATCCTGGTGGCGGACCTGGCGGAGGCCGGCATGGTGGCGATCCACCAGCCCGGGGGCGGTTCGGAAGCGGGCGGTACTCCGGATGTGACACTGCTCGAAAGGGTGCTCAGTGGACTTCGCAAGCTCTAGCGGCGCTCCCCCCGCCCGCGCGACCACCTCCGCGAAGATCGTGGTGGCCGGCGGCTTCGGCGTGGGCAAGACCACGTTCGTCGGCGCGGTCTCGGAGATCAATCCGCTGCGCACCGAAGCCGTGATGACATCGGCCTCGGCGGGGATCGACGATCTGAGCCACGTCCAGGACAAGACCACGACGACCGTGGCGATGGACTTCGGCCGCATCACGCTCGACGATGACCTGATCCTCTATCTGTTCGGCACGCCCGGCCAGGACCGCTTCTGGTTCATGTGGGACGACCTGGTCCGCGGCGCCATCGGCGCCGTGGTCCTGGTGGACACCCGCCGGCTGGCCGACTGCTTCCCCGCCGTCGACTACTTCGAGAACTCCGGACTGCCCTTCGTCATCGCCCTCAACGGCTTCGACGGCCAGCAGCCCTACAACCCCGAAGAGGTCCGCGAGGCACTGCAGATCGGCCCGGACACTCCCATCATCACCACCGACGCGCGCCATCGCAGCGAGGCGAAGAGCGCGCTCATCACACTGGTCGAGCATGCGCTGATGGCCCGACTCAAGTAGGGGCCACTGTCCGGAAGTTGTCGGAAAACCGACGTACGGCGGGCTGTGTCGAACGACACGGCCCGCTCGTCATTCATAACGTTTCGACAGAGATATGCACCGGCCGTCGACACAGAGCGCGATCGCGCGGTTCCGGTGCGCACCCAAAATGGTTCGGTATTCGACATGTCTTAGCCGTAACGCCCCTTTTTTCTCTGGTCCAGACAACGGACTGAGCGCTTTGCGCACTGTTTGGAAAGCACCCGCGCGGCGTGCTGGAATTCGCTGAACTGGGCAGTCAGGGCTCAGCTGGGAACGGCACGAATCAGGTGCCGATGCCGAGAGGTTGTTGGTCGAGTGAGGCGAAGCAAGCCGGACCCCGCGCAAGAGGCGCGAGGGAACTTCACCCCGCCGCCGCGTACAGGCACAGCGGCGTCGCCCGCCGAGGCAGCGGAGCCACCCGCACCCAGTGGTGGCCGGATCTCCCCTCGGAACTGGCGGGTGCGCGGCCGGCTGTACGCGATCCTGCTCATCCCCGTGCTCGTCGCCCTGGTCTTCGGTGGCTTCCAGGTCGCCTCATCGGTCTCCACCTGGAACGAGGCTCGGGACGCCGAGCGCACCGCCCAGGTCGTCCGGGCCGCCACCACCTACGCCCACGCCCTGGTCAACGAGCGCGACCTGACCGCGGGCCCGCTGCTCAGCGGCACCAACGAGGCCACGGTGACCAGGGCCCGGGCCGCGAGCGACGAGGCAAAGAAGGACTTCGACAAGGCCGTCGCCGACATGCCGCAGACGGCGTCCCTGAAACGCCGCCTCAAAGCGTTCAGGGCCGGTGAACCGCAGCTGGCCGCCCTGCGCCGGAACGCCTACACCGACCGCCTCGACGGGGTGAAGACCGAAGAGGGCTATGTCGCCGTTGAGCACGGGCTGACCGAGTTCGCCAATGAACTGGGCCTGGGCACCGGCAATATCACGTCTTACGGCCGTACCGTCTACGCGGTATCCCTGGCCAAGGGCGCGGAGTCGCTGCAGCGCTCCATCGGCACCCATCTGCTGGTGAAACCCGGCCCGTCCGCGACCGACCGCAAGACCCAGCTCACCGCCTTCACCTCGTACGTCTACCTCGAGGGCATCGCGCTCGGGGAGTTCGAGGCCGCCGGCACCCCGCAGGACGTGACCCGGCTCGAGGACACCCTCAAGGCGGCCGAGAAGCGTGCGCAGACGCAAATCGCCGAGGCGAAGCGGAAGGCCGAGGCGGAGGACAAGAAGTTCGTGGCGCCGCCAAGCATGGACAAGATGGTCAAGGCCATGGGCAGCGGTGCCGCGCCCTCGGCGCTGGCCGCCCAGGGGATCACCCCGGACTCCTGGTTCAACGCCTCCACGATCAAGTTCAACGCCTACCGGGACGTCGAGCAGACCCTGGTGAACAAGGCCGTGGCCGAGGCGGCGCAGATCTCCTCGGACGCCCGGCGCGACGCGATCGTGAACGGCGCGATCGTGGTGCTGGCGCTCCTCGCCGCCTTCTTCGTGGCCGGCCGGATGGCCCGCTCGATGAGCCATTCGATGCGGCAACTGCGCAACGCCGCCTTCGACGTCGCCGAGACGCGGCTGCCGGCGGTGGTCGATCAGCTCTCCCGCACCGACCCCGGACGGGTGGACACCCGGGTCAGCTCGATACCGATCAACACCAAGGACGAGATCGGCGAGGTGGCCCGCGCCTTCGACCAGGTGCACCGCGAGGCGATCCGGCTCGCGGCCGAGCAGGCGATGCTGCGCGGCGGCGTCAACGCGATCTTCACCAACCTTTCCAGTCGCAACCAGGGACTGATCGAGAGACAGCTGACCCTGATCTCCGAACTGGAGAGCCGGGAAGCCGATCCGGACCAGCTGGAGCACCTCTTCCGGCTGGACCACCTGGCCACCCGTATGCGGCGCAACGGCGAGAACCTCCTGATCCTCGCGGGCGAGGAGCCCGGCCGGCGCTGGAACCAGCCGGTGCCGCTGATCGACGTGTTGCGGGCCGCCTCCTCGGAGGTGGAGTCCTACGAGCGGATCGAGCTGGCCGGGATCTCCGAGAGCGAGATCCACGGCACCGCGGTGACCGACCTGGTACATCTCCTGGCCGAGCTGCTGGAGAACGCCACCACCTTCTCCTCCCCGCACACCAAGGTGCGGGTCACCTCGACCCGGCTGCCCGACGGCCGGGTGGTGGTGGAGATCCACGACAAGGGCATCGGCCTGACCGCCGAGGACTTCGCCGACATCAACCACAAGCTGGCCAACCCGCCGACGGTGGACGCCACGGTGTCCCAGCGCATGGGCCTGTTCGTGGTCGGCCGCCTCGCCGACCGGCACGGCATCCGGGTCCAGCTGCGCCCCTCCGGGGAGCAGGCGGGCACCACCTCGCTGGTGATGCTGCCCGAGGCGATCACCCACGGCGGTGGCGGCGAGGAGCTGCCCCAGGACGACTTCACGGTCTCCCGGATCGTTCCAGAGCCGGGCCCCGCGCCCGCCTACCAGGACGTGACCGAGCTGTCCTCGCGCACCGCCGCCGAGCTGGGCTTCGACGACTCCGCCTACGACCGGGACGACCGGGACCAGGGGCAGAACCAGTTCCTGGGCCAGTACAGCGGAATGGGGGCCACCCCGCCCGAGCAGGAGCCGCGGCATGACCAGGCGGCTTCCGACCCGTCCGCGCAGTCCGCGTACCAGAATTCCGCCTTTACGCAACCGGAAGCGGATTACACAACTCAAACGGAATCCGAACAGCAGCCGTACATCGGCTACAACTCACCCTCTCAGCAGGGAGAGTGGGGCGATTCCGGATCTTTCGAGATGCCCTACGCGTCGCAGTTCGGGACCGAAGCGGAATCAGGACCCAGCGCTCCCGAAGTTTCTCGGGACCGCGTAGAGTTCCACCGTCCGGGCCCTTCCCCGAGCGGAATCCACTCGATGACCGACGCCGGGCTTCCGCGTCGTGACAAGCAGTGGCAGCCGTCCGAGGACACAGGGGCACAGGGGATGGTCGGGGACCCGGCGGCGCCCACCGCGCCGGAGCGGCCCCATCAGGCTCCCCAGCAGCAGGAGGACGGTGCCCCGTGGCAGTCGGAGAACGACCAGCGCTGGCACCGTGCCGAGCGGCTGCGCGAGCCGCAGGCCGGCGGGGTCACCTCGTCCGGCCTGCCCCGCCGGGTACCCAAGGCCAATCTGGTCGAGGGCGCCGCGGAGCCGACCGGACAGGGCGGCCCCCAGGTCTCCCGCGCCCCGGAGGACGTCCGCGGCAGGCTGAGCAACCTGCGCCGCGGCGTCCAGCGGGGGCGCAACGCGGGATCCGGGACCCCCGGGCGTGACCAGCATGACCAACAGGGCTTCGGCCCCGGCAGCACCTACGATCAGGAGCGTTAGTGTGAGCCCGATGAGCCAGGCGGCGCAGAACCTGAACTGGTTGATCACCAACTTCGTGGACAACACCCCCGGGGTGTCCC
>NZ_JACVYG010000147.1:0-4779 GCF_014712245.1 Streptomyces sp. 5-10
AACCTGCGGCAGACCGTTGAGCTGGAGGCCACCACCCGAAAGCTGTTGGATGACGGCCACGGCGTGTTCATCGAGGCCAGCCCGCACCCGGTGCTCACGCTTCCGGTTCAGCAGACGGTGGAGGCCGCTGAGGCCCAGGCGGTGGTCGTGGGCACACTGCGGCGCGACGAGGGCGGTCTGGAGCGGTTCCTGACCTCCGCCGCCGAGGTGTTCGTGCGGGGCGTCGCGGTGGATTGGCCCGCCCTGCTGGAGGGCCGTGGCGCCCGCCGGGTGGAGCTGCCGACCTACGCCTTCCGGCGCCAGCGGTACTGGCTGGATGTGTCGGCCGCGGAGATGTCCGCCGCCGACGGTTTGGCCGCGGACGCGGTGGACGCCCGCTTCTGGGAGGCGGTGGAGCGCGAGGACCTGGAGGCGCTGGTCCGCACGCTGGCGGTGGAGGACGAGGAGCAGCAGTCGTCGTTGATGGCGTTGCTTCCGGCGCTGTCGTCCTGGCGGCGTCAGCGGCGTGAGCAGAACACGGTGGACGGTTGGCGTTACAAGGTGGTCTGGAAGCCACTGCCGTCCTCCACCGAGGCGGCCCTTTCGGGCACCTGGCTCGTGGTCCTCCCCGCGTCGCACGCCGACGATGCCCTCGTGACCGCCACGGTGAACGGGCTGGGGACAAGCGGTGCCGACGTCGTCCGGGTGGTGCTGGACGGATCGGGCAACGACCGCTGGACCGTGGCGGAGCGGCTGCGGGCGGCGCTCGACGAGGCCGAGGCGGAGTCTTCGGGCGTGGCGGGCGTTTTCTCGCTGCTGGGTCTTGACGAGTCGGGGCACACGACGTTCGAGGTGGTGCCCGCCGGCCTGGCGGCCACGGTGGCGCTGGTCCAGGGGCTCGGTGACGCGGGTGTGGTGGCTCCGCTGTGGTGCGGCACCCGGGGTGCGGTGTCGGTGGGGCGGTCCGACCGGCTGGTGAGCCCGGTGCAGGCGATGGTGTGGGGGTTGGGCCGGATCGTGGGGGCGGAGTACCCCCAGCGCTGGGGCGGCGCGGTCGATCTGCCCGAGACCATGGACGGCCGCGCGGTGGCCCGTCTGGCCGGAGTGCTGGCGGGCACGGACGGCGAGGACCAGGTCGCGGTGCGCGGCTCCGGTGTGTTCGCCAAGCGCATGGTGCGGGCCTCGGCGGCTGAGGACGTCGAGGGTCGGGGGTCCTGGCAGAGCCGCGGTTCCGTGCTGGTCACCGGCGGTACGGGTGCGCTGGGCGGTCATGTCGCCCGCTGGCTGGCGCGTACGGGTGCCGAGCATCTGGTGCTGACCAGTCGCAGTGGTATGGAGGCCGAGGGCGCCGCCGAGCTGAAGGCGGAGCTGGAGGCCATGGGCGCCCGGGTGACGATCGCGGCGTGTGACGCGGCGGACCGTGACGCGCTGGACGCGGTGCTGCACGCGATCCCACCGGAGTTCCCGCTGACCGCCGTGGTGCACACGGCCGGTGTGCTGGATGACGGTGTGGTGGACGCCCTCACGGTGCGCCGGGCGGCCGGGGTGCTGCGCCCGAAGGTGGACGCCACGCGGAACCTCCATGAGCTGACCGCCGGGATGGACCTGTCCGCCTTCGTGCTGTTCTCCTCCGGGGCGGGCACCTTGGGCGGCCCGGGCCAGGGCAGCTACGCGGCGGGTAACGCCTACCTCGACGCGCTGGCGTTGCAGCGGCGCGCGGACGGGCTACCGGCCACGTCCATCGCCTGGGGCGCCTGGGCCGGAGGCGGCCTCGGATCCGGCGAGGTCGGCGAGCGGATGGACCGTTCCGGCATGGTCGGAATGGTGCCAGAGCTGGCGATCTCCGGCATGCAGCAGGCACTTGAACTGGACGAGACCTTCCTGGTCATCGCCGAGATCGACTGGGATCGCTTCCGGCCGGAGTTCGTCGGTTCACGCCCGAGCGCGCTGTTCCGTGAGCTGCCCGAGCTGAACCGCCCCGCTGCCGCCACCGGCGCGGACACCGGCGACGGCGACGACGCCATTTCCGTGCTGCGCCGGGAGATGGCGAAGCTGTCCCCTGCCGAGCGGCCGGGGCTCCTCCTGGAGCTGGTACGCAACCAGGCCGCCGACGTCCTCGGTTACGACAGCGCGGACGCGGTGGAGGCCGACCGTGCCTTCCGCGACCTCGGCTTCGACTCGCTGACCGCCGTCGAGCTGCGCAACCGCCTCGGCGTGGTCACCGGGCTCCGGCTGCCGGTCACCTGTGTCTTCGACTACCCGACCGCCACGGTTCTGGCCCGGTACCTGTACACCGAGATGTTCGGCGACCAGCCGGTCACGTCGGGCGCCACCGCCGCCGCACCCCAGCGGCCGGACGACAAGCCCATGGCCACCGATGAGCCCATCGCCATCATCGGCATGAGCTGCCGGTTCCCCGGCGGGGTGCGCAGCCCCGAGGATCTGTGGAACCTGCTGATGGCCGAAGGGGACGTGATCTCGGCGTTCCCCGAGGACCGCGGCTGGGACATCGACGGTCTCTACGACCCGGACCCCGAGAAGTCCGGCACCAGCTACGTCCAGGCGGGCGGCTTCCTCGACGAGGTCGGCCACTTCGACCCGGGCTTCTTCGGGATCTCGCCGCGTGAGGCCATGGCGATCGACCCGCAGCAGCGGCTGCTGCTGGAGACCTCCTGGGAGGCGTTCGAGCGCGCCGGCATCGACCCCGTGGCACTGCGCGGAAGCCAGACCGGAGTCTTCGTCGGCTCCAACTACCACGACTACGGCTCGCGCATCCTGAGCGACGCCGAGGGAGTGGAGGGGTACCTCGGACTCGGCAGCGCTCCCAGCGTCTCGTCCGGCCGCATCTCCTACACCTTCGGCTTCGAGGGGCCGGCCGTCACGGTGGACACCGCGTGCTCCTCGTCGCTGGTCGCCCTGCACCTGGCCTGCCAGTCGTTGCGGCAGGGCGAGTCCTCCGTGGCGCTGGCCGGCGGTGTGACGATCATGGCCACACCGGGCACGTTCGTCGAGTTCAGCGCCCAGCGCGTGCTGTCCTTCGACGGGCGGTGCAAGGCGTTCGCCGCATCGGCCGACGGCACCGGCTGGTCCGAGGGCGTGGGCATGCTGCTCGTGGAGCGGCTGTCGGACGCCCAGCGCAACGGCCACAAGGTGCTGGCCGTCATCCGGGGTTCGGCCATCAACCAGGACGGTGCGTCCAACGGTCTGACGGCGCCGAACGGCCCGTCGCAGCAGCGGCTGATCGAGCAGACGCTGGCCGGTGCCCGGCTGACCTCCGCCGACGTGGACGTGGTCGAGGCCCATGGCACCGGCACTCCGCTCGGTGACCCGATCGAGGCGCAGGCACTGCTGGCCACCTACGGCCAGGGCCGCCCCGAGGGCCAGCCGCTACTGCTGGGCGCCATCAAGTCCAACATCGGTCATACGCAGGCCGCCGCCGGTGTCGCCGGGGTCATCAAGATGGTGATGGCCATGCGCGAAGGCACCCTTCCCAAGACGCTGCACGTGGACGAGGCGTCGCCGCATGTGGACTGGTCGGCGGGCGACGTGGAACTGCTGACCGAGGCGGTGCCCTGGCCGGAGCGGGGCCACCCGCGCAGGGCGGCGGTCTCCGCCTTCGGTGTGAGCGGCACCAACGCGCACACCATCATCGAGCAGGCGCCGGTCTCCGGCGAGCCGGAGGCGCCACGGGCCGAGGAGGCNGTCTCCGGCGAGCCGGAGGCGCCACGGGCCGAGGAGGCCCCGGACACCACCGCGGCCCCGGTGCCGTGGATCCTGTCCGGCCGGACCGACGCCGCCCTCCGGGGTCAGGCCGAGCGGCTGCGGGACCAACTGGCCACGGCCACCGAAGAGTTCATGCCCACCGTGGACATCGGCTATTCCCTCGTGACGAGCCGGTCTCTCTTCGACCACCGGGCTGCCCTGGTCGGCGAGGATCGCGCGGACATGCTGCGCGGCCTCGAAGCCCTCGCGAAGGGCGAGACCGCGCCCGGCGTCGTACGCGGCGTGGCGGGGGCGGCCGGCAAGACGGCGTTCCTGTTCTCGGGCCAGGGTGCGCAGCGCCTCGGGATGGGCCGGGAGCTGTACGACGCCTTCCCGGTGTTCGCCGACGCGTGGGACGAGGTGTGCGCCCACCTGGACGGTCTGCTCGACCGTCCGCTGCGGGAGGTGGTGTTCGCGGAGGAGGGGAGCGCGGACGCCGAGCTGCTGGACCGGACGGCGTTCACCCAGCCCGCGCTGTTCGCCGTCGAGGTGGCGCTGTTCCGGCTGCTGGAGCACTGGGGTGTCCGCCCGGACGTGCTGATCGGCCACTCCNGCCCGAGGGCGGCGCCATGGTGGCGGTCCAGGCGTCGGAGGAGGAGATCTCCGGATCGCTCACCGGCCGTGAGGCCGAGGTGAGCATCGCCGCCGTCAACGGCCCGACCTCCGTGGTCATCGCGGGTGACGAGGCACCGGCGCTGGAGATCGCCGCCGAGTGGGAGCGGCAGGGCCGCAAGACCCGCCGGCTGCGGGTCAGCCATGCCTTCCACTCGCCCCGCATGGACGCGATGCTCGGCGACTTCCGCAAGGTCGTCGAAGAGTTGTCCTTCGCCTCTCCGAGGATTGCCCTGGTATCCAACGTGACCGGTCAGCCGGCCGCCGCCGATGAGGTGTGCTCCGCGGAGTACTGGGTCCGCCATGTGCGGGAGGCGGTGCGGTTCGCGGACGGCGTGCGGGCGCTCGAGGAGCAGGGCGTCTCCCGGTTCGTCGAGGTCGGCCCCGATGGAGTGCTCTCGGCGATGGCACGCGAGTGCCTGACGG
>NZ_JACVYG010000148.1:0-4773 GCF_014712245.1 Streptomyces sp. 5-10
TGTGGCGGAAGCGGGTGTGCGTACGTTCCTCGAGGTCGGGCCGGACGCGGCGCTGACTTCGATGGTCGAGCAGATCGTGGATGATGCGGTGGCCGTGCCCGCTGCGCGTCGGAGTCAGGAGGGGACGTACGCCGTCGTCACCGCGTTGGCCCGGCTTCACGCCAACGGGATCGCTGTCGACTGGGCGGCGTTCTTCGCCGGGACGGGTGCCCGTCTCACCGATCTCCCGACCTACCCGTTCCAGCGGCAGCGGTACTGGCAGATGCCGGACGCCCTTGGCGGGGATCTCGCCGTCATGGGTCTCGAGGGTGCCGGGCACCCGATTCTGGGCGCGGTCGTGGCGGTGCCGGACACGGGCGCGGTCGTCCTCACCGGGCAGCTTTCGGTGACGCGGCACCCATGGCTCGCCGATCACGACGTGCTCGGAACGGTGACATTCGCCGGGAGCGGGCTCGTCGAGATGGCGCTCCACGCGGGCCGCCAGGTCGGCTGCGACGCGCTGCGGGAACTCGTCGCGGAGAGCCCGCTGCCGCTGTCCGGCGACGTGCCGCTTGCGGTCCGCGTCGTCGTGGGCGCCGCCAGCCCGTCAGGGGAGCGGACGGTCCAGATCTATTCGCGTGCGGACAGCGGCGGCGAGGACGACGCTCCGTGGCGCCGGCACGCCGCCGGCGTCTTGGCGAGTGAGCCGCAGTTCGAGCCGGAGGTCCCGGCCGAGTGGCCGCCGCGCGGAGCCGAGCAAATCGACGTGCCGGGCGTCCACGCGCGGCTGATGGAGATCGGCTACGGGCACGGCCCGACCTTCCAGGCGCTGAACGCGGTGTGGCGGCGCGGTGAGCACCTCTTCGCGGAGATCTCGCTCCCGGAGGACGCCGACCGGGACGGTTTCGTCCTGCATCCCGCGATGCTCGACGCGGCCGTCCAGCTCTCCCGCTTAGGCGGCGGCGCCGAACTGGAGTCGGCGTGGCGGGGCGTGGTCGCTCAGGCCACGGACTCGGCGGTGCTCCGCGCGCACGTCGCACCCCATGGGGACGGCGGTGTGGCGATCACGCTGTCCGAGCCCGGCGGACGACACGTGATCTCCATTGGCTCGGTCGAGTCGCGGACGGTGTCGGCGGGCGAACTCGGCTCCGCGGCGGGCACCCGTCCGGTGTCGTTGCTGCGCCTGGAGTGGGTGCCGGCGCCGGGGGCCGCCGAGGCTGGGGCCATGCTCACCGACTTCACCTGGTCGTCCCATGAGACCGCCCTGTCCGGGAAGGCCGTGCCCGACTTCGCCGTCGCCCCGGCTCCCGCTGCGCTCGGCGAGATGCTGGCGCTGCTCAAGGACTGGATCGCGGACGAGCGGTCCGCGACGTCGAAGCTCGTCGTGGTCACGCGGAACGCGGTCGCGGCCGACGGTGGCGAACCCGTGGACCCGGGCCGGGCGCCGGTCTGGGGGCTGGTCCGTGCCGCGATGAGCGAGTACCCCGACCGGTTCGTCCTGGTGGACCTGGACGAAGCCGGTGACGCGGACCGGGAGCTCCCGGCGGCGCTCGCGACGGGGGAGACGGAGGTCGCCGTCCGCGCCGGTGAGGTGCTCGTGCCGAGGCTGGCGAAGGCGGAGCCCGCGGCGGACGTCCCGGTGCCCTGGACGACGCCGGGCACGGTGCTGGTCACCGGCGGCACGACCGGGGCGGGTGCGCTCGTCGCCCGGCACCTGGTCGCCGTGCACGGCGTCCGGCGTCTGCTGCTCACCGGCCCGCCGAACCCCGGACTGGAGGCCGAACTCACCGGGCGGGGCGCCGAGGTGTCGGCCGCCGACTGCGACATCTCCGACCGGGCGGTGCTGGACGCGCTCGTGGCGGCTGTCCCGGAATCGCATCCTCTCGTCGCCGTGGTCCACGCGGCGGACGCCACCGACGGGGACGGGCCCATCGGGGCGATGACGGGGGAGCGACTCGACGCCGTCTTCGGTTCCGCCGCCGAGGCGGTGTGGAACCTGCACGAGCTGACCCGCGACCGCGACCTCGCCGCCTTCGTGATGATCTCCTCGTCCACCGGGCTGATGCACGGGGCGGGCCGGGTTGCCCGCGCCGCTGCGAGCGCCCACCTGGACGCCCTCGCCGCGCACCGGCGGTCTCTGGGCCTGCCGGCCAGGTCCTTCGTCTTCGGTCCCTGGGAGACGGCGCCGGAACAGGAGGGTGTCGTTCCGCTGACCGCGGAGGAGGGCCTGGATCTGTTCGACGCCGCCTTCGGCGTGCCGGATACGGTGCTCGTACTGATCGGGCTCGACCGGGCGGTGCTGCGCGCCAGGCCCGACGGGTTGCCCGCGCCGCTCCGCGTGCTCATCCGGGTCCCGTCCCAGGCCGGTCCCCGGAACGACGGCGGGCGCGCGCTCCGCAGGCGCCTGGAAGAGCTGACCGAGCCGGAGCGGGAACGCGTCCTGCTGGACCTCGTCCGCACTCACGCCGCCACGGTGCTCGGCAGCTCGTCCATCGCCGCGGTCGAACCGGACCGGCCCTTCCAGGAACTCGGATTCGACTCCCTGGCCGCTGTCCGGCTCCGCAGGCTGTTGAACACGGCCACCGGTCTGCGGCTGCCCGCCACCTTCGTGTTCGACCACCCGGCCGCACGGGCCGCGGCGGCGTTCCTCGCCGCCGAACTCCAACCGGCGTCGGCGGACGCCGTCCAGCCGGTGCTGGCCGAGATCGAACAGCTCGGCGCCTCGCTCTCGGGGTTCGGCCCCGGGGAACGGGCCGTGATCGCGGCCCGGCTGGAGGCCGTGCTGCGCGACTGGCGGGACGCGGACACGTCCCCGCGGGCCGCCGGGGAACCCGGCGACGACTTCGCGACGGCCAGCGACGAGGAGTTGTTCCAAGCGCTCGACAGCGAGCTCGGCGCGTCCTGAACCGGGAGGGAGGATCAATGGAGAACGACGAGAAACTGCGCGAATACCTCAAGCGCGCGACCGCCGAGCTGCAGAAGTCCAGGCGACGCCTGCGCGAGGCCGAGGCGGTCCGGCACGAGCCGATCGCCATCATCGGGATGGGCTGCCGCTTCCCGGGCGGGGTCGCGTCGCCCGAGGACCTGTGGGAGCTGGTGGCGGCCGGCGCCGAAGCCATCACGTTGTTCCCGGATGACCGCGGCTGGGACATCGAGGGGCTCTACGACCCCGTCCCGTCGACGCCGGGCAAAACGTACACCCGGCACGGCGGATTCCTCCACGACGCGGGCCGCTTCGACGCCGACTTCTTCAAGATGAGCCCCCGCGAGGCCAAGGAGACCGACGCGCAGCAGCGGCTCCTCCTGGAGGTGTCCTGGGAGGCGCTGGAGCGTGCGGGCATCGACCCGCTCTCCCTCAAGGAAAGCCGTACCGGCGTGTTCGCCGGGGTCGTCTACCACGACTACCCCTCCGGCGGCGGCACCGGGGGACTCGCCAGCGCCGCCTCCGGCCGGATCGCCTACAAGCTCGGCCTCGAAGGGCCGGCCGTGACCATTGATACGGCCTGCTCGTCCTCCCTCGTCGCACTGCACTGGGCCGCCCACGCCCTGCGCAGCGGCGACTGCTCCCTGGCCCTCGTCGGGGGCTCGACGGTCATGGCCACCCCGACCGCCTTCGTCGGACTCAGCCAGGACCGCGGGTTGTCGGTTGATGGTCGGTGCAGGTCGTTTGCCGCGGGGGCTGATGGGACGGGTTGGGGTGAGGGTGTGGGTGTGTTGGTGGTGGAGCGTTTGTCGGATGCTCGGCGTTTTGGGCATCGGGTGTTGGCGGTGGTGCGTGGTTCGGCGGTGAATCAGGATGGTGCGTCGAATGGGTTGATGGCGCCGAATGGTCCGTCGCAGCAGCGGGTGATCCGGCGGGCGCTGGAGAACGCGGGGGTGTCGGCGTCCGAGGTGGATGTGGTGGAGGCGCACGGGACGGGGACGAGGTTGGGGGATCCGATCGAGGCGCAGGCTCTGCTGGCGACCTATGGGCGGGAGCGTGTGGAGGGGCGTCCGTTGTGGTTGGGGTCGTTGAAGTCGAATGTGGGTCATACGCAGGCGGCTGCTGGTGTGGCGGGTGTGATCAAGGTGGTGGAGGCGATGCGGCATGGGGTGTTGCCGCGGACGATTCATGTGGATGAGCCGTCGCGGGAGGTGGATTGGACCTCGGGTGGGGTGGAGTTGTTGACGGAGGCGCGGGAGTGGCCGGCTGTGGGGCGTCCGCGGCGGGCTGGGGTGTCGTCGTTCGGGTTGAGTGGCACCAATGCCCACGTCATCCTCGAAGAGGCTCCCGCCGTCGAGGAGCCGTCCACGGAGCCCGGTGGTGGGAGGGACCTGCCGGTGATCCCGTGGGTGGTCTCGGCGCGTAGTGCCCCGGCTCTTGTGGCGCAGGCGGGGCGTCTTGTTGAGTTCGTGGAGTCCGGGCCGTTGTTGGAGCCGGTGGATGTGGGTTACTCGTCCGCGGTCCTGCGCGCCGCGTTCGAGCATCGGGCGGTTGTCTTCGGCCGTGACCGCGATGAACTGGTCGGTGGTCTGCGGGCGGTGGTGGCCGGTGAACCTGCGGCGCATGCCGTGGTCGGGGTTGCCGGTGGTCTGTCGGCGTGGGTGTTCGCGGGTCAGGGTGCGCAGCGGCTGGGGATGGGTCGTGAGTTGTATGGGGCGTTTCCGGTGTTCGCCTCCGCGTTCGATGAGGTGTGTGCCGGGTTCGAGGGTGTGTTGGAGGGTTCGCTGCGTGAGGTGTTGTGGGGTGATGACCAGGGTTTGCTGGATGAGACGGTGTGGGCGCAGGCGGGTTTGTTCGCGGTGGAGGTGGCG
>NZ_JACVYG010000149.1:0-4753 GCF_014712245.1 Streptomyces sp. 5-10
GCATCCGACAGCCGCTCCACCAGCAGCATGCCCACACCCTCGCCCCAGGCCGTGCCGTCGGCGGCCGCCGCGAACGGCTTGCAGCGGCCGTTCCTGGCCAGGCCGCGCTGGCGGCTGAACTCGGTGAAGACGTCGGGGGTGGTGATGATGGTGACACCGCCCGCGAGGGCCATCGTGCACTCGCCGTTGCGCAGCGCCTGCGCCGCCAGGTGCAGCGCCACCAGCGACGACGAACACGCCGTGTCGACCGTGACGGCCGGGCCCTCGAAGCCGAAGGTGTACGCCACCCGGCCGGAGGCGATGCTGCTGGAGCCGCCGGTGCCGAGGTAGCCCTCGACGCCCTCCGGGACGGTGTGCAGCCGCGACACGTAGTCGTTGTGCATCTGGCCGACGAACACACCGACCTGCTTGCCGCGCAGCGCCCCCGGGTCGAGGCCCGCCCGCTCGAAGGACTCCCAGGAGGTCTCCAGCAGCAGCCGCTGCTGGGGGTCCATGGCCAGCGCCTCGCGCGGGTTGATGCCGAAGAAGGCCGGGTCGAAGTGGTGGGCGTCGTAATAGAAGCNCGCGGGTTGATGCCGAAGAAGGCCGGGTCGAAGTGGTGGGCGTCGTAATAGAAGCCGCCCTCGCGGGCGTACGAGGTGCCGGGCCGGTCCGGGTCCGGGTCGTAGAACGCCTCGAGGTCCCAGCCCCGGTCCTCCGGCAGCCGGGCGATGCCGTCCCGGCCCTCGGCCAGCAACTCCCACAGGTCCTCGGGGGTGCGCACATCCCCGGGGAAGCGGCAGCTCATCGCGATGATGGCGATCGGGTCGTCCTCGTCCGCCCCGGCGCCCGCCGGGCCCTCCGCCCGCGCGGGGACGGCGGCCGCCGCCTCGGAGCCGAGCAGTTCCTCCAGCAGATATCCGGCGAGCGCGGTGGGCGTCGGGTAGTCGAAGACGAGCGTGGCGGGCAGCCGGAGCCCGGCGGCGCCGCCGAGGCGGTTGCGGAACTCCACCGCGGTCAGCGAGTCGAAGCCGAGGTCCTTGAAGGCCCGGCTCGCCTCCACCGCGTCGGGCGAGTCATGGCCGAGCACCACGGCCACCTGGGCGCGCACCAGGTCCAGCAGGGTCTGCTCGCGCTCGGCCGCGTCCAGCCGGACCAGCCGCTCCACCAGCGAGGAGCCGTCCCCGTCCGCGCCCGACTCGGCGGTGCGGCGGGTCGCGACCCCGCGCACCAGACCGCGCAGCAGCGGCGGCACCATCTCGATGGGCGCGCCGGTGAGCGGCGCCAGGTCGAGCTGCATGGGCACCAGGAAGGCGTCGCCCACCTCCTGGGCGGCGTCGAACAGCGCCAGGCCCTCGTCGGAGGAGAGCCCCAGCACTCCGGAGCGGGTCATCCGGGACTTGTCGGTGGCCTCCAGCTCACCGGTCATCCCGCTGGCCTCGGCCCACAGGCCCCAGGCCAGCGAGGTGGCGGCGAGGCCCTGGGACTGGCGGTGGCGGGCCAGGGCGTCCAGGAAGGAGTTGGCCGCCGCGTAGTTGGCCTGTCCGGGGCCGCCGAACGTCCCCGCCGCCGAGGAGAACAGCACGAACGCGGCCAGGTCCTGGTCGCGGGTCAGCTCGTGCAGGTTGACGGCCGCGTCCACCTTGGGGCGCAGCACCTTCTCCAGCCGCTCCGGCGTCAGCGCGTCGATCACCCCGTCGTCCAGCACACCGGCGGTGTGCACGACGGCGGTCAGCGGACGCCCGGCGGGGATGTCGGCCAGGACGGCGGCGAGCGCGTCCCGGTCGGCCGCGTCGCAGGCGGCGATGGTGACCTCGGCGCCCAGCTCGCGCAGCTCGGCGGCGAGTTCGGCCGCGCCCGCGGCCTGCTCACCGCGGCGGCTGGTGAGCACCAGACGCCGTACGCCGCGTTCGGTGACCGCGTGCCGGGCGACCAGGCCGCCCAGGGTGCCGGTGCCGCCGGTGATCAGCACCGTGCCGTCCGGGTTCCACGGGGCGGGCACGGTGAGCACGACCTTGCCGATGTGGCGGGCCTGGCTGAGGTAGCGGAACGCGTCCGGGGCCTGCCGCAGGTCCCACGCGGTGATCGGCAGCGCCCGCAGCGCGCCCTGCCGGAACAGCTCCAGCAGCTCGCACAGCATCTCCTGGATGCGGTCCAGGCCCGCCTCGGTGAGGTCGAACGCCTGGTAGGAGACGCCGGGGTAGGCGGCGGCGACCTCCTCCGGCGCCCGGACGTCGGTCTTGCCCATCTCGACGAACCGGCCGCCGCGCGGCAGCAGCCGCAGCGAGGCGTCCACGAACTCCCGGGCCAGCGAGTCCAGTACGACATCGACGCCGCGACCGCCGCTGGCCTCGCGGAACGTCTCCTCGAAGGCCAGGTCGCGGGAGGAGGCGATCCGGTCGTCGGCCAGCCCCAGCGAGCGCAGCGTGTCCCACTTGCCCTGGCTGGCGGTGGCGTAGACGTCCACGCCCCAGTGGCGGGCCAGCTGGACGGCGGCCATGCCGACACCACCGGCGGCGGCGTGCACCAGCAGCGACTCCCCGCCCTGGAGGTCGGCCAGGTCGCGCAGCGCGTAGTAGGCCGTCATGAAGACGATCGGCACGGACGCGGCCTGGGCGTACGACCAGCCCTCGGGCATCGGCACGACCATGCGGCGGTCCACGACCACCAGCGGGCCGAAGCCGCCGGGCAGCATGCCCATCACCCGGTCGCCGGGCGCCAGATCGGTGACGCCGGGGCCGGTCTCGAGGACGACTCCCGCGCCCTCGCTGCCCATCAGGCCCGCGTCACCGGGGTACATGCCGAGCGCGTTGAGCACATCGCGGAAGTTCACACCGGCGGCCCGGACCGCGACCCGCACCTGCCCGGCCTCCAGCGGCGCGGCGGCCTCCGGGCTGGGCAGCAGGGTGAGGTTCTCCAGGGTGCCCTTGTCCTGGATGTCCAGCCGCCAGGCCGGCTCGCCGGGCGGCGGCACCATGGGGCCGGTGGCGGCGGTGCGCGCCAGCCGGGGGGCGTGTACGGCGCCCCGGCGCAGCACGAACTGCGGTTCGCCGGAGGCGAGCGCGGCGCCCAGCGCCTCGTAGGAGGCGTCGGTGCCGTCGAGGTCCACCAGCACCAGCCGGTCCGGGTTCTCCGACTGCGCCGAGCGCACCAGGCCCCACACCGGGGCGTGCGCCAGGTCGTGGGTCCCGGCGTCGCCCGCGGTGGCCACCGCGCCCCGGGTGACCAGCACCAGCCGGGACGCGGCGAACCGGTCGTCGGCCAGCCACGCCCGGACGAGCGCCAGCGTCCGCTGGGTGGCGGTGTGGACGGCGGCGGTCACCTCGTCACCGGTGGCGCCGCGCGGGTCATCACCGGTGGCGCCGCGCGGGTCGAGGTACGCCAGGACGTACGCGGGCGCGTCGCCGGCCGCGGCCAGCGCGTCCAGGTCGGCGTGCACGGCAGCACCGGAGGTCAGCGGGGCGGGCGCGCCCTCGCCGAGCACGGTCCAGGACACGGCCGGGCTCTCGGTGGACAGTGCCACGGTGGCCCAGTCCAGCCGGTACAGCGACTCGTGGTACGCGGCGGAGCGGCCCTCGGCGAGCTGCCCGGCCGAGACCGGGCGCAGCGCCAGCTGTTCGACCGAGGCCACCGGGGCACCGGTGCCGTCGGCCAGCTCCAGCGACACGCCGTCGGCACCGGCCGGGGTCAGCCGGACCCGGAGCGCGTCGGCGCCCACCGCGTGCAGCGACACCCCGCTCCAGGAGAACGGCAGCCGCCCCTGCTCATCGCCGCCCGCGCGGGCGAACGTGCTGTGCAGCGCGGCGTCCAGCAGCGCCGGGTGCAGCCCGAACGCGCCCGCGTCGGCCTTGCGGTCCTCCGGCAGCCGCACCTCGGCGAACACCTCGTCGCCACGCAGCCAGGCCGCCGTCAGCCCCTGGAACATCGGGCCGTACGCGAAACCGCCCTGCGCCAGGTGCTCGTACAGCCCCTCGACCTCGGCGGGCTCGGCGCCCTGCGGCGGCCACGCCGTCAGGTCGAACGAGGGCCGCGGGCCACCGGCCACCAGCACACCGCTGGCATGCCGGAGCCACGGCATCTCGGCGGGCGCGTCCTGCGCCCGCGAGTACAGCTCCAGGGTGCGGTGCCCGGCCTGCTGCGGGGCGCCCACGACGATCTGGAGCTGGACCGCGCCGCGCTCGGGCAGCACCAGCGGCGCCTCGATGGTCAGCTCGTCCAGCCGGTCGCAGCCCACCTGGTCACCGGCGCGGATGGCCAGTTCGACGAAGGCGGTGCCGGGCAGCAGGACGGTGCCCATGACGGCGTGGTCGGCCAGCCACGGGTGGCTTTCGAGGGAGAGCCTGCCGGTGAACAGGAAGCCGTCGGAGTCCGCCAGCGGCACGGCCGCGCCCAGCAGGGGGTGGTCGGCCCGGTCCAGACCCGCCGACTCGACGTCGCCCACGAAGCCCGCGGGGGACGTCAGCCAGAAGCGGCGGTGCTGGAAGGCGTAGGTCGGCAGGTCGACGCGGTGGGCGCCGGTCCCGGCGAAGTACGCGGCCCAGTCCGGGGTCACACCACGGACGTGCAGGGCGGCGAGGGCGGTGGCGACGGTCTCGGCCTCGGCGCGGTCCTTGCGCAGCGCGGCGGCGAAACCGGCCGCGTCGGCGTCGGCGACGCACTCCTGGGCCATGGCGGTCAGGACGCCGTCGGGGCCGAGTTCGAGGTAGGTGGTGACGCCTTGGGCTTCCAACGTCCGTACACCGTCGAGGAAGCGGACGGCCTCGCGGACGTGGCG
>NZ_JACVYG010000015.1:0-176540 GCF_014712245.1 Streptomyces sp. 5-10
CGGGAGACCGGGATGGTGATCGTCGTCCCCGTCTTCGAGGTCGAGCAGTCCGGCTTCTACTACAACACCGCCGCCGTGATCGACGCGGACGGCAGCTATCTGGGCAAGTACCGCAAGCACCACATCCCGCAGGTCAAGGGGTTCTGGGAGAAGTACTACTTCAAGCCGGGGAACCTGGGCTGGCCGGTGTTCGACACCGCCGTGGGCAAGGTCGGGGTGTACATCTGCTACGACCGCCACTTCCCCGAGGGCTGGCGCGAGCTGGGCCTGGCCGGGGCGCAGCTGGTCTACAATCCCTCGGCCACCTCCCGCGGCCTGTCGGCCTACCTCTGGCAGCTGGAGCAGCCCGCCGCGGCCGTCGCCAACGAGTACTTCATCGCCGCCATCAACCGCGTCGGCACCGAGGAGTACGGCGACAACGACTTCTACGGCACCAGCTACTTCGTCGATCCGCGCGGCCAGTTCGTCGGCGACGTGGCCAGTGACAAGGAGGAGGAGCTGATCGTCCGCGACCTCGACTTCGGCCTGATCGACGAGGTGCGCCGGCAGTGGGCGTTCTACCGCGACCGGCGCCCCGACGCCTACGAGGGGCTGGTGCGGCCATGAGCGGCGACGACGTCAAGGGCGACGTCAAAGGCGGCGCCAAGGGCGACATCAAAGGCGGCGTCAATGGCGGCGTCGAAGACGGCGCCCACGCCACCCTCCACGCCCGCCACCAGGCCGTACTCCCCGACTGGCTCGCCGTCTACTACCAGCGCCCCATCGAGATCACCCACGGCGAGGGACGCCACGTCTGGGACGCCGAGGGCAACCGCTACCTCGACTTCTTCGGCGGCATCCTCACCACGATGACCGCCCACGCCCTCCCCGAGGTCACCAAGGCGATCAGCGAGCAGGCCGGCCGGATCCTGCACACCTCCACGCTCTACCTCGACCGTCCCATGGTCGACCTGGCCGAGCGGGTGGCCGCGCTGTCCGGCATCCCGGACGCGCGGGTCTTCTTCACCACCTCCGGCACCGAGGCCAATGACACGGCCCTGCTGCTCGCCACCACCTATCGCCGCTCCAACCAGATCCTGGCGATGCGCAACAGCTACCACGGCCGCTCCTTCTCGGCCGTCGGCATCACCGGCAACCGCGGCTGGTCGCCGACCAGCCTGTCCCCGCTCCAGACGCTGTACGTGCACGGCGCGGTGCGCACCCGGGGCCCGTTCGCCGGGCTGTCCGACGGCGAGTTCGTCAAGGCGTGCGTGGCGGACCTCGAGGACGTCCTCGGTCAGGCGCACGGCAATGTCGCCGCGCTGATCGCCGAGCCGATTCAGGGCGTCGGCGGCTTCACCTCCCCGCCCGACGGGCTGTTCGCCGCCTTCCGCGAGGTGCTGGACCGGCACGGCATCCTGTGGATCACCGATGAGGTGCAGACCGGCTGGGGCCGCACCGGCGACCACTTCTGGGGCTGGCAGGCGCACGACGGCTCCGGGCCGCCCGACATCCTCACCTTCGCCAAGGGCATCGGCAACGGCATGTCGATCGGCGGTGTCGTCGCCCGCGCCGACGTCATGAACTGCCTGGACGCCAACTCGATCTCCACCTTCGGCGGCAGCCCCATCACCATGGCCGCCGGTCTGGCCAACCTCAACCACCTGGTCGAACACGATCTCCAGGGCAACGCCCGCCGGGTCGGCGGGCTGCTGATCGAGCGGCTGCGCGCCGCCTGCGCCGGTCTGGACGGCGTGCGCGAGGTCCGCGGCCGGGGGCTGATGATCGGCATCGAGCTGGTGGACCCGGGCACCGGCGGCCCGTCCCCCGAGGGCGCGTCCGCCGTGCTGGAGGCCGCCCGGGAGGGCGGGCTGCTCATCGGCAAGGGCGGCGGGCACAACAGCAGCGTGCTGCGGATCGCCCCGCCGCTCAGCCTCACCGTCGCCGAGGCCGAGGAGGGCGCGGAGATCCTCGAGGCCGCCCTCAGGACCGCACTGGAGACCACCCGGTCCGGAAGGAGCGCGAGCTGATGTCCCGTACCGTGATCCGCGGCGGGCTGGTCGTCACCGCCGCCGAGGAGACCCCGGCCGATGTGCTGATCGAGGACGGCAAGGTCGCCGCCCTCGCCGCGCCCGGCGGCGAGTGGGCCCAGGGCTGGACCGCCGACCGTACGATCGACGCCACCGGCAAGTACGTCATCCCGGGCGGGGTCGACGGGCACACCCATATGGAGATGCCGTTCGGCGGCACCTTCGCCTCCGACACCTTCGAGACCGGCACCCGGGCGGCGGCCTGGGGCGGCACCACCACCATCGTGGACTTCGCCGTCCAGACGGTGGGCCACGCCCTGCGCGAGGGGCTGGACGCCTGGCACCTCAAGGCGCGCGGCAACTGCGCCATCGACTACGGCTTCCACATGATCCTCTCCGATGTGAACGAGAGCACGCTCAAGGAGATGGATCTCCTGGTGGGGGAGGGCGTGACCAGCTTCAAGCTGTTCATGGCCTACCCAGGGGTCTTCTACAGCGACGACGGGCAGATCCTGCGGGCCATGCAGCGCGCCTCCGGCAACGGCGGGCTGATCATGATGCACGCCGAGAACGGCATCGCCATCGACGTCCTGGTGGAGCAGGCCCTGGCCGAGGGCAGGACCGACCCCCGCTACCACGGTGAGGTCCGCAAGGCGCTACTGGAGTCGGAGGCGACCCATCGTGCCATCCAGCTCGCCCGGGTGGCCGGCGCCCCGCTGTACGTCGTCCACGTATCGGCCCAGGAGGCCGTCGCGGAGCTGACCCACGCCCGTGACCTGGGGCTTGACGTCTTCGGCGAGACCTGTCCGCAGTATCTGTTCCTGTCCACGGACAACCTCGCCGAACCCGACTTCGAGGGCGCCAAGTACGTCTGCTCCACCCCGCTGCGGCCCGTAGAGCACCAGGCCGCGCTGTGGCGGGGGCTGCGGACCAACGACCTCCAGGTGGTCTCCACCGACCACTGCCCGTTCTGCTTCGCCGGGCAGAAGGAGCTGGGCCGGGGCGACTTCTCCAAGATCCCCAACGGCATGCCGGGCGTGGAGCACCGGATGGACCTGCTCCACCAGGCCGTGGTGGACGGCCACATCTCCCGCCGCCGCTGGATCGAGATCGCCTGCGCCACCCCGGCCAGGATGTTCGGCCTCTACCCGCGCAAGGGCACCATCGCGCCCGGGGCCGACGCCGACATCGTCATCTACGACCCGGAGGCCCGGCAGACCCTGTCCGCCCGGACCCACCACATGAACGTCGACTACTCGGCGTACGAGGGCAAGCAGATCACCGGGCAGGTCGAGACCGTGCTCTCGCGCGGCCTCCCCGTCATCGACCAGCGGGAGTACACCGGACGTGCCGGGCACGGCCAGTTCCTCATCCGCGACACCTGTCAGTACCTGAGCTGACCCAGGGAGCGAGCATGGACTTCGGACTCGTGCTGCAGACCGATCCACCCGCCTCGGCCGTCGTCGAGCTGATGCGCCGCGCCGAGCGCAATGGCTTCGGCTACGGCTGGACGTTCGACTCCGCCGTGCTGTGGCAGGAGCCGTTCGTCATCTACAGCCAGATCCTGGCCCGCACCGAGCGGCTGATCGTCGGCCCCATGGTCACCAATCCGGGGACCCGCACCTGGGAGGTGACCGCCTCCACCTTCGCCACGCTCAACGAGATGTACGGCAACCGTACGGTCTGCGGGATCGGGCGTGGGGACTCCGCGCTGCGGGTCGCGGGGCGCAGGCCCACCACCCTCGCCCGGCTCGAGGACGCCATCGACGCCATCCGCGATCTGGCGGAGGGCCGGGAGGCCGTCGTGGACGGCAGCCCGATGCGCATCCCCTGGATCGAGGACAGCAGGCTGCCGGTGTGGATGGCGGCGTACGGCCCCAAGGCGCTCGCGCTGGCCGGGCGGAAGGCCGACGGCTTCATCCTCCAGCTCGCCGACCCTTATCTGACGGAGTGGATGGTCAAGGCGGTGCGCTCCGCCGCCGCCGAGGCCGGGCGCGACCCGGACGCGGTCACCATCTGCGTCGCCGCCCCCGCGTATGTCGGCGACGATCTGGACCACGCCCGTGAGCAGTGCCGCTGGTTCGGCGGCATGGTCGGCAACCACGTGGCCGACCTGGTCTCCCGCTACGGGGAGCACTCCGGCGCCGTGCCCGAGTCCCTGACCGCGTACATCAAGGAGCGGCAGGGGTACGACTACGCCCACCACGGCCGGGCCGGCAACCCGGACACCGCGTTCGTGCCCGACGAGATCGTGGACCGGTTCTGTCTGCTGGGCCCGGCCGAGGCGCATATCGAGAAGCTGGAGCGGCTGCGCGAGCTGGGGGTCGGCCAGTTCGCGGTCTACGCGATGCATGACGCGAAGGAGCGCACGCTCGACGCGTACGGCGAGCACGTCATCCCCGCGTTCACCGGCTGACCGGATCGGCGGCTGACCGGCTGAGCCGCGCACCGGTAAGCCCCCTTTCCTCAAGGACGGGTCAATTCCGTTTTCCATGGCCGCTCGTCGACTATCGACGGGCGGCCGGAGAATAAAAAGCGGCCCCCTGGAAGCCTTCGAACCTGGCTACAATCACCCTCGGTTTTTGTGCTCTGATGTGCGGTCGGCCGAACGACTCCTTGCCACAGAAGGGTTGGGCATGACACAAACCGAGGTACCGATAGATGTGGAGCTCCGGGGGCTCTACAAGGCCCACTATCGGTTTCAGTTCCTGAGCGCGGCATTCCAGTTAGGACTCTTCGCGCGGGTGGAGAAGGAGCCCGGCCTGGCCGTGGGCGAGATAGCCACCCGACTGGGGCTCAAGGAGCAGCCCACCCGCATCCTCCTGCTCGGCTGTACGGTATTCGGGCTTTTGGGCAAGAAGGGCGACGGCTACCACATCACCCCTCTCTCGAAGCCGCTGACCGCCAACTTCGACGAGGCGCCCGCCTCCAATATTCCCTGGGAACAAGACGGTATCTACCGGGCGATGGCCTGGTTCTGTGAATCCCTCAAGGAAGACACCAACGTCGGACTGCGGCGGGAGATTCCGGGAACGGCGCCCACCCTCTACGGGCGGCTCGCCGAAAATCCCGAACTGGAAGCCACATTCCACACCATGATGTCCTCGGTGAGCAGGCTCGTGGGCGCCGAACTGGGAGAGAAGCTCGACCTGTCCGGGTGCACCCACCTCCTGGACATCGGCGGCGGAACGGCCATCAACGCCGCCAACTTCGCCGCCCGCCGACCGGATCTGCGCATCACCATCGGCGATCTGCCCTCGGTGGCGGCGGCCGCCAACCAGAAGATCGAGAAGCTGGGGCTGGCCGACCGGGTGCGGGCGGTGAGCCTGGACGCCTTCCACGACGAGTTCCCGACCGGCTGCGACGGAGTGCTCTTCGCGCACTTCCTGGAGATCTGGTCGCCCGAGCGGGTCCAGGAACTCCTCGCCAAGGCCGCCCGCGCCCTCCCTCCCGGCGGCGCGATCTACGTGGTCACCCCGCGCCAGGACGACGACGGCACCGGACCCGAGCGGGCGGCGCTGCTGTCCGCGTACTTCCACACCATCGCCTCCGGCGAGGGCATGGTCTACACGGGCGCCGAGTACGAGGAGTGGTTCCGCGCGGTGGGCATCGAGCCCGCCGGACGGGTGCCGCTCGGCGCGGACACCGTCGTGATCACCGGCCGCAAGGCATAGTCCGGAACCAGGCGAGGACACCCCCCCGGCGGGCGCGCCGTGCGATGCGGAGGTCGCGGCGGCCCGTGCGCCGGGGCACGACCCGCCCCGATCGGGAGGCGAACCATGGCCGGCGCCACGAGCCCAGCCACCCCGGGCCACGCGGACGGCGAGGGCGACCGCCCGCCGCCGCGCGCCCGCCACAAGTGGCTGATCCTGGGGATCTGCTGCATCAGCCTGTTCATGGTGGGCCTCGACACCACCATCGTGAACCTCGCCCTGCCGTCCATCCAGGAGGATCTGGACGCCACGCCCTCGGGGCTCCAGTGGACGGTGGACGCCTACACCGTGGTGCTCGCCAGCCTGCTGATGCTCTCCGGATCCATGGCCGACCGGTTCGGCAGGCGCAGAACGTTCCAGACCGGGCTGCTGCTGTTCAGCCTGGGGTCGCTGCTGTGCGGGCTGGCCTCCGAGACCGGTTCGCTGATCGCCTTCCGGATGGTGCAGGCCATGGGCGGCGCCATGCTCAACCCGGTCGCGGTCTCGATCATCGCCAACACCTTCACCGACCTCAAGGAGCGGGCCAGGGCGATCGGGATGTGGGGCGCGGTCGCGGGCGTGAGCATCGCGCTGGGGCCCGTCGTCGGCGGCGCGCTGGTGGACTCCACCGGCTGGCAGGCCGTCTTCTGGGTCAACCTCCCGGTCGCCGCCCTCGCCCTGGCCCTCACCGCGCTGTTCGTCCCCGAGTCCAAGGCCCCGCGGCCGCGCAGGCTCGATCCGGTGGGGCAGCTGCTGGTGATCGCGCTGCTGGCGACGCTCACGTTCGGCATCATCGAGGGCCCGGGCAAGGGCTGGGGCTCGGCGCCGATCGTCGGCTGCTTCACCGTCGCCGTGGCCGCCGCCGTCTCTCTCGTCCGCTATGAACTCCGCCGCGTCGAACCGCTGCTGGACGTCCGCTTCTTCCGCAGCCCCTCCTTCAGCGGCGCCATCGCCTCGGCGGTGTGCGGCTTCGCCGCGCTCGCCGGGTTCCTCTTCCTCAACGCCCTGTACCTCCAGGACGTCAAGGACTTCTCCCCGCTGCACACCGGCCTGCTCACGCTGCCGATGGCGGCCATGACCCTGGTCTCCTCCCCGCTCGCGGGCCGTATCGTCGGCGCCCGCGGCCCGCGCGTCCCGATGGTGATCGCCGGGGCCGGTACGGCGGCGTGCGGACTGCTGCTGACCCAGGTGCGGGCGGACACCCCGATCTGGTACCTCGTCATCGCCTATGTGGCGTTCGGCATCGGCTTCGGCATGCTCGACGCCCCGCTCACCTACTCCGCCGTGTCCGGGATGCCGCGCTCCCAGGCCGGGGTGGCCGCCGCGGTCACCTCCACCGGCCGCCAGGTGGGGGCGGCCCTCGGCGTCGCCGTGCTCGGCTCGGTCTCCACCGCCCGGGTGCACGGCCCCTTCGGCTCCGGGTTCCCCGGGGCCAGTCATCTGGGCTGGGCGATCATGGCCGGGTGCGGGCTCGCCATCGTGACGCTGGGCCTGCTCACCACCGGCGCCCGGGCCCGCCGCCCGGCGGGGCCCAGCCCCGAACCGGCCCCCGGCCAGCCCGCAGAACGCGTGCCCTGACCCGTGCGGCACCCTCGGCGAAGGGCGCCTACCAGCAGGTGACGCCCCCGTCGACCAGCAGATCCACCCCCGTGACAAAGCTCGCCGCATCGCTCAGCAGGAACACCGTCGGCCCGACCATCTCGTCCACCGTCGCCATCCGGCCCAGTGGGGTGTCCGCTTCGAACCGCGCGACGCGTTCGGCCACCTCGGGGCGGCGATTCATGGGGGTGGCCGTATAGCCGGGACTCACGCTGTTGACCCGGATGCCGCGGTCACACCACTCCGTGGCCAGGCTCTTGGTCAACTGCGTCACGGCGGCCTTCGACGCGTTGTAGTGGGCCTGGGTCAATCCCCGGTTGGCGATGGTGCCCGACATGGAGGCGATATTGACGATGGAGCCGCCGCCGTTGCGCAACAGCGCCCGGCCTTCGGCCTGACAGGAGAGGAACACACCGTTCAGGTTCACCTCGATCACCTTGTTCCACTGCTCGACCGGCATGTCCTCGGCCGGAGCGGCGTTGGCGATCCCGGCGGCGTTGACCGCCAGCCGGAGTGGACCCAGCTCGCGTTCGACCCGGGCCACGGCCTCCGCGAGAGCCTCGGCCCGCGTCACATCGGCAGGGAGCGCGACCGCTCGTCGCCCGGTCTCCCCGATCGCCTCGGCCGTACTCGCAAGATCGCTCTGCGGCAGGTCGAGGCAGCCGACATCGGCCCCCATCTCCGCGAGCCCGATCGCCAGGCGTCGGCCGATACCGCTGCCGGCTCCCGTGACGAGGGCGACGCTGTCATCGAGTCGGAACGAGGGGACGGCCATGGGTTCCTCCACAGTTCGGTCGGCCGGTTCCCCGGCGTGTGTCGGCCGGTTCTACGGCGCATGTCGGTCGGGCCTGCCGGCCAATCGGCCGGCGACCCCGAGATCGGTGATCAGGACATCGATCCAGCCGCCCAGCAGCGCCGCCCGTATCGCGGCGTACTTGCGGTCTCCGCCGGCCACCCCGATACGGCGCGGGACGGCTCGGTAGACGTCTGGGGTGATGCCGATGACGCGGTCGTTGAGATCGGTGTCGAGCAGGGTGCCGTTCTCGTCGAAGAAGTGCAGACAGATATCGCCCACCGCGCCGAGACTGCGCAGCTTCTCCTGGTCGTCGAGGGCGAAGATGTTGCCGCTGCGGCGCAGCAACGGTGAGGGTTCGAGACTGCCGATGCCCACGATGGCCAGGGTGAGGTTCTTCCAGGCCGCGGCCACGCTGCTCACCTTGGGGTCGGCGAGGATCGCGTCCCGGACGGTGGCGCCGGCGACCAGGCCCGGGGCCGACATGAAGACCGGTTCCGCCCCGGTCATCTCGGCGAGCCGCCCCATCAGCCGGGTCGCCTGGACCTGGACCTGCGGCTCGCCCACCCCGCCCATCAGTTGGACGACCTCCTCCAGGAACCGCCCGCCGGGCCGGGACCGCATGGCCTCGACGGCCGCCAGCAGGGTGGCGCTCCACGAGGAGATTCCCAGTCGGTCGCCCTCCATGAGCGTCGTCTCCAGATAGACGGCGGCCGCCGCGCCGAGCGCCGGGATGACGGTGTCGGCCTCGCCCTCGACGTCGACCACGACCACGTCTCGAAGCCCGTAAGCCGCCGCGATCTCCTCTTCCAGATCGGCGAAGACACCGTCGGGGGGGACCACGATGGTGCGGACGATGCCGAGCTTGGCGGCCTGGGCGAGCAGCCTGGAGACGCGCGCCTGGGAGATGTGCAGCTCCTCGGCGATCCGCGGCTGCCGCATGCCCTGTTCGTGGTAGAGGCGGGCGATACGGGTCATCAGACGCAGTTGCTCGTCGCTGGTCGCCATGCGGGTGGTGCGGCGGGTCATCGGCTGACCGGTCCGGCTGTGGGGATTCATGTCGTCCTTTCAGGCAGGCCCGAGCGCTCGGGCGACGGCGCCCGGGCGAAGGCGGGCCGCCCTGTGCATCATGCCGTGGCGAGGCGCATGACCGATGCGTCGGTGGCCTCGGCCGCCTGAAGGATCCCCCGCGGCCGTCCCCGGCTGAGGACGAGCACACGGTGGGACAGCCCCAGGACCTCGTCGAGGTCGGAGCTGACCACGATGACCGCCATACCGGACCGGGCCAGGTCCGCGATCACCTCGTAGATCGCGGCACGGGCACCGACGTCGATGCCGCGGGTCGGCTCGTCGAGGATGACGACCTTCGGCTTGCGCTCCAGCCACTTGGCGATGACGACCTTCTGCTGGTTACCGCCGGAGAGCGTGCGCACCGGCTGGCCCGCCCGCCCCTTGACCGTCATGACCTTGATGGCGTCGCCGGCCACCGACGCCACCCGCCGCGGGCTCAGCCAGCCCCGGCGGGCGATCCGGTCGAGGTTCGGCAGGGCCACGTTGTCCCCGATCGACAGGTCGAGTACGGCCCCCTGGGCCTTGCGGTCCTCGGGAACCAGCACCATGCCCGCCTCGATGGCGTCGCGCGGCCCGCGCAGCCGCAGCACCCGGCCCTCGACGGCCACCGACCCCCTGGTCACCGGGTCGACGCCGGCGATCGCGCGCACCAGTTCGGTACGGCCCGCCCCGACGATCCCCGCGACGCCGAGCACCTCGCCCTCGTGAACCGTGAACGAGACGTCCCTGAAGGAGGCGTTCGCCAGGTCGCGCACCTGGAGCACCTCCCGCGGCCGGGGGGCACCGGTGTCGGGGAAGATGCGCTCGATGCTGCGCCCGACCATTTCCTCCACCAACTGGGTCACGGGCACGTTCGCGGTCGGGTGCGTGGCGACGCACTGTCCGTCGCGCATCACCACCACCCGGTCGCAGATCCGGGCGATCTCCTCCAGCCGGTGGCTGACGTAGATGAAGGACATGCCGTCCTTCCGCAGCGCGTCGATCCGTTCGAAGAGGTGATCGGTCTCCTCGCCGCCGAGAGCGGCCGTCGGCTCGTCGAGGATCAGCAGGCGTGCGTCGAGGGTCAGCGCCTTGGCGATCTCGACCTGCTGCTGCTGGGCCACGCGCAGCGTGCGGACCAGCCGAGTGGGGGAGATGTCGAGCCCCAGCCGCCGCAGCTGTTCCCGTGCCCGCCGGTTCATCTCGGCGCGGTCGATACGCCCCCGGCGGCGGAGAAGCCGGCCGAGAAAGACGTTCTCGGCCACGGACAAGTCCGGGAGCAGACGCATCTCCTGGTGGATGAGTCCGATGCCGTGCTGGATGGCGTCCCCGGGGGACCCGGGTTCATAGGGTCGCCCCTGCCAGGTCATCCGGCCGGTATCGGAGGGGAAGGTGCCCGCGACGATGTTGGACACCGTCGACTTTCCGGCGCCGTTCTCGCCGAGCAGCGCCACCACTTCACCGGGGCGTACGTCCAGGTCGATCCGGTCGAGCGCCTGAGTGGCCCCGAAGCGCTTGGAAATCCCTCGTACGGTCAGGCCCTGGGAGGACCCCGCCGCCGGGTGTCGGCCGATGTCTGTCATCGCCGCGTCTCCTCCATGCCGCCCCTCACGGGTGGGTCTTGATGAACTCGGTGGCCTTCTTCTGGTCCTTGCTGGTCAGCAGGAACGCGGGCTGCAGCTGTACGGCCGGGACCTTCTTGCCCTTGATGATGTCCACAGCGGTGTCCACGGACATCCGGCCCATCTTCCGCGTCTGCTGGACCATCGTGGCGTCGACGGTGCCCTTGCGAACGGCCTTCAGCCCGGCGATGTCCCCGTCGAAGCCGACGATCAGATGCTTCTTGTGCGAACCGGACGCCTTGACGGCCTGGGCGGCGCCCAGCGCCATCGCGTCCGCCTGCCCCCACAGGATGTCGATGCCGGGGTGCGCCTGGAGCATGTCCTGGGCCACCGAGTACGCCTTGTCCTGCGCCCAGTCGGCGGGCTGCTGGGCCACTACCTTGATACCGGGCGTCTTCTTGAGTGCCTGGCCGAAGCCCTTCTGCCGGTCGACCTGCGGAGTGGTGCCGATCTGGCCCTGGAGGATCGCGAGTTGTCCCTTGCCGCCGGACTGCTTGCCGACCCAGTCGCCGAGAGTCCGGGCGGCCGCGACGCTGTCGCTGGCGATGAAGGACTTGCCGGGCTGGCCGGGTGGGTTGCGGTCGACCGTGACGACCGGGATGTGCGCGCGGTCCGCCGCCTTCACCGGTACGCCGGCGGCCGTGGCGCCCGCCGGGATGTAGATGATGGCGCTCACCTGGCGGCTGATGAAGTCCTGGATCTGGTTGACCTGGGTGGCCGCGTCGCCATGGGCATCGGAGACGACGACCTTGATGCCCTTCTTCTTGGCCTCGGCCGTCACGGACTGCTTGATCTGGTTGAAGAAGTCGGCCTGGAGGTTGGCCACGGCCAGGCCGATCGTGATCTGCTTGCCGTCGGCCGTCTTGGCGCCGTCGCCGCCCCGCCCGCAGGCGGCGACGCCGACCAGCATGGTGGCCGCGATCCCGGTGGCTATCACTCGTCGCGTTGTCATGGAACTACTCCTTGGTGGTGCCGGGATGAGCAAAGGGGGAGAGACCGGGGTGATCAGCGCGTTTCCCGTCGACGGAGGACGTCGAGCATGACGGCCAGCGCGATCACCAGACCGATGACGATCTGCTGAATGAACGGGGACACGCCCAGCAGGTTGAGTCCATTGCGCAGGACGCCGATGATCAGCACGCCGAACAGCGTGCCGCTGACCGAGCCGACACCGCCGCTGAGGCTCGCTCCGCCGATCACCACGGCGGCGATGGTGTCGAGCTCATAGCCGGTACCGGCGCTCGGCTGAGAGGAGTCCAGGCGCATCGTGAGGAACACTCCGGCGAGACCCGCCAACAGCCCGGTCACGGTGTAGACGAGCACCGTCCGCCGCTTCACGTCGATACCGGCGAGCCGGGCGACCTCGGCGCTGCCGCCGATGGCGTACAGGGCGCGCCCGCCGGCCCGGTACCGCATATAGGCCCAGCCGGCTACGTACAGCGCCGCCAGCACGGCGGTGGAGGCGGTGAAGACGCCGAGGTACCGGGAGGTGGACAGATTGTCGAACCAGTCGGGGAACCCGACGATCTGCTGTCCGTCCGTGATGACGTTGGCGAGCCCGCGCGCTATCGACATCATCGCCAACGTCGCGATGAAGGGCGGCAGTTTGGTGTACGTGATGCCCAACCCGTTGGCCAGGCCGCACGCCCCCGCGACGCCGATCGCGGCCAGCGCGCTCAGCCACAGCGGCCATCCCTCGTTGTGGGAGAGCCAGCCGACCACCATGGTCGCCAGCGCGAGCACGGCGCCGACCGAGAGATCGATGCCGCCCATGACGATCACGGCGGTCATGCCCAGGGCGAGCAGACCCAGGACGGCGGTCTGGTCGACGATGTTGAGCAGATTGCTCTGGGTGAGGAAGTACGGCGTCGCGATGAAGAAGACGACGCACATGGCGACCAGCCCGAGGGCGGGCCCGCGCGATCCCGTGAGCGTGCCCGTCAGCCAGGACGGTAGCCGTATGCGGTGGGTGTCCGGTGGTGTGTCGACAGCTGTCGCGGCGTTGCCGGTCGTGCTCATGGAAATCCTCCGAATGGCTTTCGGTTGCCGACGTCGGTCGGCGCTAGTTCATGAACATCCCGCCGTCGACGTTGATCGTCTGGCCGGTGATGTACTCCGCCTCCGGTGAGGCGAGGAAGAGCAGCAGATGGGCGATGTCGTCATGGGTTCCGGCGCGCCCGAGCGGGATTCCCGCGATCCACTCGGCCATCAGTTCCCCGGGCTCGTACGTGCCGAGGAGCCCGCCCCAGACGCGGTCGTTGTAGTCCCACATGTCGCTGCCGACGATGCCGGGGGCGTAGGCGTTCACCGTGATCCGGTCCTTGGCGAGCTCCTTGGCCAGGCTCTGGGTGAGACCGACGACCCCGAACTTGCTGGCCGCGTAGTGCGGCGTATAGATGAACCCCTGCCGTGCCTGTCCCGAGGCGGCGTTGAGGATGCGCCCGCCGCGGCCGTGCCGACGCATCGCCGCGGCCGCGGCCTGGGCGCACAGAAAGGTGCCGGTGGTGTTGACCGACAGGACCTTCTGCCAGGCGTCGTGGGTGAGGTCTTCGAGCCGGCTGATGGTGATGACGCCCGCGTTGTTGACCAGGACGTCGAGCCGGCCCCAGGTGTCCTCGGCGAGGGCGAAGGCACGGGCCACGTCCTCCGGCGAGGTCACATCGGCCCGGAGGCCGAGGGTCCCGGTGCCGCTTTCGGCGGCCAGGTCCCTTGCCCTGTCCACCACGGAACCGTCCGCGTCGACCATCAGGACGTCGGCGCCCTCCCCGGCGAACCGGGAGGCGATCCCCAGGCCGATCCCGCGCGCGGCTCCCGTGACGACGACGACCCGTTCCGTGTATCTCCCGGTCATGACGTTCCTCCGGTGGTCGAGGGCTCGGGTGTCCGAGGAGAAGCGGCGGGCTCCCGCGGCGCGGGTGCCGGTTCGGCGGCAGTCCCGGTGCCGACGGGCGGGGACACCACGGGGGCGGCCGGTGCGGGGCCGTCCTGCCCGGCGGGTGCTTGGAGACGGGCGCGCCGCACCGCCGCATGCCAGGACGCGAGCCTCCGGACGCGGATGGCCTCGTCGTCGACCGGCGTGGAGATCTCGCAGGGCCGGTTCAGCCGGTCCAGGTCGGCCCAGTCCCACACCCCCCGGGTCAGCCCCGCGAGGTGGGCGGCGCCCAGGGCCGACAGATCGCGGGCCAGGGCCCGCTCCACGGCGCGTCCGCTGGTGTCGGCCTGCAGCTGCATCAGCACCGGGTTGGAGCTCGCTCCACCGTCCGCGAGCAGCCGGGCCACCGGGCCGGTCTCCCGCTCGACCGCCGCCACCACGTCCTCGACCTGGAACGCGATCGACTCCAGCGCGGCCCGTGCGATATGCCCGGCCTCGGTGCCGAGGGTGATCCCGCTGATCAGGCCGACCGCGTTCTCGTCCCACCATGGGGCGCCCAGACCCCCGAACGCCGGGACCATGGTCACGCCCTCGCTGCTGTCGGCGGCCAGCTCCGCCAGTTCGGACGGGGGACGCCCGAGCAGGCCCGCCAGCCAGTTGACGGTGGCCCCGGTGGAGCGGATGTTGCCTTCCACCGCCCAGGTCGGGCAGCCGCCGGTCTGCCAGGCGACGGTCAGGCACAGCCCGGAGGACACCCTGGTCGCGGTGGGTATCACCGCCATCACCGACGAACCGGTTCCGTACGTCGCCTTGACCGTCCCCCGCCGCCAGCCCGCATGGGCGAACAGCGCCGCGTGGGAGTCACCGAGCACGGCGGTCACGGGCACCCCGTCGGGCAGCGGCGCCAGCCCGCGCGTCCCGGGGAACGGGCCCTGTGACGGCACGACCTGTGGCAGCACCTCATGCGGCACGTCGAAGATCCGGGTGAGCCGCTCGTCCCATACGCACCGGCGGACATCGAGCAGTTGGGTACGGGTGGCGTTGCCGACCTCGATGAGATGGGCCCCGCTGAGCTTGAACAGGAGCCACGAGTCGACCGTGCCCAGGCACAGTTCGCCCGCGCGGCTGCGGCGCCGATCGGGGTCGTGCCGGTCCAGCAGCCAGGCGGCCTTGGGCGCCGAGAACATCGGGTCCAGCGGCAGACCGCTGACCTCGCGGATCAGCTCCGCATCGGGCTCGGCGCGCAGGAGCGCGTGATCGCCCGCCGTGCGCCTGTCCAGCCAGCCGAGCAGTGGGCTCAGCGGCGCCCCGGTCGCCCGGTCCCACAGCAGCAGCGACTCGCGCTGTGTGCTCAGGCCGATGGTGGCGACGCGTGAGACGTCCTGCCCGTCGAGGCACGCGGCGACGACTCGTCGGCAGCTGTCCCAGATCTCCTCCGCCGACTGTTCGACCCACCCGGGGGCCGGGGTGGCGAGGGTGACGGGGACGGACGCACGGGCGACGATGTCCCCGTGCCGGTCGACCAGGATCGCCTTGGTCGCGCTGGTGCCCTGGTCCACGGCGAGGACGAGCGGTTCAGCGGTGCTCATGGGACAGCAGCTCCCGGGCGGCGCCGGCGATGCCGTCCGCGGTCAGGCCGAAGTGTTCCAGCAGGAAGGAGGTGCTACCGGTGGGGGCGAACTGCCGGGGCACCCCCAGGATGCGCATGGGGACCGGATGGTTCTGGGTCACCAGGCCGGCCACCGCCGCGCCCAGCCCGCCCGTGGTGGTGGCCTCTTCGGCCGTGACGAGGCCCATGGTCTCGCGGGCCGCGCGCAGCACCGCTTCCTCGTCCATCGGTTCGACGAAGGTCATGTTCAGCACGCGTACGCCGATGCCCTCGGCGCGCAGCGTCCGGGCCGCGGCCAGCGCACGGGAGACCAGGGTGCCGATGGCCAGCACCGTGATGTCATCGCCTTCGGTGAGCTGGATGGCCCGCCCGGGTTCGAAGGGGGCGCCCTCCGGAGTGACGGAGGGGATCTTGAAGCGCGGGATGCGCAGATAGACCGGGCCCTCATGGCCGGCCGCCCAGCGTACGGCGGCGCGGGTCTGGGCAGGGTCGGCCGGGACCGCGACGGCCAGATCGGCGATGGCCCGCATCCACGACAGATCCTCGATCGAGTGGTGGGTCGGCCCCAGCTCGCCGTACGCCAGGCCGGGGCTCTGGCCGCACAGCACGATGGGCAGACCGTTGTACGCGGCATCTGTCTTGATCTGCTCGGTGGCCCGGCCGGTGAGGAACGGGCCGGCCGCGCTCACGAAGGGAATCAGCCCGCCGTTCGCCAGCCCCGCGCCCACGCCGACGAGATCCTGTTCGGCTATGCCCACATTGATCAGCCGGTCGGGGTACAGCTCCCGGAAGCGTACGAGGTTGCTCGATCCCACCGAGTCATTGCAGACGGCGACGATCCGCGGGTCCTCGGCGGCCAGGGCGATGAGCTCCTCGGCGAAGGCCTGCCGGCAGTCATGGGTCCGGGTGGCGTTGTCGGTTATCAGATCGGCGGTCATCGGCTCAGCTCTTCCAGTGCGGCGTGGACCTGGCGGTCGTCGGGCACCTTGTGGTGCCACTCCACGCGGTCCTCGATGAACGACACGCCCTTGCCCTTGACGGTGTGGGCCACCACGGCGACCGGCCGGCCCGTGGTGGAGGGCCGCAGCGCGGACAGCAGCTTGGCGTGGTCGTGTCCGTCGGCCTCGCGCAGCTCCCACCCGAAACTGGTCCACTTGTCCGCCAGCGGCTCCAGCCGCTTGGTGTCCTCGGTACGGGCGCCCTGCTGGAGGCGGTTGCGGTCGACGATCGCGGTGAGGGAGCCGAGGTCGTAGTGGGCGGCGGTCATCGCCGCCTCCCAGTTGCTGCCCTCCTGCAACTCGCCGTCGCCGAGGACGACATAGGTGCGGTACGACCGGCCCGAGAGCCTGGCGGCCAGGGCACAGCCGACCGCGACGGGGAATCCGTGCCCCAGCGGCCCGGTGTTCGTCTCCACACCCGGGACTTTGGTCCGGTTCGGATGGCCGTTGAGCGGGGACAGCGGGGCCATGAAGGTGGACAACTCGGACAGCGGGAAGTAGCCGCAGTGGGCGAGCGTGGCGTACAGGGACGCCGAGCAGTGGCCCTTGCTGAGGATGAACCGGTCGCGGTCCGGTCTCCGGGGCTCGCCGGGGTCCACGTCGAGGACCCGTCCGAAGAGGGTGGCGAGGATGTCGGTCACCGACAGATCGCCGCCAATGTGGCCGAGTTGGGCCTTGTCGATCATGCGCACCACGCTGCGCCGGACTTCTGTGGCCAGAAGTTGTAGGTCGTGGGTGTCGGTGGGGCTGCCTTCGTCGGCGATGCGGCGGCGTCGCACCCGGAACCGTTCGGCGCCGTCGGGGTCTGGCTTGAGCATCTGAACGTCCTTGGTCGCTGACTTCGGTGGTGTCCGGCGGGTCTGGTGGCGCACCGTCGGGACCGCTCAAGGGGGCGGTGGGGAGTGCGATTCGGAGGGAAGGAGTGAATATCTATTCACTAGTGAATTACTGTGCCCGCAACGTAAGGCGGGTTTCAGCCATGTGTCAATGGGGTGAACCGGGGTCAGGCGAGAAAGAAGATGACCCGGGGCGGGCGAGAAGGGACTCGCGCGTTCCGCCGCGCTCCGATGCCTTCACCTCGATGACGCCGTCCGGTAGCCGCCATGCCACCGGTGGTCGCCGAGCCGTGGTTCGATGAACGCATGATCGATGAATTTCTCGCCGGTGATCTCGGCGCGGTGGAGAAGGCGGTCCGCGCGGCGGTCGCCGACGAGGTCATGCCGCGCTTCCGGCAGCTCGCCGCCCATGAGATCGTCGAGAAGCAGGGCCCGCACGACCTGGTCACCACCGCCGACCGGCAGGCCGAGGAGCGTCTGACCGACGCCCTCACCAAGCTGCTGCCCGGCTCCGTGGTGGTGGGCGAGGAGGCGGTGCACGCCGATCCGGCCGTGCTCACCGCCCTCGGCGGCGACGCGCCCGTGTGGATCGTCGACCCGGTCGACGGCACCCGGCAGTTCGTCCACGGCGACCCCGGCTTCTCGACGCTGGTCACCCTCGCCCACCGGGAAGAACTCCTCGCCTCCTGGACGTACGCCCCGGTGCTCGACCTGATGGCCGTCGCCCGCCGTGGCGGGGGCGCGCTGCTGAACGGCGAGCCGATCCACAGCGGCTCCCCGGAGCCCGGCACGGCCCTTCACGTCGCCATCTCCCACTTCGACTTCACCACCGACGCGGAGAAGCGCACCCTGTCGGGCCTGCGGGCGCCGGGCGCCGAGGTGCGACCCTGCGGCTCGGCCGGTCTGGAGTATCTGAACGTGGCCCGGGGGCTGCTCGACGCCGTCGCCTTCACCTGGGAGAACGCCTGGGACCACGCCGCCGGTCTGCTGCTGGTCGAGGAGGCGGGCGGGGCACACAGCACGATCGAGGGGAAGCCGTTCCGGATCAGCGGGGGCAACGCCCTTCCTTTCACGGCGGCCAGGGACGAGGCGGCCGTTCGGCATATCCTGGGCCTGCTGGCCGCCGCCGGCTGACCGTTCCACTGATACCTCGAGGACGAGGGGGAGCCGACGTGCCGTCCATGCTCGACGCGGTCGTAGTGGGTGCCGGGCCGAACGGGCTGACCGCGGCCGTCGAACTCGCCCGCCGCGGCTGCGCGGTGGAGATCTTCGAGGCCGCGGACACCATCGGCGGGGGCTCACGCACCGAAGAGCTGACCCTGCCCGGCTTCCGCCACGACCCCTGCTCCGCGGTGCACCCCCTCGCCATCGGCTCCCCGGCCTTCGACCGGATGCCGCTGGCCCGGTACGGCCTGGAGTGGCTCCACCCCGAGCTGCCGCTGGCCCACCCCTTCCCCGACGGCACGGCCGCGGTGCTGGCCCGCTCGGTCGGCGAGACCGCCATGTCGCTCGGGCCCCGCGACGCCGGCACCTACCGCCGGCTGCTGGCCCCCTACCTCGGCCGCTGGGCAACCCTCGCCCCCGATCTGCTGCGCGCCCACTGGGACGGGGTGCCCCGCGACCCGATCACCTGGGCCCGCTTCGGGCTGCACGCGCTCCTGCCGGTCTCGCTGCTCGCCGGTCCGCTCCGCTTCCGCGACGAGAAGGCGCGCGCCCTGTTCGCCGGGCTGGCCGGGCACGCCATCGCGCCCACCAGCGCACCGGCCACCGGCGGACCCGCCCTGATGTTCGCCGTCGCGGCCCACGAGGTCGGCTGGCCGATCCCGCGCGGCGGCTCCCAGTCGATCGTGGACGCGCTCGGCGCGTACGTGCGCGCCCACGGCGGGACGATCCACGTCTCCACCGAGGTCAAGCGGCTCGACGAGCTGCCGCCCGCCCGCGCCTACATCTTCGACACCTCGCCGCGCGCCCTGGCCCGTATCGCCGGTCTCGGCAACGCCTACCGCCGCTACCGCTACGGGGCCAGCGCCTTCAAGATCGACTACGCCCTGTCCGGCCCGGTCCCCTGGACCGCGCCCGACGCCCGCCGCGCGGGCACCGTCCATGTCGGCCCCACCTCCGGCGAGATCGGCGCGGCGCTACGGGCCGCCGTCGAGGGCCGCGACCCCTCCGTCCCGTTCCTGATCACCGCCCAGCCCAGCCTCCTCGACCCCTCCCGCGCCCCGGAGGGCAAGCACACCTTCTGGGCCTACGGCCATGTGCCCAGCGGCTGGAAGGGCGACGCCACGGAGGTGATCGAGCGTCAAATCGAGCGCTTCGCCCCCGGCTTCCGCGATCTGGTCCTGGCCCGCGCGGTGGCCGGCCCACCCGAACTCGCCGCCCGCAACGCCAACTACATCGACGGCGACATCGCCTGCGGCGCCTTCGAGGGCCTCCAGGCCGTCATACGCCCCAAGCTCGCCCGCGTCCCCTACGCCACCGCCCACCCCGCGGTCTACCTCTGCTCCTCCGCCACCCCACCGGGCCCCGGCGTCCACGGCATGTCCGGCCACCACGCGGCACGGGCGGTGTGGCGGCGGCTGCGGGCGCGGTAGGGCCCAACAGGGGCCCGCGGCCGACTCGGTGCGGGACGCCGACTCGGTGCGGGACGCGCCGCCTCAGTGCGGGATCGTGTCGATGACCTCGCGGGCGCCCTGACGGAGCAGTGCCACCGCGACCGATGTGCCCAGGGTGGCCGGGTCCAGCGGGCCCGCCCATTCGTGGGCGTCCAGGACCGTCTTGCCGTCGGGGCTGAAGACCCGGGCGCGCAGGGAGAGGCGGCCGTCGCGTTCGGCCCTGGCGTAGCCCGCGATGGGGGAGTTGCAGTGGCCCTGGAGCACATGCAGCAGCATGCGCTCCGCGGTGATTTCCTTCCAGACGGCGGCGTCGCCGAGCCCGGCCACGGCCTCGATCGTCTCGGTGTCGTCCTCCCGGCACTGCAGCCCCAGCACCCCGGCGCCGATCGGCGGGCACATGGTGTCCACCGGCAGGATCTCGCTGATCCGGTCCGTGCGGCCGATCCGCTCCAGACCCGAGACGGCCAGCATCAGCGCGTCGCACTCGCCCGCGTCCAGCTTCTCCAGCCGGCGGTTGGCGTTGCCGCGCATCGGCACGCATTCCACGTGCGGGTGGGTGATGGCCAGTTGGGCGACGCGGCGGACCGAGGAGGTGCCGATCCGGGTCCCCGCGGGCATCTCGTCGAGGGTCAGCCCGCCGGGGTGGATCACGGCGTCGCGGATGTCGTCCCGCTTGAGGTACGCGGCGAAGACCGTGCCCGCGGGCAGCGGACGGTCGGCGGGCACGTCCTTGATGCAGTGCACCGCGAGATCCGCCTCACCGGCCAGCAGCGTGGCGTCCACCTCCTTGGTGAACGCCCCCTTCCCGCCCAGCTTCGACAGATCGCCCATCCACCGGTCGCCGGAGGTGGTGACCGGCACGACCTCCGTACGGATCCCCGGCCGCAGCGCGGCCAGCTCGGTACGGACCCGTTCGACCTGGGCGAGGGCCATCGGGGAGGAGCGGGAGACGATGCGGATCAGTTCAGCGGAACCGGAGTCGGAGGCGGAAGACATGGGTAGAGGATAGGGCGTCCCGGACCCGCCCCGAGCCACGCCCCCGGCAGCTATGCCGTAGATCTCAGCCGTCCGCCCGGGGCCCGGAGGGGAAACCCTCGGCGACCATGGCCGCGAGATCGAAGTACGCCTCCTGGCTCTTCGGCCGCATCATCTCCAGGTCCACTTCGGCGCCCACCGCGAGATGCTCGTCGAACGGCACGACGACCACACCGCGGCAGCGGGTCTCGAAGTGCGACACGATGTCCTCGACCTTGATCATCTTGCCGGTCTCCCGCACCTCCGAGATGACCGTGACGCTGCGGGAGACCAGATCGGCGTAGCCGTGCGCGGCCAGCCAGTCCAGCGTGGTGCTCGCGCTGCTCGCACCGTCCACCGAGGGGGTCGAGACGACGACCAACTGGTCGGCGAGGTCCAGGACACCGCGCATGGCGCTGTAGAGCAGAGCGGTGCCGGTGTCGGTGAGGATGATCGGATACTGCCGGCCGAGCACGTCCATGACCCGGCGGTAGTCCTGGTCGCCGAAGGTCGTGGAGACCGCCGGATCCACGTCGTTGGCGAGGATCTCCAGCCCCGACGGCGCCTGTGAGGTGAACCGCCGGATGTCCATGTAGCTGTGGAGATACGGGATCGCGTTGACCAGGTCGCGGATGGTCGCGCCGGTCTCGCGCTGCACCCGGCGGCCGAGGGTGCCCGCGTCGGGGTTGGCGTCGAGCGCGAGGATCTTGTCCGGGCGCAGTGCGGCGAGGGTGGAGCCGAGGGCGGCGGTCGTCGTGGTCTTGCCCACACCGCCCTTGAGGCTGATCACCGCGATGCGGTAGCAGGAGAGCACCGGCGTACGGATCAGCTCCTGCTTGCGCTGCCGCTCCGCCTCGTCTCTCCGGCCGCCGAAGCTGAACAGGGAGGCGAGCTGCGCTCTTCTGCGCTTCTGCGGCCTGCCGCGCATCAGCCGGTCGGACGACAGCTCGACCGACGCGGAGTACCCGAGCGAGGAGCCCGTCACCGACGGCGTCTGCGCGGGCGGGGCGCCGGTGGGCCAAGCGGGCGGCGGGGGCGGGAAGGCCGCGGGCTCATGCGGTGGGAGCTGGTGGCCGCAGTGCCCGCAGTAGCGGTTGTACGGCGGCGCGACCGCCCCGCAGTCGGGGCAGTGGTCGGTCCGCGAGGCTGGCAGGGGAACGCGGAGATCCGTGCCGCAAGAGCCACAGAAGCGGTCGTCCTGCTCCAGCGGGCTGCCGCAGGACGGGCAGATGGCCCAGCGCGGCGGCTGCCATGCTTCCGTGTCCTGCCGCTGCCCCGGGCCGTCCCCGGCCGGCTGGGGAAAGAGGGCCGCGAAAGCGTCCCCGGTCTCCAAGGTCTCCCAGTTTTCCGGGGTCTCCCGGAAATCCGGGGCTTCCGGCGGCGCCGCCGCGACGAACCCCAGGTCTGCCGCCCAGTTTTCGACGTCGTCCGGGGGCCTCGGCCCCACCGGGAGTTCCACCACCGACGGCGGGGGCGGGGGTGGCGGAAGCGCGGGGGCGCCGAACCGCGCCGCCAGGCGGGATCCCACCTCGGCGAAGGCCCGCGCCCCGGGGGGAAGGCTGTCGGGGCCGTCCGGATGGGCCAGCCACGCGGGGAAGTCCGGTGCGCGGCCCGCCAGTTGTTCCAGCCTCTGCCCGATGTGCCGCCCGGTGCCGATGAGTTCGGCCGTCGGCACGGCGTCCAGCAGGGCGTCCCGCGCCGTCTCGGTGAAGTCGAAGACACGGTGCTGCGGCAGCGGCTCATCCGCCGGCGGCCCCGCCGCGACCGGCCGCATCAGCCCGCCCAGAAAGACCTCGGCGAGGTGAGCGGTCTCCGCCTGCCAGGGGACGGAGGCCTGCACCAGCCGCATGACCGGCACGGACACGGGGGCGACGGCGGCGAGGTGCGCGGCGAGGCGGTAGGCCTCCGGGGAGGCCGCGTCACGGAAGCGCTGGACGGCGCCGAGCCCGTCGGCGGGCGCCGCTCCGCCCTCAGGGGCCGGTTCCGGACGGCACAGAAGGGACATCAGCGCGCTTCCGCCCGGGGAGGCCACGAGCCGGGCCCAGGCGGTCATCGACGTGGGATCCGGTTCGATGACCGGCACCGGAATGCCGTCGAACGGGGCCAGGTCCGGCGGGAGCACGGGGTCGCTGACCCTCCACTCGGTGTTCGGCGCGCCGCTCTGCCGGGTCGTCACCTGCCACCGCTGCGCCCGGATGCCGGAGCCGTCCCACATCCGGCGCGGCAGCGCGTGCAGGATGGCCGTGGGCCCGCACCGCGCCCACCGCTCCACCGCCGCGTGCTTGCGGCCGTCCCGCCAGGCCGGACCCATGCCGTCGCTCAACACCAGGACCAGCGTCTGACCGGACGGATCGGCGAGCGTCTGCGACGGCCTCGCGGCCGACGACGGATCGAAGGGGCGGGCGCTCAGCTCGGGCGGGCCGGCGGGGCCGCGGGAGTGCAGCCCGTACGTCCGTACCACCCGGAAGGCGCCGAGCCGCTCCATCATCGCGCGGATCTCCGTGGCCAGCCGTTGCCAGAGCAGCATCGACATGCCGTCGTCGATGACCAGCGCCAGATCCAGCCAGCGCTCGCGGGCGGGGCGCAGGGCGACGTCCGGCAGACCGGTCTCGGCGAGCGCCGCCACCGTCGCGTCCACATCCAGCTCCCGCTTGGAGACGCTGGGCCGGTGTTGCTTGAGCGGGCGCAGCGCCCGGCCGATCCGCAGCTCGGCGCGGAGCGCCTTGCCCTCCGGGACGCGCAGCGGCAGCGCGCCGGCCGTATCCGGGGCGCGCCGGTCCGCCGGGCGGGAGCGGTTCGGCGCGGCGTGCAGCGGGCCCGCGGGCCCCGCGTCCGACCCCGACGGCGGGCCCAGGGCGCCGCGGGACGCCGGCGGGGCGAGGAGGTAGTCCCCGTCCGCGACCGCCTCCTCCTCCGGCGGGGCGTCGGGAGGCGCGGCAACCGGCGGCCGGGTCAGGCAGCGCAGTAGCGGCGCGTCCTCGGCCCCGGCGGGCAGCCGACCCGCCAGCCACAGCGCGTCCAGCAGCTCCTCCTGCGCCAGCGGGACGCCGCTGTCCGCGAGGACCGCGAGCAGCGCGCCCAGGTCCTCGCCGAGCCGGCCGGCGTCCCTGGCCATCGGACTACACCGCCCCGGTCAGCCGGTGCAGCACGGCGTCCAGCAGCCCGTCCGCGTCCAGGTCCACGCCTCCCGCGCGGAGGAAGACCGCGTTCAGCAACTGGTCGGTGGCCAGTTCGCCCGGGGCGCGCCGGCGCAGGAACGCCTGGAGCAGATCGTCCACCTCGTGCAGCGCGTCCTCGCCGAGGTGCGCGGTGACGATCGCACGCAGCCGGTGCTCGTCCGGCGGCGGCAGCTCCAGCCGCACGCAGCGGCGCAGAAACGCGGGCGGGAAGTCGCGCTCGCCGTTGCTGGTGATGACGACGACGGGGAACTCCTCACAGCGCACCCGGCCGCGCACCACGATCGTCTTCTCCTCGATCCGCAGCGTCGGAACGCGCACGTCGGGCAGTTCGTCGGAGAGCCGCGACAGCTCGGGGATCTCGAACTCGCCCTCCTCGAAGATCGTCAGCAGATCGTTGGGCAGATCCACATCGCCCTTGTCGAGCTCGTCGATGAGCAGCACCCGGGGCCGCGACCGGGGCACCAGGGCGGTGCCGAGCGGGCCGAGCCGCATGAAGGAGCCGATGTCCGGCTCGGGGCGGCCCTGATCCCTGCTCATGGTCGTCTCACGCAGCCGGCCGACCGCGTCGTAGCGGTAGAGCGCGTCCTGCACGGTGGAGCGGCTGTTGACCGGCCAGCGGAGCACCTCGCCGAGGCCCAGCTCATGCGCCACCGCCTGGGCCAGCGACGACTTGCCCGTGCCGGGCTGGCCGGTCACCAGCAGGGGGCGGCGCAGATGGAGCGCGGCGTTCACGATGTCGGCGTGGGCCGGTGAGATCAGATACGGCGGAGGGGCGCCCCCGTCGGTCCCCGGGCGCGCGGTGCCGCCGAACCGCCGCCAGGGCGGGGCCGGCGGCAGCGGAGTCGCGCGCGCCACGCCGTCCCCGCGGAAGAGCCGCCATTCCGCCGGCGCGGCCGGGGGCGGGTCCTGCCGCGCCGGCGGCGCGGGGGACGGCGACGGCCCGGAGTTCTGCTGGTACCAGGCGGGAGGCGAGAAATCGATGGAGAACTCCTCCGCGGGGGGAGCGGGTCCGTCCGGTGGAGGGGCGGAGCCGTCATCGCCCGGGACGCCGTCCCGGTCGCCGTCGCGTGCCGTCATGCGACCTCCATCGCGCTGTCGTCGGTGTTCATCACGGCTCCGTCGGGTCGGCCAATTCCAGCTGCGGCAGTTCACGACCGGGCTCGGCCCAGGCCAGCACCGGACGCCCCAGGGAGGCCTGCGGGCGGCCGAGCGTCCGGGCGCGGTAGGCGCGCACCGTCTCGGGGAGGCGGCCCGGCGGGGTGCCCGCGACCGCCCGCACGGCAGGGGAGCCGGACTCCCCGGCCTTGTCCCGGTCCCAGACCACGACCGGCACCCCCATCGCCAGACACAGCTGCACGATCTCCACGCGGACATCGGCCGGGACGCCGTCCACGGTGGCCAGCGGGGCGTCCAGGTGGTCCATGAGCAGCCCGTACACCCCGTTCTTGCCGCCCGTGGAGCGGTCGATGTGCACGGCGCCCCCGTCGTCCAGCCGCTCCCAGCGGTGGCGCCGCGCCGCCTTGAAGCGCTCACCCCGCAGCAGCTCCGGGCAGTTGACGACCAGCGGATACTCCGCGCCCAGCACTCCGGGGAGCAGCCCGGCCGGACCCGGCCACTCCCACTGGTCGACCGGGACCTCCAGCCCCTCACGGTCCACGATGAGTTCGATGACCGGGCGGATGCCCGCCGGGAGCGCCCGGTGCAGCGGCTCGATCACGGTCAGGATGTCCTCGGCCGCCTGCGCCGCGCTGCGGGGCCGGTCGCCGCCGTCCGAGACGCGCCGCGGCCCGGCCCCCTCGTCACACCACAGCCGCAGGCGGTAGTGGTGGGTGCCGTCGTGGTCGGGGTGGGCGGTGAGCCGTACGAGCACCCGGGGCGCCGCCATGGGTGCCCGCTGCCGCTCCGCCCACTCATGGGCGTCCGCCCGGCGCTCCGCCAGGGCCGCCTCGTGGACCCCGAGGCGGGCGGCGACCGCCGTGCTCCAGCGGCGCAGCCCGTCGCGCGGCCCGGACGGGCTCAGCGCCGCCACATAGGCGGCCACGCGCAGCAGCCCGGGGACGACCGAGGTGCCCTCCGGGACCGGGTGGCTGTCCCCGCGCAGCCCCTCCAGATACTCGACGAGCGCCGTGATCCGAGCCATGCGGACGGTGGCGTCCGGACTGCCCCAGTCGGCTCCGGCCAGCAGCGCCCCGGGCAGCTCGGCGACCGGCAGCGCGGCCCGTATGACCGAGGGGAAGCGGGCCGCCGTCGCCGCGGGCACCTGCCCGAGCAGTGCCAGCAACTCGTCCAGCTCGGCGGGGGAGAGCAGCCGTGGCACGCCCGACATCCGCCCCGCCGCGAGGAGTTCGGCGACCGCGCCCGGGGCGGCGGGATGCAGCACCTCGGTGAGGGCGGGCAGCGCGCGTCCGTCGGCCGTGAGCAACCGCGCGAACTCGTCGACCGACGGCGCGGATCCGTCCGCCCGGTGATGGTGCCCGCACCGCGCGGCGACGGCTCGCGCGCAGTCGGCCCGCCGGACCGGGTCCGCCAGCGCCCGGCCGAGCACGGCGGCCAGCGCCCGGTGGGCCGGGTCGACGGCCCCGCCGTCCGCCGGCGCCGGCTCGTCGAGGACGTGCTCGGCCCCCGCGCGGGCCAGCTCGGCCCGGATCCGCTGCCAGGGGATGCCCCAGCTGCGGCGGGCGACATGCTCCGGGGAGTACGCGAGCGGGGTGCCGTATCGCGGGTGGCGCGGCGGCGTGAGGGCGGCCGCCACCAGGCCGACCACCGCGCCCGCGTCCCCCGACCACAGCGGCCCTCCGCTGTAGCCGTGGTCGATGGCGACCCCGGTCAGCCCCTCGCCGTCCACATAGCCGATCCGGCCGTCGCACGAGGTCACCCGAGCGGTGGCGACGGTGGCGTGCAGCCCGCTGCCGTGCCACGCGCGGACGAACTGCCCCTCCGCCATGGCCTGCCAGCGCGGCGGCCGCACATCGCGGGGGAGGGGCTCGACGAACTCGAGCACGGCCAGGTCGCCGTCCCACTCCACACCGTTCGCCGCGCCGGGCGGTATCCACACCGCCAGCCGGGCCGTGCACGCGTGCGGCTCGCCGTCCGGGCCGTGCACCAGCACCTTCAGGGTCTCCTGCGCCGGGCGCTCGGCGCAGATCGTGTTCTCCTTCCCGAGCGCGCAGTTGATGACGTGCGCGCAGGTCAGGAAGCGGGCGCGGGGCAGCAGCACACCGGAGCCGACCGCCTCGCGGTCGGACTGGCTCAGCACCGACACCGTGGCTGGACGCTGCCCGGTGGACCGGACGGGGAGAAACCAATCCATCGATCAGGCCGTACGCGAACCCGATAGCTGCCAGGTGGCCGAAATGGTCATGCTCGCCTGGCCGTTCGCCCCGACGATGCCCAGCTTCAGGTCCTGCCCGACCTGCACCCCGAACTGCACCTGGATCTCATCGGGCGGATTTGGCGCGGCGGAGACGGCGTTGTGCACCTCCTGCAACAGCGGCCCCAGCGGCCGCAATACGGCCTGCAGCCCTTCGACGGCCAGCGCCGCCGCGCCCCTGGGCGCCCGCCCCACCGGCGTCACACCCCCGATACCCCCGGGCATCGCGGGCCCTTTCCCGCCCTCGCCCGAGCCGTTGGGAGGCGCCGGGGTGGAAGCGGTGGCCACCGGGGTCAGCTCCAGGCGCACGGGGGTGCCATCGGGCAGGGGAAACTCCGCGTAGTCCGTCACACCCCCATCATGCCCACCCACAAGCCGCTGGTCTCCCCTTTTGCGGCAACATCCCACGTGGGGGCCACGCGCACGGCGCGGCACATCGATGTCGGATTCCCGCGAGCCTGCCCCCACCCCGCTGACGGATGCTGGACCCATGCACACCGACACCGACCGGTGCCTCCGCGCCGCCCAGGCCAAGGACGCCCGCTTCGACGGGTGGTTCTTCATCGCCGTCGTGACCACCGGGATCTACTGCCGGCCGAGTTGCCCGGTCGTCGGGCCCAAGCCCGAGAACATGCGGTTCTACCCCAGCGCAGCGGCTGCCCAGCAGGCCGGTTTCCGGGCCTGCAAGCGGTGCCGTCCGGACGCCAGCCCCGGCTCGCCGCAGTGGAACGAGCGGGCGGATCTGGTGGCCCGCGCCATGCGGCTGATCGCCGACGGCGTGGTGGACCGGGACGGGGTGCCGGGCCTGGCGGCCCGGCTGGGATACAGCACCCGGCAGATCGAGCGGCAGCTGCTCGCCGAGCTCGGCGCGGGCCCGCTCGCGCTCGCCAGGGCCCAGCGGGCGCAGACCGCGCGGCTGCTGATCGAGACCAGCGCGCTGCCGATGGCGGACATCGCCTTCGCGGCCGGGTTCGCCAGCGTCCGCGCGTTCAACGAGACCGTACGGGAGATCTTCGCGCTCTCCCCGACCGAGCTGCGGCAGCGGGCGCGGCGGGGGCCGTGCGCCAGCGTGCCGGGGGCGCTTACGCTGCGGCTGCCGTTCCGGGCGCCGCTGTGCCCGGACAACCTCTTCGGCCACCTGGCCGCCACCGCCGTCCCCGGCGTCGAGGAGTGGCGCGACGGCGCGTACCGGCGCACCCTGCGGCTGCCGTACGGGCCCGGGGTGGTCACCCTGAGCCCCCGGCCGGACCACATCGCCTGCCAGCTCTCCCTCGCCGACCTGCGCGACCTGGCCGGGGCGATCAGCCGCTGCCGGCGGCTGCTGGACCTCGACGCGGACCCGGCCGCCGTGGACGACCTGCTGCGTACGGATCCGCAGCTGGCCCCGCTGGTCGACAAGGCCCCCGGGCGGCGGGTGCCGCGTGCGGTGGACGCGGACGAGTTCGCGGTGCGCGCCGTGCTCGGACAGCAGGTGTCCACGGCGGCCGCCCGCACCCACGCCGGGCGCCTGGTGGCGGCGCACGGCGAGCCCGTGGAGGACCCGGCGGGCGGCCTGACCCACCTCTTCCCGTCCATCCAGGCCCTCGCCGGGCTGGACCCCGAGAAGCTGGCCATGCCCCGCACCCGCCGCGCCACCCTCACCGGGCTGATCGGCGCGCTCGCCGAGGGCCGGGTCGCGCTCGGCGTCGGCAGCGACTGGGACGAGGCCCGCGCGAGCCTCGGCACGTTGCCGGGGCTCGGCCCCTGGACCGTCGAGGTGATCGCGATGCGCGCCCTCGGCGACCCGGACGCCTTCCTCCCGACCGACCTCGGAGTGCGCCGCGCCGCCGCCGAACTGGGCCTGCCCGCCACGCCCGGCGCCCTCACCCGCCACTCGACCCGCTGGCGCCCTTGGCGCGCCTACGCCGTCCAATACCTATGGGCCACGGATGGCGCCCACGCCATCAACCGCCTGCCCGCCGCCTGACCGGCCACCGGCCCGCACCCGGCAACGAAACGGCGGCCCGTGATACGGGGAAGCCGCCCGACCGTTACCGCATCCAGCACCCAGCACCCGGACCCCGCCGAGGAACACCATGAGCCGCACCCACACCACCATCGACAGCCCTTACGGCCCCCTCACCCTCGTAGCCACCGGCACCGACCTCTCCGGCCTCTACATGGTCGAGCAGCGCCACCGCCCACCCGAGGAGACCTTCGGCGGCCCCGGCGACCCAGCCGACGCCCCCTTCGCCGAGACCATCCGCCAGCTCACGGCCTACTTCGCGGGCGAGCTCACCGAGTTCGACCTGCCGCTGCACCTGGACGGCACGCCCTTCCAGCGCCGCGTCTGGGCCGAGCTGCGGGCCATTCCATACGGCGAGACCTGGTCGTACGGCCGGCTGGCCGACCGCATCGGGCAGCCGACCGCCTCCCGCGCGGTGGGCCTGGCCAACGGCAAGAACCCGGTCGGCATCATCGTCCCCTGCCACCGCGTCGTCGGCTCGACCGGCAGCCTCACGGGCTACGGCGGCGGCCTGGACCGCAAGCGGCGGCTGCTGGAGTTCGAGGCCCGGCAGGAACTGCCCGGCCTCTTCTGACGCCGAAGTCAGTGATCAGCCCGCAGCGATGCGATCCAACAACGTGGGCAGCGCCACACTGATGGGCTCGCGAACGACCTCGTCCGCGAGCTCGTCATACGGCGTCGGCTCGGCATTGACGATGATCAGCCGGGCACCATGCTCGGCGGCCAGCCCGGCGAGCGAGGCCGCGGGCTGAACCTGGAGGCTGGTGCCGACCGCGATGAAGATCTCGCACGCCTGCGCCACCGCGACCGCTTCCGTCAGCACCTCCGGATCGAGGCTCTCCCCGAACATCACCGTGGCCGACTTCAGGATCCCGCCGCACTCCCGGCACGCCGGATCCGCCTCACCCGCCGCGACCCGCTCCAGCGCCTCGTCCATCCCGGACCGCGCCTCGCAGTGGGTGCACCGCACGGCCCGCGCGGTGCCGTGCAGTTCCAGCACCTTGCGCGCGGGCATCCCGGCGATCTGGTGCAGCCCGTCCACGTTCTGGGTGATCACCCGCACCGGCACCCCCGAGCGCTCCAGCCGGGCGACGGCCTCGTGCGCCGCGTTGGGCCGGGCGTGCAGCGCCTCGCTGTCGCGCCGCATCTGCCAGGAGCGGCGCCGGATCTCGGGGTCGGTCATGTAGTACTCGTACGTCACGAGCTTCTCGGCCTCGGGGTCCTGCCGCCACAGCCCCTGCGGACCGCGGTAGTCGGGGATCCCGGAGTCGGTGGAGATGCCCGCCCCGCTCAGGATCGCCACCAGCGGCCGATGCGTCGTCTCGCTGCTCATGCGGCGAGCGTACGTGGCGTTCACCCTCTCGGTGGAGAATCGCCGATTCCGGTGACTCCGCGTGGTCGGACCGTCCTACGCTGCGGCTTCTTGACCGGGCCGAGAGGAATGGGGGTGGCGATGGCGGACCCGACGGACGAGGACGCGGGCGATGGCGCGGTGGATCTGTTCCGCGCGCTGGGCCGACAGATCAAGGTGTTGCGGGAGCGGGCGGGGCTGACCCAGAAGGAACTGGGGGAGCGGCTGGGATACGCGGAGGCGACTATCTCGTCAGCCGAGCGGGGACTGCGGATTCCGCAGCCGGAGTTGCTGGAGGCGGCGGACGATCTGCTGGGCGCGGGCGGGGTGTTGAAAGCCGCCAAGGAGGACGTCGAGCGGGCCAAGGTGAAGGCCCGGGTGCGGCATCCGACGTGGTTTAGGGATTATGCGCGGCTGGAGGCGGAGGCGGTGGAAATCCACGAGTACGGCAACCATGCGATCCCGGGCCTGCTCCAAACGGAGCCACATGCCCGAGCGCTGCACGCCATGCGTATGCCCCTCCTTGATGAGGAGACGATCGAGCAGCGAGTTGCTGCACGCCTGGCCCGGCAGGACGTGTTGACACGCTGGCCAGCGCCCATCGTCACGTGCATCATCGAGGAGTCCGTGCTGCGGCGCCCGATCGGGGGAGGCGAGGTGAGGACGGGGCAACTCGAACAGCTCCTCAGGCTGGGGCAGTTGCGAAGTCTCCAGCTCCAGGTCATGCCGATGGATCGGGAAGAGCACGCGGGCATGGGCGGCCCGTTCATCCTGCTGACGCCAAAAGGGCGTCAGCAGGTGGGATACCTCGAGGTGCAGAATTTCAGCAGGCTGATCACGGACGTCGAGGAGGTCCGTATGCTGGCGGCTCGATACAGCAGTATCCGCGCTCAGGCACTCACTCCGCGTGAGTCACTGACCTTGATAGAGAAGATGCTGGGGGAGACATGAACTCGGAAGCGTCCGCTGAGACCACGTGGTTCAAGAGCAGCTACAGCACGAATGAGGGCGGGGCCTGTGTCGAGGTGGCCGTCACGGAGCAGAGCGTGCGCATACGTGATTCCAAGGACCTGACACGTCCGGCACTCACTGTCGGGCGGGACGGGTGGACCCGGTTCATACGGCACGTCGGGCGCGGCTAGATGAAGCCCGTAGCGCCCTCTGGGCCTAGCTGGTTCAAGAGCAGCTACAGCAGTGGTGAGGGTGGGGAATGCCTGGAGGTCGCCATTACCGCGCACGCGGTCTCCGTCCGCGACTCGAAGGACACCACACGGCCCGGCCTCACCGTAGACCGGCCGCATGGGCCCGCTTCGTGCGGTACGTCACCGACGCGTCGTGAGCGCCGACTTCAGGTAGTCCGCCACGCGCACAACGGGTCGACCGAGACATACGCATCGCCGATCCGGCCCATACCGCCGGCGAGCGGACCGAACCCTCTAGCCCGACCTAACCCGACACCGCCAGCCGGTGCGTACGCGCCGCGAGGTCGCTGACGCGGGCCCCGTCGAAGCCGAAGACGGCGCTGCGCACCCGGTCCTCCAGCGGCTCGGTCCACTGCGGCGGGATGGCCGCCGCGCCGCACAGCACCCCCGCGACCGACCCGGCCGTGGCGCCGTTGGAGTCGGTGTCCAGGCCGCCGCGTACGGTCAGGGCGATCGTCGTGGTGAAGTCGCCCGCGCCGTAGAGCAGCCCGGCCGTGAGGACGGCGGCGTTCGGGACCACATGGATCCAGGGCAGCCCGGCGGTCTCCCGCTCCAGCTGGGCGAGCGCGTCCGCCCAGGCCACGCCCGCGTCGTGCAGGGACGCGACCCGGCGCACCGTACGGGCCAGGCGGCAGCGCGGCGGGATCCAGTCCAGGGCGCTGTCGACGGCGGCGCGCGGACCGTCCTCCGTGAACGCGGCCGCGATCAGCGCGGCCGCCCACATCGCCCCGTACACCCCGTTGCCGGTGTGGGACAGGACGGCGTCGCGGCGGGCCATCGCGGCGGCGCGCCGCGGATCGCCGGGGTTGACCCAGCCGTGGACATCGGCGCGGATCAGGGCGCCGATCCACTCCTGGTAGGGGTTGTCGAGGGTCGCGCTGAGCGGCGGTTTCACCCCGGCCGTGAGATTGCGGTAGGCGGCCCGCTCGGCGGTGAAGGTCTGCAGATACGGCAGCCGCAGCAGCCAGACCTCGCCGACCTGCTCGGTGCTGAAGTCGGGGCCGTGGGTCTCCAGCAGGTGCAGGCCGAGGACGGAGTAGTCCACGTCGTCGTCGCGGCAACTGCCGTGGATCCGGCCGCGGACGCAACTCTGCCACTCGGGGCGCAGCTCGAACTCCACCGGGTCGGGCGGCGGCTCCAGCGCGGGGAGGTAGTCGGTCAGCGGGAGGGCGTCGGCGCGGCGGAGATACCGGTCGATGCGGTCGCGGGTCCAATGCGCGCCGTTCTCGACGGGTTTGCCGAGCATGTTCCCGGCGATCCGGCCGAGCCAGCCGCCGAGGATCCGGTCCGCGAGTGCGCTCCCGCTGAGGGCCATGGGTCAGGTGTACCCATCTGAGGTGGGTGTACCGGTGCGGCCGCGCCGGATAGGGTCACAGCGGCGCGACTGCCTGTGCGAATGCGAGGGGTTACGAAGGTGACGGACGCTTCGACGGAGGCTTCGGAGGACCCGGCGGCCTCGAAGACGGAATCCGCGGCAGAGACCAGGACATGGGCGCAGGGGCAGGCGACGCCCCCGAAGCGCGTGCTGATCGCCGCGGACAAGTTCAAGGGCTCGCTCACGGCGGTGGAGGTCGCCGAGCGCGTCACGGCGGGCCTGCGCCGCGGCGCGCCCCGTGGCGGCGAGGGGCTGCGGATCGCGGCGCTGCCGGTGGCCGACGGCGGGGACGGCACGGTGGACGCGGCGGTCGCGGCCGGGTTCGAACGGCGCGAGGCGCGGGTCACCGGGCCGCTGGGCGCGCCGGTGACGGCGGCGTACGCGCTGCGCGGGACCACGGCCGTGGTGGAGATGGCCGAGGCCTCCGGGCTGCGCCATCTGCCGAAGGGGGTCTTCGCGCCGCTCACCGCGACCACGTACGGCAGCGGGGAGCTGCTGCGGGCGGCGCTGGACGCGGGCGCCCGCACGATCGTGTTCGGCGTGGGCGGCAGCGCCACGACGGACGGCGGCGCTGGGATGCTCAGCGCGCTGGGGGCGCGCTTCCTGCGGGAGGACGGCACCCCCGTCGCACCGGGCGGAGGCCCGCTGCGCGACCTCGCCACGGCCGATCTGTCCGGCCTCGACCCGCGTCTCGCCGCGACCGAGACCGTGCTGGCCAGCGACGTCGACAATCCGCTGACCGGGCCGAAGGGCGCGGCGGCGGTCTACGGCCCGCAGAAGGGCGCGGGCGAGGACGATGTGGCGGCCCTGGACGCCGCCCTCGCCCACTACGTACGCGTCCTGGAGCGCGCGGTCGGGGCGTCGGCCGCCGACTACGCCCTCGCGCCCGGCGCGGGCGCGGCGGGCGGCATCGGCTTCGGCGCCCTCGTCGGCCTGGGCGCGACCTTCCGCCCCGGCATCGAGGTGATGCTCGATGTCCTCGGCTTCCCCGCCGCGCTGGAGGGCGCGGACCTGGTGATCACGGGGGAGGGCTCGCTGGACGAGCAGACCCTTCACGGCAAGGCCCCGGCAGGCGTCGCGGCGGCGGCCCGCGCGCGGGGCATCGAGGTGGTCGCGGTCTGCGGCCGCCTGGCCCTGGCTCCGGCTGCCCTGGGCAACGCGGGCATTCGCCGCGCCTACGCCCTCACCGAGCTGGAACCGGACCCGGCCCGGTGCATCGCCGAGGCCGGCCCCCTCCTGGAACGCACCGCGGAACGCCTGGCGGCGGACTTCCTCGGCTGATTTCGGCTTTCGGCGCATCTTCCCGAATTCGGGTACGGGTACGGGTACGGGTACGTACCCGTACCCTGGTGTCATGAGTGGAGGGAGCCTCACCATGGCCGATGCCAACGTACGAATTCCCACCGAGGCACGAGACCGGCTGGCCGAGATAGCGGCTTCGGAGGGGCTTTCCCTGCGGGCGTATCTGGCCCGCCTCGCCGACACCCTGCTCACCCCGGCCGAGCGGGCCGAGCGCGCTGAGCGAGCTCGCGCCGTGTTGCGGGAGTGGAACGGGTACAACCCCAGCGAAGCCGAGATCGCAGACTTGGACGCCGACCTGGATCGGCGTCTGGCCGAGGCGGACGCTCGGTGACCGAAGCTCTGCACATCGTGCTGGACGACACCGCCATGGTGGCCGCCGGGCGCGGCAATATCCTGCTCTCCCGCCTGATCCACCGTGCTCACGCCGAGCCGGGCTGGTTCCTCTACGCTCCCGCCTGTGCCCTTGTGGAGGCCGACCGGGCCCGTCCCGGAACGGCGGAGCACATCGCCGCCCTGCCCAGCCTCACCGTCCTGGACCTCGACCTGCCTGCCGCCTTGGCGGTGGCACGCGCTCCCGCCGGATGGGCGGCTGCCCACACCGCGTACGTGGCCCAGCCGACTCCTGAGCGCCCTGCCGGGGCGGTGGTCGCGACGGCTGCGGCGGATGGGTGGAAGGGGCAGCCGGTGCGGATCCTCGACATGGGGCCGTAACCCCGGTCGTCACCAGAAAACGCCGTGGGGCCCGAGCGGGAAGCTCGGGCCCCACGGCGTTCCGTCCAAGGGACGGGCGGCCTTACGGCCGCTACGGCAGCTGCGCTGCCCTCGCCTCGCGGCGGTTGTCGCGGAACGCGTTCACCCGGCGGGCCGTGGCGAAGAGCGGGATCACCGCGCCCATGACGACCTGAAGGGCGCAGGCCGACTGGAGCAGGAGCTCACCGCCGGGGGCCTCGAAGGCCCAGGCGGCCAGCAGGGCCATGCTGGTGACGATCCAGCCGAGCATGGCCACCGCGAGCCGGCCGCGCGGCTTGGGGTACTCCACCCGGCTCACCATCAGCCACGCGACGCCCACGATCGCGAGCAGCGTCGGCACGAACGGCAGCCCCAGCAGGACCACCGAGACCACCGTCAGGGCGCCGAAGGGACTCGGCATGCCCTGGAAGACGCCGTCCCGCAGCGTGACACAGGAGAATCTGGCAAGCCGCAGCACCACCGCCAGCAGCACCACGATCGCGCCCACCACCGAGACCCGCTGATACGCGTCGTCGGACACCATCCCCCAGACGAGGACGAAGTACGCGGGGGCCAGCCCGAAGCTGATCAGGTCGGAGAGGTTGTCCAGCTCCGCGCCCATCGCCGAGCTGCGCAGCTTCCGCGCGACGAGCCCGTCGAAGAGGTCGAAGACGGAGGCGAGCAGCATCAGCATCACCGCGGAGGCGGCGCTGTGCCGGGTCATCCCGCCGTCCTCGCTGCCCGTGAGGTGCGGGATGAGGACGCCGGTGGTGGTGAAGTAGACCGCCAGGAAGCCACACGTGGCGTTGCCCAGGGTCAGCGTGTCGGCTATCGACAGGCGCGTCGACAGCGGCATGTCGTCCGCCTCGTCGACATCGGCGGCGTCCACCTCGGCCTCGGGTACCCAGGCGGCCTGCGTATCGGGATCAATCACGGTCAAGGCGAGTCACCCCCGCGGTGGTGGCCTGGCCGACCTCGACCGCGACATCGACACCCTCGGGAAGGTAGACGTCGACCCGCGAGCCGAAGCGGATGAGACCGATCCGCTCACCCTGTTCGACCTTCGTGCCCTGTGGCACATACGGCACGATACGCCGGGCGACGGCGCCGGCGATCTGGACCATCTCGATGTCGCCGAGCTCGGTGTCGAAGTGCCAGACGACCCGCTCGTTGTTCTCGCTCTCCTTGTTGAACGCGGGAACGAAGCCGCCGGGGATGTGCTCCACGGAGGTCACCGTGCCGGCCAGCGGGGCGCGGTTGACGTGGACGTTGAGCGGGCTCATGAAGATGGCGACGCGGGTGCGCCCGTCCTTCCACGGCATGATGCTCTGCACCACACCGTCGGCCGGGGAGATCACGCGGCCCTGCGTGATCTCTCTCTCGGGGTCGCGGAAGAACCACAGCATGCCCGCCGCGAGCGCGGTGGCGGGCACGGCGACCGCCGCCCAGCGTCCGGAGCGGCGGGACCGAGCGAGACTGACCGCCGCGGTGGCGACGGTCGGGAGGAGCCACGGCGACGCTCCGCGCGCGAGGCGGACGCGGCCGCGTTGTGCAGAGGATTGGCTGTGGGGCATGGATGACCTTCGTAGCGGAGGATGCCGCGACGCAAGACTGGGGACGGCGGCTTTACGGGATGGTATCGGTTGCGAGCGGTAACTGGGCAAGCGCCAGGGCCCGTCGGTGGCTGGTCAGTGACCGAAGACCCTCGGCGCGGTGTGACCTTCTTCTCTCGGATACCACCCCAAAAGGGACGTTCAGTCTTGGGTTCGGTATTCCTCGAGAAGCCTCCGTCCAATAATCATTTTCTGAATCTCGGCGGTTCCTTCGCCGATGAGAAGCATCGGCGCCTCTCGGTAGAGCCGCTCGATCTCGTATTCCTTGGAGAAGCCGTACCCGCCGTGGATGCGGAAGGCGTCCTCCACGACCTCTTTGCAGTACTCGGACGCCAGGTACTTCGCCATTCCCGCCTCGAGGTCGTTGCGCGCGCCCGAATCCTTCTTCCGGGCCGCATTGACCATCATCGCATGCGCCGCCTCGACCTTTGTTCCCATTTCAGCCAGTTTGAACTGGATGGCCTGGTGCTGGGCGATCGGCTTACCGAAGGTATGCCGCTGCTGTGCGTATGCGACGCCCAGCTCGAAAGCGCGCCGCGCCACTCCGCAGCCGCGGGCGGCGACATTCACCCGGCCGACCTCGACGCCGTCCATCATTTGGTAAAAACCTCGGTTCGGCGCCCCGCCGAGCACCCGATCGGCCGGAATGCGCAGTCCGTCCATGATGAGCTCGGTGGTGTCGACCCCCTTGTAGCCCATCTTCTCGATCTTGCCGGGGATGGTCAGACCGGGCCGGACCTCCCCGAAGCCGGGCTCCTTCTCGACCAGGAAGGTGGTCATCGCCTTGTGCGGCGCGACCCCCTCCTGGGCCTCGCCGGTCCGGCACAGGACCGCCACCAGGGTGGAGGTGCCGCCGTTGGTCAGCCACATCTTCTGGCCGTTCAGGACGTAGTCGTCGCCGTCCCGCACCGCCTTGCTGGTGATGGCCGACACATCCGAGCCCAGGCCCGGCTCCGACATCGAGAAGGCGCCCCGGATCTCGCCCAGCGCCATCTTGGGAAGGAAATACTCCTTCTGCTCCTCGGTGCCGTGCTGCTTGAGCATGTACGCCACGATGAAGTGGGTGTTGATGATGCCCGACACGCTCATCCAGCCGCGGGCGATCTCCTCCACGCACAGTGCGTAGGTGAGCAGTGACTCACCCAGGCCGCCGTATTCCTCCGGGATCATCAGCCCGAAGACGCCGAGCTCCTTCAGTCCCTCGACGATCGCGGTCGGATATTCGTCGCGATGTTCCAGTTCGGTCGCGACCGGCAGGATCTCCTTGTCGACAAAATCCCTGACCGTGGCGAGGATCTCCCGCTGGATGTCGGTCAGGCCCTCCGTCTGCGCGAGGCGGCTCATTTCACTGCCCTCCCAGCTCCGGGCGGCCCGGCTGCTCTCCGCCCCGCTCCTTGATGTAAGTGGCGGTCGGCACCATCACCTTGCGCCGGAAGACACAGACCAGAGTGCCGTCCTGCTTGTAGCCCTTGGTCTCCACGTGCACGATGCCCCGGTCGGTTTTGGACTTCGACGGCGTCTTGTCCAGGACCGTGGTCTCGCCGTAGATCGTGTCGCCGTGGAAGGTGGGCGCCACATGCCGCAGTGACTCGACCTCCAGATTGGCGATGGCCTTTCCGGAGACATCGGGCACGGACATGCCCAGCAGCAGGGAGTAGATGTAGTTACCGACCACCACGTTCTTGCCGAAATCGGTCGTCTTCTCGGCGTAGTTGCTGTCCATGTGCAGCGGGTGGTGGTTCATGGTGAGCAGACAGAAGAGGTGGTCGTCGTACTCGGTGACCGTCTTCCCCGGCCAGTGCCGGTAGACGTCGCCCACCGTGAACTCCTCATAGGTACGGCCGAACTGCATGGCTCACGCCTCCGGGGGCTGGAAGGTGGAGGTACGGCTCATCCCGGCGGCGCGGCCCTTGCCCGCGACGACCAGGGCCATCTTGCGGCTGGCCTCGTCGATCATCTCGTCCCCGAGCATCGCGGAGCCCTTCATACCGCCCTCCGCCGAGGTGCAGTAGTCATAGGCGTCCAGGATCAGCTCGGCGTGGTCGTAGTCCTCCTGCGACGGCGAGAAGACCTCATTGGCCGCCTCCACCTGGCCGGGGTGCAGCACCCACTTCCCGTCGTAGCCGAGGGCGGCCGCGCGCCCGGCCACCTCGCGGAAGCCGTCCACGTTCCGGATCTGGAGGTACGGGCCGTCGATCGCCTGGAGGTCGTGCATACGCGCCGCCATCAGGATCCGCATCAGGATGTAGTGATACGCGTCCGCCGGATAGCCGGGCGGCTGCTCGCCCACGACCAGCGACTTCATGTTGATGGACGCCATGAAGTCGGCCGGGCCGAAGACGATGGTCTCCAGACGCGGCGAGGCGCCGGCGATCTCGTCCACGTTGACCAGGCCCTTGGCGTTCTCGATCTGCGCCTCGATGCCGATCCGCCCGATCTCGAAGCCCATCGTCTTCTCGATCTGGGTGAGCAGCAGGTCCAGCGCGACGATCGCTTCAGCGTCCTGCACCTTGGGCAGCATGATGCAGTCCAGGTTCGGGCCCGCGCCCTCGACCACCGTGATGACGTCCCGGTACGTCCAGTGGGTGGTCCAGTCGTTGACCCGCACCACCCGGGTCTTACCGGTCCAGTCGCCCTCGTTCAGCGCCTTGACGATGGTGTGCCGGGCGTCCTCCTTGGCCAGCGGCGCGCAGGCGTCCTCCAGGTCCAGGAAGACCTGGTCGGCCGGGAGCCCCTGGGCCTTCTCCAGGAAGCGCGGATTGGAGCCGGGGACGGCGAGGCACGAGCGGCGCGGCCGGAGGCGACTGGCGGCATCGGCGCGGTCGGGGGCGGTCATACGAGAACCTCCAGAGGGGGAAGCGTGTTCGCGGCGCGGATCTCATCGACGATACGGCCGATGATCTCCGTGATACCGAAGTCCTTGGGGGTGAAAACGGCGGCGACACCCGCCGCGCGCAGGGCGGCCGCGTCCGAGGACGGGATGATCCCGCCGACGATGACGGGGATGTCCTGGGCACCCGCGGTGCGCAGCCGCTCCAGGACGTCGGGCACCAGCTCGGCGTGCGACCCGGACAGGATGGACAGCCCGACGCAGTGCACGTCCTCGGCCACGGCCGCCGAGACGATCTGCTCCGGGGTGAGCCGGATCCCCTGGTAGACCACCTCGAAACCGGCGTCCCTGGCCCGTACGGCGATCTGCTCGGCGCCGTTGCTGTGCCCGTCCAGACCGGGCTTGCCGACCAGCAGCCGCAGCCTGCCGCCGCCGAGCTCGGCGGCGGTCTTCCCGACCTTCTCGCGGACCGAGGCCAGCAGGGAGCCCGCCTCCGCGGGGACGGACAGGGGCGCGCCGCCGACCCCGGTGGGGGCGCGGTACTCGCCGAAGACATCGCGCAGCGCCCAGGCCCACTCCCCGGTGGTCACGCCCGCGCGGGCACAGCGCAGGGTCGCCTCCATCAGGTTGTCGGTCCCCACGGCGGCCTTACGGAGGGCACCGAGGGCCTCCTGGGCGGGTCCCTCGTCGCGCTGCTCGCGCCAGGCGTGCAGGGCCGAGACCACCCGCGCCTCGTTCTCCGGGTCCACCGTCATGATCGCGGTGTCGAGGTCGGCGGTGAGCGGATTGGGCTCGGTGGACTCGTAGCAGTTGACGCCGACGATCTTCTCCTCGCCCGCCTCGATCCGCGCCCGGCGCTCGGAGTGGGAGGCCACCAGCCGCGCCTTGAGATAGCCGGACTCGACGGCGGCCATCGCCCCGCCCATCTCCTGGATCCGCTCGATCTCGGCCTCGGCCTTCTCCACCAGCGCGGCGACCTTGGACTCGATCACATGCGAGCCCTCGAAGATGTCGTCGTACTCCAGCAGATCGCTCTCATGGGCGAGGACCTGCTGGATGCGCAGCGACCACTGCTGGTCCCAGGGGCGGGGCAGGCCCAGCGCCTCGTTCCAGGCCGGGAGCTGGACGGCGCGGGCGCGGGCGTCCTTGGAGAGGGTGACGGCCAGCATCTCCAGGACGATGCGCTGGACGTTGTTCTCCGGCTGGGCCTCGGTCAGGCCGAGCGAGTTCACCTGGACGCCGTAGCGGAACCGGCGGTGCTTGGGGTTCTCGATGCCGTACCGCTCGCGGGTGATCCGGTCCCAGATGCGGCCGAAGGCGCGCATCTTGCACATCTCCTCGATGAAGCGGACGCCCGCGTTCACGAAGAAGGAGATCCGGGCCACCACGTCGCCCTTACGGTCCTCGGGAACCTGGCCGGAGGCGAACACCGCGTCCAGTACGGCGACCGCCGTGGACATCGCGAAGGCGATCTCCTGCACCGGAGTGGCCCCGGCCTCCTGGAGGTGGTAGCTGCAGATGTTGATCGGGTTCCACTTGGGGATGTGGTGGACCGTGTACGCGATCATGTCGGTGGTCAGCCGCAGGCTCGGGCCCGGCGGGAAGACATGCGTCCCCCGCGACAGGTACTCCTTGACGATGTCGTTCTGCGTCGTCCCCTGGAGCTTGCCGATATCGGCGCCGTGCTCCTCCGCGACGACCTGGTACAGCGCCAGCAGCCACATCGCCGTCGCGTTGATCGTCATGGAGGTGTTCATCCGCTCCAGGGGGATGTCCTGGAACAGCCGTCGCATGTCGCCCAGGTGCGAGACCGGGACCCCGACCCGGCCCACCTCGCCGCGGGCGAGGATGTGGTCCGGGTCGTAGCCGGTCTGGGTGGGCAGGTCGAAGGCGACCGAGAGCCCGGTCTGGCCCTTGGCCAGGTTGCGCCGGTACAGCTCGTTGGACGCCTCGGCGGTGGAGTGCCCGGCGTAGGTGCGCATCAGCCAGGGCCGGTCCTTGGGGCGGGGTGTGTCACTCATCGGACATCCCGGCCGTTCTTGTGGTCGTCACGGAACAGGTTGATGGCGTCGATGTGCTGCTCGCGCATCGCCTGGTCGCGCACGCCCATGCCCTCCTCGGGGGCCAGGCACAGCACGCCGACCTTGCCCTGGTGGAGGTTGTGGTGGACGTCGTACGTGGCCTGGCCGGTGTCCTCCAGCCGGTACGTCTTGGACAGCGTCGGGTGGATCCTGCCCTTGGCGATCAGGCGGTTGGCCTCCCACGCCTCGCGGTAGTTGGCGAAGTGCGAGCCGATGATCCGCTTCAGCGACATCCACAGGTAGCGGTTGTCGTACTCGTGGGTGTAGCCGGAGGTCGAGGCGCAGGTGACGATCGTGCCGCCCTTACGGGTGACATAGACGGACGCGCCGAAGGTCTCCCGGCCCGGGTGCTCGAAGACGATGTCCACGTCCTCGCCGCCGGTCAGCTCGCGGATCTTCTTGCCGAACCGCTTCCACTCGCGCGGGTCCTGGGTGCCGTCGTCCTTCCAGAACGCGTAGTCCTCGGCGGTGCGGTCGATGATCGCCTCGGCGCCCATCCGGCGGCAGATCTCGGCCTTCTGCGGCGAGGAGACCACACAGACCGGGTTGGCCCCGCCGGCCAGCGCGAACTGGGTGGCGTACGAGCCGAGCCCGCCGCTCGCGCCCCAGATCAGGACGTTGTCGCCCTGCTTCATCCCGGCGCCGTTGCGGGAGACCAGCTGCCGGTAGGCGGTGGAGTTGACCAGGCCCGGGGCGGCCGCCTCCTCCCAGCTCAGATGGTTGGGCTTGGGCATCAGCTGGTTGGACTTGACCAGTGCGATCTCGGCGAGCCCGCCGAAGTTGGTCTCGAAGCCCCAGATGCGCTGCTCGGGGTCGAGCATGGTGTCGTTGTGGCCGTCGGCGCTCTCCAGCTCGACCGACAGACAGTGCGCGACGACCTCGGCGCCCGGCTTCCAGGAGTTCACACCGGGGCCGGTGCGCAGCACGACGCCCGCGAGGTCGGAGCCGATGATGTGGTACGGCAGGTCGTGCCGCTTGGCCAGGGGGGAGAGCTTGCCGTACCGCTCCAGGAAGCCGAAGGTCGGCAGCGGCTCGAAGATCGAGGTCCACACGGAGTTGTAGTTGACCGAGCTGGCCATCACGGCGACGAGCGCCTCTCCGGGGCCCAGCTCGGGCACCGGCACCTCGTCCACGTGCAACGACTTGCGGGGGTCCTTCTCCCGGGTGGTGAGGCCGGCGAACATCTCGGCCTCGTCCTTGCGCACGGTCACCGCGCGGTACGACTCGGGGACGCGCAGTGCCGCGAACTCCTCGGGTGCTGTGTCCGACGCCAGGATCGCGTCAAGTATCTCGTTCATCGGTGCCTCCGGCGAAGCGTCCATGGGGGACGCCTGAGGGAACGCTGGGCTCGTGACGGGTGATGCTGATGCGGTGCCGTCGGTTCGGCGGAGGTGGTGCTCGATGCGGCGCGGGTGGCGCCGGGTGCCTGGTGACGCAGGCGTCGTCCGGGCGCGCAAAGCGGCTTGCGGGGACAGCCGACGCACGGAGGTTGGCAGTGCGCCGGCCGCCCGGACACCCTCACCGTATGGCACGCTGTGCCACCTCGCAAGACACTGGGTGCCAACAATTTCCCTCAGTTGTCATCTCCGGTGCACACATGAGCAACAACGGCCGCCCCAAGCGGGGCGGCCGTCGCGGTGTGTATCGGTGGTGCCGGTGCCTGTCAGTCGCCCTTTTCCAGCGAGAGCGCGAAGATGTGCGCCCGTGCGGTGCCCGAGGGGGCGCCCAGGGTGATCGCCGACAGCTCCTTGCCCGGGTCCAGCTCCACCACCTGGTGGAAGATCGCGGCCTTGGTGCCCAACGGGCCGGTGCGGGTGTGGATCTGACTCGTCCGCACCGCCTCCGTCTCCCCGTACGCCGGACCCGACATCCAGGCCGTCAGCCGGATGGTCAGCTTGCCCGTGGAGCCGTCGGCGTACGTGGCCTCGGCGGGGACGGACACGTTGCCGGTGTCGCCCGCGCCCAGCACATGCAGCTTGGTGTAGCCGCCCGCCGTGACCGCGACCTTCTGACCCGCGGCGATGACGTTGTTGTTGGAGCCCTCGCTGCCGTTGGTGAACGCGAAGGTGATCCCGTCGTCCTCGGTCTGCCCGGTCTGCGGCAGCTGCGCCATCGGATAGGTGCGGCCCGTGCCGTCGAAGTCGCCGTCCCCGTAGTACATCTCGGTGGTGATGGCGTCGTTGTCGAAGTGCCCGGTCAGATCGACCTGGGTGACCGCGCCGGCCTGCGGCAGCTCCGGCAGGCCCCAGGGCTCGGCCGGGGTGGTGACCTTCACCGGGGCGATCCGGAAGTCCGGCTCGGTGCCGGCCGGGTAGATCACCGCCTCGTCCTCCCGGCCCAGCTCCAGCTCGATCTCGCCGTTCCCCAGGTCACGCCACTTCGGTGCCGGGCCGCCGACCCCGGCGACCGTGACCCGGCCGCCGATCGAGTGGCGCACGCGGCAGGGCTCCCCGGCCAGGCTGCGCACCCGCACCCAGCGCGTCGTCCCGCCCGTACGCACCCCGCTGACCAGGAACGCGCCCTGGGTACGGAAGTCGTGCAGCGTGACGTCCTTCCACTCGCCCGGCACCCCGGGGAAGAAGCGGATGGTCCCGCCCCAGCTCTGGCAGAGCATGTCGTGGATCGCCTGTGCGCCCGACAGCGGGGTCTCGATCACCGGACCCGCCTCGTAGTAGTGGGTGTTGGGCTGGATGAACCGCGCCACCAGCTCCCGCAGATACTTCAGCGCGTCATCGCCGCGCCCCATCTGCGTCGAGATCGAGGCCGCGCCCGAGAAGCTGTAGCCGCGCAGCGCGCCCTCGAAGCTGATCCAGTGCTCCAGCGAGCGGGCGATCAGGTCCCGGTGCTCCTTCTGGTCCCAGTTGACCAGGTAGAGCGGGTAGACCGAGAGCATGTGGGAGTAGTGGCGGTGGGACTTGGCGAAGGGGACCCCGGCGCCGATCATGAAGCCGTTCTCGTCCACCGGATAGTCGACCAGCTTCTCCAGCACCTCGCGCCACTTGGGCACTAGCGGATCGTCCTTGTCCAGCAACTCGACCGTGGTCAGCAGGGTCTGGCAGGACCAGCGCAGCAGCGCCAGGTCGTAGTTGCAGTCCGGGGCCGCGCCGTACTCGGGGGAGAAGGTCTTCGGCAGGTGCAGTCTGCCGTCCGGCTGCTGGGTGAGGAAGTGCAGGTAGTAGTTGGTGGAGCGGCGCAGCAGCGGATAGAGCACGTCCTCCAGCAGCCCACGGTCCATGGTGTGGCGGTAGGTCAGCCAGACGTTGTGCAGCGCCCAGGGCAGATTGCCGACCTCGGGGGAGTCCCCGACGCCCGGCACCGGCACCGTGCCGTTGTCCTCGCACTGCGCGTCCGTGGAGCGGCGCAGCCCGGCCGAGTCGGCGCGGTACTCGGGCTTGAGGCCACTGATGAGCACATCGGTGTTCTCGGCGAGGGTGCGCGGAATCGCGTCCAGTTCCAGGTGGTTGGAGCCGTGCACCGGCCAGTACTCCAACTGGACGTTGAGGTTCCACCACACTCCGGGCCACGGGGTCGGCTCCACCCACGGGCCGGTGGTGGCCATGACGGGGGCGTGCTCACGGGCGGCGCAGGCCAGCTTGTAGAGCTGGATCCAGTAGAAGCTCTGGAGCATCCCGTCGGGCACCGAGATGAAGCTCTTGCGGTAGAAGCGGTGCCACCACTCGTAGTGGGTGCGCCGCAGGCTGGAGACCGGCAGCGCGGACGCCTTGCGCACGGTGGTCCGCGCCCGGCCCTCCGCGTCCGTACCCGGGAAGGAGTGCGCCACGGCCAGGTAGTACGTGCGCTCCCGGCCGCTGCCGCGCTGCTTGTACGCGGTCACCGTCTGCCCGCCCGCCACCAGCGACTGGACGGTGATGCCCAGCCCGTCCTGGGTGCGGCTGACCGGGGCCGGGTTGGGCTCGAAGCCCTTCGGCGGATCCTCGCGGACGATGCGCGGGCTGACCGCCGGTGAGGGCTTGAACTCCCAGCGGAACCCCTCCTCGCCGGCGCTCGCCTCGACGGTGGCCAGCAGCATGGTGCGGTCGTTGTGCACCAGCGCCCGGAGCTTCAGCTTCCCCTTGTCCGTGGTGACCGTGCCGCGCAGCTCGGCGTTCCACAGATCCAGCCGCAGATCGACGCCGCTGATGGCGCCGACCGGGCGCAGCAGCAGATTGCCGACCGGGAGCCGTGCCACGCCCCAGTCGCTGCCGCCTTCGGTGGGCCGGTGGTCCTGGACCTCGCTGTGGTGGACCGTGAAGCGCAGCGCGTTCTCGCCGGGCTCCTGGTAGATCATCGAGCCGAGCAGGCCATTGCCGAGGAACGGCCCCTCGTACCACGTTCTCGGCAAGCGCTTCCAGAGCAGATCCTGGCCGCTGAGGAACCGCTCCCACTCCTGGTCGGTGCGCATGCCCCGCAGCGTCACCGATTGCTGTGGCCGGGCCGCCGCCTCCTGCTCGGGGAGGGCCGCGCCGACGGCCGTGCTCGCGGCCGCGCCCGCCGCCACCCGGCCCAGGAACCCGCGTCTGCTGACTGGCATCCCGATCTTCTCCCGTCCCCGAAGCGACCAGATTGCTCCGATGATTTGGCTAGACGGGAGCGTAGAAAGGGCCTGATGATGCGTCAAGGGACGCGATTGATCTGATGTATCAAGCAAGGAGGAACGATGCAGACGGCACGATCCAAGGTGGCCGGAGCCGTGGCCGCCCTCGCCTGCGCGGCGGCCGTGCTGGTGCCGCTCCGGGCGGCGGCGGCATCGGAAGACGCCGCACGGGACTGGCGGCTGACCGGCAAGGGGCAGGTCAGCGGCGAGCTCAGGCTGAACGGGGAGGGGGCTCTGACGCTGTCCGCGCGCCATGGCGACACCACCGTCCTCCGGCCGTCGGGGTTGGGCATCCGCACCGCCGACACCGATTTCAGCAAGGGCTTGCGCTTCGAGGGGCGCAGCGACCGGAAGATCCACGAGACCTACACGACCACCACCGGCCGTCGCACCCGGCACACGTCCGACGCCTCCGAGTCGACCTTCACCTTCCGCAAGGAGGGCCGGACGCTGAAGGTGGTGGTCCGGGTCTCCGCCGACGGGCTGGCCTACCGCTACGTCCTGCCGGGCAAGGAGACGGTCACCGTCCTCGGCGAGACCTCGGAGTTCGCCGTCCCGCCGACGGCCGACTCCTATCTGCTGCCGTACGACAACGGCCGCTCGGACTACGAGTCCGTCCATGACCGCGGGAGCGTCGCCGACGCCAAGGCGGGCGACTACGGCTATCCGTCGCTCTTCCACATCGGCTCCAGCTGGATGCTGATCGAGGAAGCGGACCTCAACAGCTCCTACGGCGGCTCCCGGCTCACCCTCGACTCCGCCACCGACCGCTTCAAGCTGACCCTTCCCGACCCCGCCGAGGTCAGTAGCCCCGGGCTGACCACCCCCTGGCGGACCATGGTCATCGGGGACCTCGCCACCGTCACCGAGAGCGATCTACCGACCGATCTGGCCGCCCCCTCCAAGGTCGCCGACACCTCGTGGATCAAGCCCGGCAAGGCGGCCTGGTCCTGGTGGTCGGACGGCAACAGCCCGACCAGCCTCGCGGCGCAGAAGAAGTTCGTGGACTTCGCGGCCCGCGAGGGCTGGGAGTACGTCCTGGTTGACTCCGGCTGGAGCAACGACTGGATGCCCGAGCTGACCGCGTACGCCAAGGAGAAGGGCGTCGGCATCTGGGCCTGGGTGCGCTGGCAGACCATCGACCAGCAGAGCGAGCGGGACCGGCTGTTCCCGCTCTGGAAGTCCTGGGGCGTCGTCGGGCTGAAGATCGACTTCCTGGAGTCGGACGGCCAGGACCGGATGCGCTGGTACGACGGGGTCTTCAAGGACAGCGCGAAGCACCAGCTCATGCTGAACTTCCACGGTGCGACGATTCCGCGCGGCCAGGAGCGGACCTGGCCGCAGATGATGAGCGTCGAGGCGGTCAAGGGCGCCGAGGGCACCCGTCCCAAGCCCGGCCGCGAGCCCTTCCCGGCGGCGCACTACACGACCCTGCCCTTCACCCGGAACCTCATCGGGCCCATGGACTTCACGCCCGTGACCTTCACCGGCGTACGGCCCACGAGTGACGCGGCCGAGCTCGCGTTGTCGGTCGTCTACGAGTCCGGGGTGCAGCACTTCGCCGACAGCGTGGAGTCCTACGAGAGCAGGCCGGCCGAGCTGACGTTCCTGAACCAGGTGCCCACGGTGTGGGACGAGACGAAGCTGGTCGACGGTGACCCCGGCGACCGCGCCGTCCTGGCCCGCCGCTCCGGCGACACCTGGTACCTGGGCGCGATCACCTCGGGCGCGGCCCGCACGCTGGAGGAGCCGCTGAGCTTCCTCGGCAAGGGCGGCTGGCGGATCGAGGTGTGGAAGGACGGCCCGGACGGCAAGGTCGTCACCGAGACCCAGGACGTCACGGCGACCTCACGGCTGAAGGTGGACGTCCCGAAGAACGGCGGCTTCGCGGCGAAGCTGACGAAGACCGACTGAGACGCCCGCGCCGACGCCGCCCGACCCACCGGGCCGGGGCGGCGTCGGCGCGGCCGCCCGGGCGGGGCCTGCCTGTGGGGGGCGGGCCCCGCCCCTCGTCCCCGCCGCGACGGCACACGGGAACCACCTGCGGGGAGGGGCCGACCGCGAGGACGCGCGGGACCCACCCGCGGGGGCGGATCTGCCCCTCCTCTCCGCCGCGACGGCGGGTTGCCAGACGGCGCGGTCCGGCGGTGCCGAGCCGCCTGCTCGGCGGGTCGCCGGGGCTGGGGGTCGGTCTGTGGGAGGGGCGGGTGTNAGGACGTCACGGCGACCTCACGGCTGAAGGTGGACGTCCCGAAGAACGGCGGCTTCGCGGCGAAGCTGACGAAGACCGACTGAGACGCCCGCGCCGACGCCGCCCGACCCACCGGGCCGGGGCGGCGTCGGCGCGGCCGCCCGGGCGGGGCCTGCCTGTGGGGGGCGGGCCCCGCCCCTCGTCCCCGCCGCGACGGCACACGGGAACCACCTGCGGGGAGGGGCCGACCGCGAGGACGCGCGGGACCCACCCGCGGGGGCGGATCTGCCCCTCCTCTCCGCCGCGACGGCGGGTTGCCAGACGGCGCGGTCCGGCGGTGCCGAACCCACCGCATGGGCGGGCGACCCCAGCCCAGGACGAGGGTCACCAAGCCCGGGCGCGAGCCCAGAACCGGCGAACCCCGGCTAACCCAAGCGGCAGCGTTACCGCTGCAAGGCTTCCTTGATCGTCCGCATGACCTCCGTCAGCGGTGCGTCCGTCCGCGCCACCATCACCACCACCTCGTCCTCCTCCGACGCCGAGACCGCCGCCGCGGGGCGCCCGCCGGCCACGGCGGGGCGCCCCCCGATGCCGCTCCCGAACGTTTCGCGGACGATCGCGAAGGCGTGGTCCAGCTGGGACTCCACATCGCCCTGGCCGCCCGCCCGCAGCCAGCGCCGCAGCACATGGTTGTGGGCCGTGACCACGGCCGACGCGGCGACCTCGGCCAGCAGCGGATCGTCGTCGCCGTCGTGGTGGGCGCCCTCGTCGAAGTGGCCCAGCAGATAGCGGGTGAACAGCCGCTCGTAGCGGGCCACCGAGGCGATCTCCCGCTCCCGCAGCGCCGGTACCTCACGGGTCAGCCGGTAGCGCTCCACGGAGACGGTCGGCGAGGCCGCGTACATCCGCATGACCTCCTTGATCCCGCGGCACACGGTGTCCAGGGGGTTCTCATGCGGAGGCGCCGCGTCCAGCACCGCCGCCGCCCGCACCAGCGTGTCGTCGTGGTCCGGGAAGATCGCCTCTTCCTTGGAGCGGAAGTGCCGGAAGAAGGTGCGCCGGGCCACCCCCGCCCTGGCCGCGATCTCGTCGACGGTCGTCGCCTCGTACCCCTGCGTCGCGAACAACTCCATTGCCGCGGCCGCGAGTTTGCGGCGCATGGACAGACGCTGAGCCGCGGCGCGGCGGCTTCCCGCGCTCTCACCGCCACCGGATGAGGGGGTTCGCTTCGTACGCTCCGTACGCATGGCCTTCACGGGCTGGGACATGTGGGGAACGTAACACGCTTGTGAGTGCCGGTGCGGGGGCAGACCGACGGTCGGCTCCAGCAGCCCGCCCCACCGGGAACCGGAGTCAGACGGTCCGCCCCACCCCGAGGCGTACTCAGGCTTTGGCATACTCGCGGAAGCCGCGCCCGGTCTTGCGCCCGAGGCAGCCGGCGGCCACCAGATGCTCCAGCAGCGGCGCCGGCGCCAGGCCCGGCTCGCGGAACTCCCGGTGCAGCACCCGCTCGATGGCCAGCGACACATCGAGCCCCACGACGTCGAGCAGTTCGAAGGGGCCCATCGGATAGCCGCCGCCCAGCTTCATCGCGGCGTCGATGGCGTCCGGGGTGGCGTAGTGCTCCTGGACCATCTTCACGGCGTTGTTGAGGTACGGGAACAGCAGGGCGTTCACGATGAACCCCGCCCGGTCGCCGCAGTCCACCGGGTGTTTGCGCACCGCCGCGCACACCGCGTGCGCGGTCGCGCGCACATCGTCCGCGGTCAGCACGGTGTGCACCACCTCGACCAGCTTCATCGCGGGCGCCGGGTTGAAGAAGTGCAGGCCCACCACGTCCTGCGGGCGCGAGGTCGCCCGCGCGCAGGCGACGACCGGCAGCGAGGAGGTGGTCGTGGCCAGCACCGCGCCCGGTTTGCAGACCTTGTCCAGCACCCGGAAGAGTTCCTGCTTGACCACCAGGTCCTCGGCCACCGCCTCCACGGCCAGGTCCACGTCGGCGAACGCGTCGAGCGCGTCGGCCGGGGTGATCCGCGCCAGCGCCCGCTCCCGGGCCTGCTCGGTCATCCGCCCCTTGGACACCGACCTTTTCAGGGATTTCCCTATGCGGGCCTTCGCCGCCGTGGCCTTCTCCAGGGTCCGGCCGGCCAGCACCACCTCCAGGCCCGCCTTGGCGAAGACCTCGGCGATCCCGGAGGCCATCGTGCCCGAGCCGGCGACGCCGACCGCGCGCACGGGGCGCGCCCCTTCCGTGGAGTGCCCCACCTCGGCCGTCGCGGCGTCCGGGACGACGGTGCCGCTGCCCGGCGCCTCGTACGTGTAGAAGCCGCGGCCCGCCTTACGGCCGGTGAGCCCGGCCTGGGCGAGCTGCCCCAGGATGGGCGCGGGCGCGTGCAGCCGGTCGCCGGAGGCGGCGTACATGGCCTCCAGGACGGTGCGGGCGGTGTCGACGCCGATCAGGTCGAGCAGGGCCAGCGGGCCCATCGGCAGCCCGCAGCCGAGCTGCATCGCGGCGTCGATGTCCTCCCGCGCCGCGTACTTGGCCTCGTACATCGCGGCGGCCTGGTTGAGATAGCCGAACAGCAGCCCGTCGGCGACGAACCCGGGCCGGTCGCCGAGCGCCACCGGCTCCTTGCCCAGGTCGCGGGCGAGCGCGGTGACCGCCTCGACCGCCGCGGGGGCGGTCAGCACGCTGGAGACGATCTCGACGAGCTTCATCGCGGGCGCCGGATTGAAGAAGTGCAGGCCCAAGACCCGCTCCGGATGGGCCGATTCGGCGGCCAGCCGGGTCACCGACAGCGCGTTGGTGCCGGTCGCGAGGATCGCGGCGGGGCTGACCACGGTGTCCAGCTCGGCGAAGACCGCGTGCTTGGTGTCGTAGTCCTCCGGCACCACCTCGATCACCAGCTCCGCGCCGGCGGCGGCGCGCAGATCGGTGGAGACGCGGAAGCGGTCGAGGGTTCCGGCCCGCTCCCGCTCGCTGATCCGCTCGCGGTGCACGGCGCGGGCGGTGGCGACCTCGAGCGCGGTGACGGCCCGGCGGCAGGCGCCTTCGCTGATGTCGATGCCGATCACCTCGCGGCCCGCCCGGGCCAGGATCTCGGCGATGCCGGTGCCCATCGTGCCGAGCCCGACGACGGCGACAGTAGTGAGCGGGGCCCGGGAGGGGGAGAGATCAGAGGGGGACGTAAGTGTGACGCCGGTGTGTGGGAGACGGTCCATCGCGGACTCCAGAGGGTGTTCCCCGGACGCGGGGATGAAGTGACGACTGAGGGGAGCTCGTGTCATGCCACTGCTGCCGTTCACGCCACGCACGCGCGGGGGGCTGACGCGGCTGACACAAATCCCCGATGGAAGGGCTTGCACGCTCCCTTACGGACAGCGCCGCACGGAGGAAACTGCCCGTGGGAGACACGCGGCCGGCCCTGTCCCGGGGCCATGCCTCAACTGCTGTTCTGGAACTGCCGAACCGACGTCACACAAGGCGGCTGCGTCACCAGGCCGCCGGAGCAGGGGTGCTGCTCGTGTCGCCATATTAACTCGCGGGTAACCAAGATGCCAGAGCACATAGTGCGGCCGTGCCGGGACGCGGCCCACCGGGGAGGGGAGACCTCGTATGGACGATGAATTCCGGACGCTGACGGAGCGGGTACGGGCCTCGCTCTCAACCCCGCAGGAGACGGCGGCCCATGCCTCGCTGCTCGCGCTCGTGCGCCAGGGCACCCCCGCCGCGCGCGAACAGCTGGCCCGCATCCTGGTCGCGCCGGAGCAGCCGCTGTGGGCACGGGAGACGGCCGCCTTCGTGCTCGGCAGCGCCAAGGACCGCCGGGCCTTCGAAACCCTCGTCCTCCTGCTCAACTACCGCGAGCCGGCCCGCTGTGCGACCGCCGCCCGGGTGCTGGCCCGGCTCGGCGATCCGCGCACCGCGCGGGCCGCCGCCGCCCTGGCCACGAACCCGCTGCGCACCGCGTACTCCCTGCACCCCATCCGGCTGCTGGTGGAGCTGCGGGCCCCCGAGTCCGTACCGGCCCTGGTGGCCGCCTTAGAGCGGCAGTTGGCGGCCCGCGACCGGCACTGGGCGATCGCCCGCGCCTGTGTGGAGGGCCTGGGCGCGATCGGCGACGAGCGCGCCATCCCGGCCCTGACCGCCGCCGCCCAGCACATACGCCTCAGCGCGGCGGCGGCCGCCGCGCTGGCGCGCATCACCGGCGAGGGCGCCGTCACGGGCGGGGGCGCTCCGGAGCCGGCGGGCAAGGGCGGCGCGGCGGAGAAGGTGGGTGAGGCGCGGGTGCCGTGAGAGGGAGCGGGGGCGGCGGGTCCTCAGAGCAGTGACAGCTGGGCCGGCGGCGAGTCGGCCCGGGCGCCCGGCTCCTCTTCGGGGCGGGCGTCTTCGGAGTGGGCGTCTTCGGGGCGGGCGTCTTCGGGGCGGGCGTCCGGCTTCTCGGGCACGTTGCGGTGGGTGCCCGGCGCGTACGGGCCGATGCCGTACTCGGCGGCGAAGTCGTGCACCATCCCGGTGATCCGCCGCTGGTACCACTTCGGGGCGTAGGACCCGCCCTCGTAGAGCGCGTCGTACCGCCGCAGCAGCCGGGGGTGGTGGCGGGTGAGCCAGGCGGTGAACCACTCACGGGCGCCCGGGCGCAGATGGAGCACCAGTGGGGTCACGGAGCTGGCCCCGGCCTCCGCGATCGCCCTTACGGTGGCCCGCAGCTGCTCGGGGGAGTCGCTGAGGAAGGGGATCACCGGGGCCATCAGCACCCCGCACGGGATGCCGTGGGTGGACAGCGTCCTGACGACGTCCAGGCGCCGCTCCGGCGAGGGCGTGCCCGGTTCGACGGTGCGCCACAGCTCGCCGTCGGTGAAGCCGACCGAGACCGAGACGCCGATGTCGGTGACGCGCGACGCCCGCCGCAGCAGCTCCAGATCGCGCAGGATCAGGGTGCCCTTGGTGAGGATGGAGAAGGGGTTGGCGCGCTCCGTGAGCGCCGTAAGGATGCCGGGCATGAGCCGGTAGCGGCCTTCGGCGCGCTGGTAGCAGTCCACGTTGGTGCCCATGGCGATGTGCTCGCCGGTCCAGCGGCGGGAGGCCAGCTCGCGGCGGAGCAGCTCCGGCGCGTTGGTCTTCACCACGATCTGGGAGTCGAAGCCGATCCCGGTGTCCAGGTCGAGATAGCCGTGCGTCTTGCGCGCGAAGCAGTAGACGCAGGCGTGGGTGCAGCCGCGGTACGGATTCACCGTCCACTCGAACGGCATCCGGGAGGCCCCGGGCACCCGGTTGACGATCGAGCGCGCCCGGATCTCGTGGAAGGTGATCCCGCGGAACTCCGGGGTGTCGAAGGTGCGGGTGGTCACCGCGTCCGCGGCGAAGAGGGCCGGGGTGGCCGCCGTGTCGTCTCGGGTCAGGTTGTCCCAGCGCATCGCAGGCACCTCCGGGTCTCGCTCGATACCACAATAGAACACATGTTTGATTGGTTTTCGTCAACCCCGGATTTGGGTCGGTGCCCCTGAGGTGGTTGGCTTGCGCTTGTCAGGGCGTCATGGGCTCAAGGCGCCACGTCGAGGGCGGAAGGAAATGCGATGGGGCAGGTCGAGGCCACCACGGAGCGGATCGTCACGGGTAAGCCCGAGGATGTGTTCGACGCGCTCGCCGACTACCGCGACACCCGCCCCCGGCTCCTCCCGCAGCAGTTCAGCGAGTACGAGGTGCGCGAGGGCGGCGACGGCGAGGGCACCGTCGTGCACTGGAAGCTCCAGGCCACCAGCAAGCGGGTGCGCGACTGCCTGCTGGAGGTCTCCGAGCCGTCCGACGGCCAGTTGATCGAGAAGGACCGCAACTCCTCGATGGTCACCACCTGGACCGTCACCCCGGCGGGTGAGGGGAAGTCCCGGGTCGTCGTCACCTCGACCTGGACCGGCGCGACCGGCATCGGCGGCTTCTTCGAGCGGACCTTCGCACCCAAGGGGCTGGCCCGGATCTACGACGAGCTGCTGGCCAAGCTCGCCGCCGAGACGGCCGAATAGCGCCCATGGTGCCCATGGCGTCCTTGGTTTCCATGGCACCCATGGCACCCATGGCACCCATGGTTTTCATGGCGCCCTGATCCCGCGCCCCCGTCCTCGTCCCCGGTCCCGGTCCCGGTCCCGTCCTCGGCCCTGTCTCCCGGGCCGAACGTCGCACTCACCGGTTCGGGTGGTTTTCTCCGCGGTCCCGCATGCCCCCGTACACACTCTCACCGGCGCGAATACCGTCTGCGACCCCTCGTCGGCGATTCGTTGCTGTTTGCCCCCCGTTGCGCGTGATGCGAGAAATGGGCGGCGCAGACGTGACGAGGGGAGTAGGACGTGGGCGGCACCACCGGGACCACCGGGGCCACCGTGCCGAAGCGGCGAGAGAGCCGCGAGCACGGCGGGTACGAACCGGCGGGCCCTCCCGCCCACGCCACCGAGGACGGAACCGGCGGCGCCGGGGCGGGTGCGGCGCCGCCCCCGGCGGACGGCGCCGCACCGGCGCCCGCCCCGCTCAGCCCGGCCCGGGTGCGGATGGTCTTCTTCGGGCTGATGCTCGCGCTGCTGCTCGCGGCCCTCGACCAGACCATCGTCGCCACCGCCCTCCCCGAGGTGGTCGGCGAACTCCACGGCCTGGGCAAGATGTCCTGGACCGTCACCTCCTACCTCCTCGCGGTCACCGTCGTGCTGCCGCTCTACGGCAAGCTGGGCGATCTCATCGGCCGTAAGAGCGTCTTCGTCTTCGCGATCGTCGTCTTCATCGCCGGATCCGCGCTCGCGGGCTGGTCACGCACGATGGAGGAGCTGATCACCTTCCGTGCGGTGCAGGGCGTGGGCGCCGGGGGTCTGATGATCGGCGTCCAAGCGATCATGGCCGATATTGTTCCCCCGCGGGAACGTGGCCGCTACATGGGGCTCATCGGCGCCGCGTTCGGTCTCGCCTCGGTGGCCGGGCCGCTGCTCGGCGGATTCTTCACCGACCATGCCTCCTGGCGCTGGTGCTTCTACGTCAACGTCCCCTTCGGGCTGCTCACCCTCGCCGTCGTGGCCGCCGTCCTCAAGGTGCCGGAGCCGCCGCGGCGCGCCCGCTTCGACTATCTGGGCGCGCTGTTCCTGTCCCTGTTCTCCACCTGCGCGGTGCTGCTGACGAGTTGGGGCGGCACGGAGTACGCGTGGGGCTCCCGCGTCATCCTCGGGCTCGCCCTGGGGGCGGCGGGTTCGGCGATCCTCTTCGTCGTCGTGGAGTGCGTCGTTCCGGAACCGATCATCCCCATGCGGCTGTTCCGCGACTCGGTCTTCTGCGTCAGCGGGCTGATCGGCGCCGTCATCGGCGTCGCCCTCTTCGGCGCCGCCAGCTATCTGCCGACCTTCCTCCAGATGGTCGACGGCGTCTCGGCCACCGAGTCGGGGCTGCTGATGGTGCCCATGATGGGCGGCATGGTGCTGGCCTCGATCCTCTCCGGCCACCTCATCAGCACCACCGGCCGCTACAAGGTCTTCCCCGTCGTCGGCGGGCTGATCTCCATCGCGGGCATGTGGCTGCTCTCCCGGCTGGAGGAGGACACCTCCCGTCAGGACTACAGCCTGTGGATGGGCGTTCTCGGGCTCGGCATCGGGCTCGTCCTGCCGGTGCTCGTCCTCGCCGTGCAGAACTCCGTGCCCGCGGCCGACCTCGGCTCGGCCACCAGCGCCAACAATTACTTCCGGCAGATCGGCGGCAGCGTCGGCGCGGCCGTCTTCGGCACGCTCTTCGCCAACCGGCTCACCGACCGCCTCCAGGTCGACCTGCCCTCCGGGGCGGCGTACGGGAGCGGCGGCGACGGAACCGGTCTGCCCGACCCCGACTCGGTCACCCCGCAGATGGTGCACGCCATGCCGGGCGCCCTGCGTGACGGCTACATCGCGGCGTACGCCCACGCCATGCCGCGGATCTTCCTCTATCTCGTGCCGGTGCTCGTCCTGGGCTTCCTGCTCGCCTTCCTCCTGAAGGAGAAACCTCTGGTGTCCCACACCGACTATGCCGTCCAGCAAGACCCGCAAGATGTGCACGACCCCGTGGTGCCGGCCGCGCGCACGGGCACCCGGCCCCGGCACGCCGCGGCCGCCTCGCCCACCGCGCCGCCGCCCACCGCGGGCGTCCCGGTCTGCGGCACGGTCCAGCACCACGACGGCACCTCGGTCCCACGGGCCGCCCTGACCCTCATCGACGTCGGCGGACGCCAGATCGGGCGCGGTGCCACCGGGGAGGACGGGCGGTACGCGCTGAGCACGCCCGGCGCCGGGTCGTACGTCCTGATCGCGGCGGCCGGCGGCCACCAGCCCCGGGCGGTCAGCGTCACCGTCGGGGACCGGCCGGTCGAACTGGACGTGGTGCTCGGCGGCGCGGGCCGGCTCGCCGGTGCCGTCCTTACGGCGGACGGCACGCCCGTAAGGGAGGCGACGGTCACCCTGACCGATGTGCGCGGCGAGGTCGTCGCGGCCACCCGCAGCGGACGCGAAGGGGGCTATGTGATGGACGAGTTGGTGGCGGGTGAGTACACCCTCGCCGCCAGCGCCCCCGCGTTCCGCCCCGCCGCCCTCCCCGTCACCGTCCAGGCCGCCCGCGAGACCCGGCAGGACATCGAACTGGCCGGTGGCGCGGTCCTGCGCGGGGTCGTCCGGGCCACCGGCGGCCGGGTGGTGGAGGACGCCCGGGTCACGCTGCTGGACGCGGCGGGCAATGTGGTCGACACGGCGACCACGGGCCCCGACGGCGCCTTCCGCTTCATCGACCTGTCGGCGGGCGAGTACACGGTCATCGCGGCCGGCTACCCGCCGGTGGCGACGGTCCTCCAGGTAGCGGGCGGCGGCCGTACGGAGCGCGATCTCCAACTGGGCTACGAGGATTAGGGAGTGCCCGGCGGATTGCCCGGCGGCTCGTGCCGCCTGCGGCGGGCTGTCCCCTCCCCGCCCCTTCCCGCAACTGGGGCTCCGCCCCATACCCCGTGCCTGCCGGGCTGACGCGGTCGGCGTCCTGGCCGATGAGCTGATCGCGGCGGCGGTCGGCTCGTCGGCTCCCGGGGTCCGGGGGCTCCGTCTCGGCCCCGGGCCCGACGGCCGGGGTATGCGTGGTCATTCGCTGCGTCGGTGTGCCGATGGCGATCAGCCCGTTGGTGCGGGTGTTCACGGCGGCGATGGTCGGCTCCCGGGGTCCGGGGGCGGAGCCCCTGGTAGCGGGAAGGGGCGGGGAGGGGAAAGATCCGCCGGGAGGCGCGCTGCGGCGACTCCCTCGCACGTACCCGCACATGACACCTATTCGGGTATTGCCTCCCGCAGCCGCCCGCAACAGCCGTACCGTGGGTAGCGCTGTCGCAGATCCTGCGTGCGAAGGAGTCTTCCGCCTATGGAGTACGGCACGTCGCGCTGCGACGACGGCCGGGGCGTGCCGCCCGCGGTGCCGGAGCAGCGCAGGGGTGTCCACGGGAGGATGCCGCTCGCGGTCGTCGTCATCGATGCCGAGGGGCGGGTCACGCACTGGAGTTCGGGGGCGCGCAGGCTCTTCGGGCCCACGCGCCAACAGGCCATCGGCCGTCCCGCCGTCGACCTGATGCCGGTCTCGGGGGCGTTACGCGGCGCCGAGGTGCGCACCGACGCGACGGGCAGCCCGGAGCTCGACGACTCACCGCTCGGCACCGTGTACTACCCCACCGCGGGGCGGGCCCGTATGGCGGAGCCGGGCCACGGCCGGGTGGACGTCCTGTGGTGGGCGTATCCGCTGGTGGGCCCCGGGCCGGAGCGGCTGCTGGTGCTGGCGGCGGACGCCCAGGGGGTGGGCGGCGACGCGCTGGGGCGCGACGAGCGGATCGGGCCCGGATTCGCGCTGCACACCGAGTTCCCCGGCGCCGAGCGGCTGGCCGGCCGACTGCCGGACATCCTGCCCAACATGGGCCCGGCCACGGCCGGCCGGATCGTCGCCCAGGTGCTGGAACTGGGCTACCCGGTCCTGGAGATCAGCCACCACGAGCGCGTCCCGGTGACGCCGGACTGGGGGATGCCCCGCTACCGCGAGCGCCGGGCGCGCCAGGAGGCCGTACGCCGGCGCGCGATCGCGACGGACGGCGCACCGGATCGGGCGGCGCACGCCCCGGAGCGTTCGCCGGACCCCGATGAGGTGGACCTGGAGTACGCGGCGGTCCGTGAGCGGCTGGAGTTCCTCAATGAGGTCAGCGGCCGCATCGGCACCTCCCTGGACCTCGCCCGTACCATCCGCGAGGTGACCAGCGCCGCCGTCCCGCGCTTCGCGGACTTCGCCGGGACCCATCTGCGCGCCCAGGTCCTGGCGGGCGAGGGGTTCCCCGACGGCCCGCCCGACGTCACCACCGTCTGGCACCGCGTCTGGGTCGAGCACAACGACGAACCGGGCCGCTGGGACGACACCGTGCCGGTCGGGGAGAGCATCGCGTTCCCCGAGCACACCCCGTTCTTCCAGTGCATGGTCACGGGCGAGCCGGTGCTGATCCCGCACATCAGCGACGAGGTGGGCGACCGGATCGCCGGGCAGTTCGAGAAGCGCGACCTCAGACCGCTGATCAACGGCCGGTCGATCCTGATCGTGCCGCTCAAGGCGCGCGATGTGGTGCTGGGCTTCATGGTGCTGCTGCGGCGCCCGGGGCGGGAGCCGTTCGACGACATGGACCGGACGACCGGCGCCGAACTGGCCGCCCGCGCCGGGCTCGTGCTCGACAACGCCCGGATGTACACCTACCAGGAGAACGTCGCCGAGACGCTCCAGGACAGCATGCTGCCCCAGGTGACCCCGCGCATGGCGGGCTGCGACACCGCCACCCGCTATCTGCCCGGGACGCGGCTGGGCCGGGTCGGCGGGGACTGGTTCGACACCATCAAGCTGCCCGGGTCGCGCACCGCGCTGGTGGTCGGCGACGTCATGGGGCACGGGCTCACCTCGGCGGCGATGATGGGGCAGCTGCGCACCGCCGTGCAGACCATGGCCGCGCTCGATCTGCCGCCCGCCCAACTGCTGCGCAACCTCGACGATCTGGCCCAGCGGCTCGGCGAGCACTATCTGGCCACCTGTCTGTACGCCGTCTACGACCCCGTCTCCTCCGAGCTGGTGGTCTCCAACGCGGGCCACATCCCACCCGTGCTGGTGCGCGCCCGGGACGGCCGCAGCGAGCTGCTGGACCTGCCGACCGGGGCGCCGATCGGGGTGGGCGGGGTGCCCTTCGAGACGGTGACGGTACGGGTGGCACCCGGCGACCGGCTGGTGCTGTGCACGGACGGCCTGGTCGAGGTGCGGGGCCAGGACATCGGCGCCGGGATCGCCGCGCTGTGCGAATCGGCGGCGCATCCGGCGGCGTCCATGGACGACGCGTGCGACACCATCATCCAGGCGCTGGCCGCCGCCTCCCGGGACACGGACGGCCGTGGCGGCCGTAAGGACGACGTGGCGCTTTTGATGGCGCGGCTGAACGGCCTACCGGCCGAGCATGTCGCCCAGTGGCGGCTCGCGTTGGACCCCAGCGAGGTCGGGCGGGCGCGCCGGCTCGTCCGCGAGCGGCTGCTGCGGTGGGGGCTGCCGGAGTCCGTGGAGACCGCCGAGCTCCTGGTGAGCGAGGCGGTGACCAATGCGATACGGCACGCCCACACCCACCATGTGCGGCTGCGCCTGGTGCGCACCGACGCCCTGCTGTGCGAGGTCACCGACGACGACCACGAACTGCCGACGCTGCTGAGCGCGGACCGCGACGACGAGAGCGGGCGCGGGCTGCGGGTGATCAGCGAACTGGCGCGCGAGTGGGGGACGAGCCGCACGGGGCGCGGTAAAACGGTGTGGTTCGAGCAGGCGTTGGCACATCCGGCAGCCCAGGCGTTGGCACATTCGGCCGATCACGCAGTGGCACACCCAGGGGAGCGGTGATGAGCGTCTCGGAGCGCTACCGGCAGGCGTGGGAGAGCTACTGGCGGGAGACCTCGGACGCCCCGGGGGAGGCCATCTGGGACGCGGACCCCTCGCTGAGCGCCGCCCCGCACCTGGACCTGCTCGCCCCGCACGCCGACACCTCGCTGCCGATAGCCGACCTGGGCTGTGGCAACGGCACCCAGACCCGCTATCTGGCCGCCCGCTTCCGACAGGCGGTGGGCGTCGACCTGTCCCAGGCAGCGGTGGAGCACGCGCGGCGCGCCGACCCGGCGGGCGCGGCGGAATACCGGCGGCTGAGCCTGACGGACGCGGCCGCGGTGGCGGACCTGGCCCGGCGGCTCGGCGACGCCAACGTGTACATGCGGGCCGTCCTCCACCAGAGCGACGCCGCCGACCGGCGTCCGGTCGCGGAGGCGGTGGCCACGCTGCTGGGGCGGCGCGGGCGGGGTTTCGTCGTGGAGCTGACGGCCCGGTCCAAGGCCGTGCTGGGGGAGTTGGCGGCGGGCCCGGGCGGTCCGCCGCCGAAGCTGCGCCGGGTCCTGGACCACGGGCTGCGGCCCGCCGACGCGGCGGACAAGGAGGTTCCGCAGGCGCTGGCGGAGGCCGGTCTTGAGATCCTGGCCGACGGCCCGACGGCGCTGGCCCAAACGGAGCAGTGGCCGGACGGCTCCCGGGTCGAGCTGCCGGCCCGCTGGTTCGTGGTCTCGCGGGCGTAGTCCGGCGCGGCGGACGCACCCCGCGCCCCGCAGGCCGGAACGGTGGACTGGACCAGTTATCCACAGGGGTGGTTCGGGTCGGTCGCGGCGCGTAACGTGACGAGGCATGAAGATCCTCATCAGCGCCGACATGGAGGGCGCCACCGGCGTGACCTGGCCGGCTGATGTGCTGCCCGGCACGCCGCAGTGGGAGCGCTGCCGCCGTCTGTTCACCTCCGATGTGAGCGCGGCCGTCGCCGGGTTCCTCGACGGCGGCGCCGACGAGGTGCTCATCAACGAGGCGCATTGGAGCATGCGCAATCTGCTGCTGGAGGAGCTGGACGATCGCGCGCAGATGCTCACCGGGCGGCACAAGAGCCTGAGCATGGTCGAGGGCGTGCAGCACGGTGATGTGGACGGGGTGGCGTTCGTCGGCTATCACACCGGCGCGGGCACCGAGGGCGTCCTCGCCCACACCTACCTGGCCAACTCCATCACCGGCGTGTGGGTGAACGGCGCGCGGGCGAGCGAAGGCCGGCTCAACGCACTGGTGGTCGCCGAGTACGGGGTGCCGGTGGTGCTGGTCACCGGGGACGACAAGACCTGCGAGGACGCCAGGGACTATGTGCCCGACGCCCGGTGCGTCGCGGTCAAGGACTATGTCTCGCGCTATGCGGCGGTGTGCCGCACCCCCGCCCGCACGGCCGCGGACATCCGGGAGGCGGCGCGGGAGGCGGCGGTGCTGGCGGTGCGCCACGAGCCCACCAGCGGCGGGCCGTTCACGGTGGAGCTGGAATTCGACGCCGAGCATCTGGTGGGGGCGGCGAGCGTCGTGCCGGGCGTGGAGCGCAGCGGCGAGCGTCGCGTCGCGTACACCTCACCGACCATGTACGAGGGGATCCGCTGCTTCAAGGCCGTCACGACGGTCGTCTCGGCCGCGGTGGAGGAGCAATATGGCTGACACGGACCGCCCCGAGGCGATCGACGCCCAGGCGCTGGAGGAGGTGGTGCGGTTCACCTCCGATCTGATCAGGATCGACACCACCAACCGCGGCGGCGGCGACTGCTCGGAGCGCCCGGCCGCCGAGTACGTGGCGGAGATGCTCGGCGACGTGGAGATCGAGCCCACCCTGCTGGAGCGGTCGCCGGGGCGCACCAATGTCGTGGCCCGGATCGAGGGCACCGATCCGTCCGCGCCCGCGCTGCTGGTCCACGGCCACCTGGACGTGGTGCCCGCCGAGCCCGCCGACTGGACCGTGCACCCCTTCTCCGGGGAGGTGCGCGACGGGGTCGTCTGGGGCCGGGGCGCCATCGACATGAAGGACATGGACGCGATGGTGCTCGCCGTCGTCCGGGCCTGGGCGCGGACGGGCGTGCGGCCGCGCCGGGACATCGTGCTGGCCTTCACCGCCGACGAGGAGGACAGCGCCGCCTGGGGCGCCGGCTTCCTCGCCGACCGTCACGCCGAGCTCTTCGAGGGCTGCACCGAGGGCATCAGCGAGTCCGGAGCCTTCACCTTCCACGCCGGGTCCGGGACGCGGATCTACCCGATCGCGGCGGGGGAGCGCGGCACGGCCTGGCTGAAGCTCACCGCACACGGCCGCGCCGGACACGGTTCCAAGGTCAACCGGGACAACGCGGTCAGCCGGCTGGCCGCCGCCGTCGCCCGCATCGGTGAGCACAGCTGGCCGGTCCGGCTGACGCCCACGGTGAAGTCCGCGCTCACCGAACTGGCCGCGCTCCAGGGCGTCCCGGCCGAGGTGGACGCCCCGGACTTCGACGTCGACGCCCTGCTGGCCAAGCTGGGGCCCGCCGCCGCCCTGGTCGAGCCCACCGTGCGCAACAGCGCCAACCCCACGGTGCTGGAGGCCGGTTACAAGGTCAATGTGATCCCCGGCAGCGCGACCGCCTATGTGGACGGACGGATGCTGCCCGGCGGCGAGGAGGAGTTCCACGACACCCTCGACCGGCTCACCGGCCCGGATGTGGAGTGGGAGTTCCACCACCGGGAGCGTCCGCTGGAGGCGCCGATCGACACGCCCACGTACCGGGCTATGCGCGCCGCCGTCGAGCACTTCGACCCGGGCGCCCGCGCCGTGCCGTACTGCATGTCGGGCGGCACCGACGCCAAGCAGTTCTCCCGGCTCGGCATCGCCGGATACGGCTTCTCGCCGCTGCGCCTGCCCGAGGGCTTCGACTATCAGGCGCTCTACCACGCCGTGGACGAGCGGGTGCCGGTGGAGGCACTGCACTTCGGCGTCCGCGTGCTCGACCACTTCCTGCAGAGGGCGTGAGGAACACGGTGCAGCAGCAGNGTCGGGCGGCACCGACGCCAAGCAGTTCTCCCGGCTCGGCATCGCCGGATACGGCTTCTCGCCGCTGCGCCTGCCCGAGGGCTTCGACTATCAGGCGCTCTACCACGCCGTGGACGAGCGGGTGCCGGTGGAGGCACTGCACTTCGGCGTCCGCGTGCTCGACCACTTCCTGCAGAGGGCGTGAGGAACACGGTGCAGCAGCAGACGGCCGTCACGGCCTCTTACGGCCACTGGCCCTCTCCGATCGACGCCGCGCTCGTCGCCTCCCACGACGGCCATCCGGAGTATGTGGGCACGGTCGGCGAGGAGGTGTGGTGGACCGCGCCGCGCCCCGGCGAGGGCGGCCGCCGCGCCCTGATCCGGCGGCGTACCGACGGCGCCGAGGTCCCGGTGCTGGCCCCGCCGTGGAACGTGCGCAGCAAGCTGATGGGGTACGGCGGAATGCCCTGGGCCGCGGTGGACCGCGCGAGCGGCAGCCCGCTGGTGGTCTTCGTCCACTTCGCCGACCAGCGGCTGTACGTCCATGAGCCGGACGCCCCGGCCGGGGCCGCGCCGCGCCCGCTGACCCCGCTGTCGGCGGTGGGGGAGGGGCTGCGCTGGGCCGACCCGGTGCTCCACCCGGAGCGCGGCGAGGTGTGGTGTGTGCTGGAGGAGTTCACCGGCGCGGGGCCGACGGATGTGCGGCGGGTGATCGCCGCCGTGCCGCTGGACGGTTCGGCCGCCGGGGACCGTGCGGCGGTGCGCGAGCTGACCGACGACCGCCATCGCTTCCTCACCGGGCCCCGGCTCTCGCCCGACGGCCGGCGGGCCGCCTGGATCGTCTGGGACCACCCCCGGATGCCCTGGGACGGCACGGAGGTGATGCTGGCCGATGTCGCGGAGGACGGCTCCCTCACCGGCGCTCGGGCGGTGCTGGGCGGGCCCGAGGAGTCGGTCGCCCAGATCGAGTGGGCCGAGGACGGCGCGCTGCTCGCGGCCACCGACCGCACCGGCTGGTGGAATCTGCACCGTCTCCAGCCGCCGGAGGAGGCGTCCGGTGCGCGGGAACGGACCACGGCCGGGCGGCCGGTGGAGCTGTGCCCGCGCCAGGAGGAGTTCGCCGGGCCGCTGTGGAAGCTGGGCCACCGCTGGTTCGCCCCGCTGACCGGCGGTCTGATCGCGGTGCTGCACGGCCGGGGCGCGGCGGCCCTCGGCATCCTCGACCCACGGACCGGCGAACTGGCCGATGTGCCCGGCCCCTGGACCGAATGGGAGCCCACGCTGGCCGTGAACGGCACCCGCGTGGTCGGCGTCGCGGCCGGCCCGCACAGCGGCCATGAGGTGGTGGAGCTGGACGTGTGCACCGGGCGCTCCCGGGTCATCGGCAGCGCCCACAGCGACCCCGTGGACCCCGCGTACTACCCCCGGCCGGAGGCCCGCACCTTCACCGGACCGGACGGCCGGGAGATCCACGCCCAGCTCTACCCACCGCACCATCCCGGCCACACCGCACCGGATGGTGAGCTTCCGCCGTATGTCATCTGGGCCCACGGCGGGCCCACCGGCCGTGCCCCGCTCGTGCTCGACCTGGAGATCGCCTACTTCACCTCGCGCGGCATCGGCGTCGCCGAGGTCAACTACGGGGGCTCCACCGGCTATGGCCGCGCCTACCGCGAGCGGCTGCGTGAGCGATGGGGCGTGGTCGACGTCCAGGACTGCGCCGCCGTCGCGGAGGCGCTCGCCGACGAGGGCATCGCCGACCGCGCCCGGCTCGCGATCCGCGGCGGCAGCGCGGGCGGCTGGACGGCGGCGGCCTCCCTCACCGCCACGGACCTCTACGCCTGCGCCACCGTCAGCTACCCCATCCTCGACCTGGTCTCCTGGGCCACCGGCGGCACCCATGACTTCGAGTCGCGCTACACCGAATCGCTGGTCGGCCCGCTCGATGAGGTGGCCGACCGCTACCGCGAGCGCTCCCCGCTGCACCGGGCCGACCGCGTCGGCTCGCCCTTCGTACTGCTCCAGGGGCTGGACGACACCATCTGCCCGCCCGAGCAGTGCGAGCGGTTCCTGGAGGCGGTCGCCGGGCGCGGCGTCCCGCACGCGTATCTCACCTTCGAGGGCGAGGGCCATGGATTCCGCCGCGCCGATACGATGATCCGCGCCCTGGAGGCCGAATTGTCGCTGTACATCCAGACCTTCGGGCTGATCAGATCCGATGTGCCCACCCTGGAGCTGCTGAAGTCAGCGGCTCCTGACTCCACTGGAGGAGCGAGTTGACACCCCCACCGGCCCCGCGCATCGTCGGCCGTGACCCGCTGCCCACCGCCGTCGCCGATGCCTGGCCGCAGGGCGGCGAGCCCGAGACCTGGCTGCTCAGCGTCTCGCGGTACACCGCGGCCATGGACGCGGGCGCGCCCGGCACGATCCTGGACGCCGAGGAGCGGGAGCGGGCCTCGAAGTTCCTGCGGGCGGAGGACCGCGAGCGCTATACGGCGGCCCACCTGGGGCTGCGGGAGCTGCTCGGCGCCTATCTGGGCATGGCCCCGGCCGATGTGCCGTTCACCCGCGAGGCGTGCCCCGGCTGCGGCGGCCCGCACGGCCGCCCCGCCGTGTCCGGCACCCCGCTGCACTTCAACATGTCGCACGCGGGTGATCTGGTGCTCTTCGCCTTCGCGGGCTCCCCGGTCGGCGTGGACGTGGAGAAGCTCCAGCCCGCCTCGGTGGTCGAGCAGGTCGCCGAGAGCCTGCATCCCAAGGAGCGCGCCGAGCTGGACGCGCTGACGGCGGCCGACCGGCCCGCCGCCTTCGCCCGCTGCTGGACCCGCAAGGAGGCCTACCTCAAGGGCCTGGGCACCGGCCTGTCGCGGGACCCGGCGGTCAACTATGTCGGCACCGGGCTCTCCGCCGTGCCGGTCGGCCCGTGGGCGATGACCGACATCCCCGTGGACGGGGCCATATCCGGCGGTTCCGGCTATGCGGCGGCCATGGCGCTGCTGACATCATTGCCGCATGCCTGACGTCCGGTATGTCGCCGAGGGAACCCGGGCCGCCATCCGCCACACCCGCCGCGAGGACGGTGCGGAGTTCACCAGGCGTGCCCGGGAGAGCATGGCGTTCCACCGCCCCTGGCTCACCCTCCCCACCACCGAGTCGGCCTTCCAGCACTACATCGCCCAGCTGGAGCGCGAGGACCGCGAGGGCTTCCTGGTCTGTGTCAGGGAGACCGGTGACATGGCCGGATTCATCAACATCAACAACATCGTGCGCGGCGCCTTCCAGTGCGGCTCGATCGGCTACGGCGCCTTTCCGCCCGGCGCCGGGCAGGGCTATATGTCCGAGGGGCTCGGGCTCGTGCTGCGCCATGCCTTCGGGCCGCTGGGGCTGCACCGCGTCGAGGTCAACATCCAGCCGGGCAACAAGGCGTCGATCGGGCTGGTGAAGCGTCATGGCTTCCGGCTGGAGGGGTTCTCCCCCGACTTCCTCTACATCGAGGGAGCCTGGCGCGACCACGAGCGATGGGCCATGACCAGCGACATGCTGAACCAGCAGCGGACCGACCCCGGCTGACGGTGCGGGGTGTCGTCCGACGGTGCGGGGTGTCGTCCGACGGTGCCGGGGGCCGGGTGCCAGGGGCCGGACGACGGTGCCGGGCGCAGGCCGACGGTGCGGCTGACGGGCCACCATGATCGGTCCGAAGCCGCTCTGTTCAGCGGGCCCGTCGGCGTTGTTCCATGGTCACCGGACGGTCGCCGCACCGAGGTGACCCAAGGCAGTCGGAACGAGGCAGCCCGTGGCCACGAGCCTGCGACGTACCACTCTGACCCTCCCCACCGCCCCCGTGGGGCCCGACAACCCCCTGCCCGCGCTGCGCCCCCTCGACGAGGTGCACCGCGTGGACGACCACACCCGGGCCACCCTCCCCGCCGACATGGCCCGTCAGGTCGCCTACGCACCCCTGCGGTCGGTGCTGCCGGTGCGGCTGCGCGACGGCTACGGCCGCGACCGGGCCCCCGCCGCGCTCGACGCCATCGTCCTGGAGAACGACCAGCTGCGCGCCACCGTGCTGCCCGGGCTCGGCGGCCGGGTCCACTCACTGGTCCACAAGCCGACCGGCCGCGAGCTGCTGTACCGCAACCCGGTGCTCCAGCCCGCCGACTTCGCCCTCAACGGCGCCTGGTTCTCCGGCGGGATCGAGTGGAACATCGGCGCCACCGGCCACACCACGCTCTCCTGCGCGCCCCTGCACGCCGCCCGCGTCCCCGCGCCCGACGCCGCCGACGGGGGCGCGATGGTGCGGCTGTGGGAGTGGGAGCGGCTGCGCGATCTGCCCTTCCAGGTGGATCTGTGGCTGCCCGCCGACTCCGCGTTCCTCTACGTGGGCGTCCGGATCCGCAACCCCCACCACCTCCCCGCCCCCGTCTACTGGTGGTCCAACATCGCCGTCCCCGAGGACGAGCACACCCGCGTCCTCGCCCCCGCCGACGAGGCCTGGCACTTCGGCTACGCCCGCACCCTCAGCAAGGTGCCGGTCCCGGAGTGGGACGGCGCCGACCGCACCTATCCGCTGCGCGGCGCCTATCCCGCCGACTACTTCTACGAGGTGCCCGACGGCGCCCGCCGCTGGATCGCCTCGCTTGACGCCGACGGGGGCGGTCTCGTCCAGACCTCGACCGATCTGCTGCGCGGCCGCAAGCTCTTCGTCTGGGGCGCGGGCCCCGGCGGACGGCGCTGGCAGGAGTGGCTGACCGAGCCCGGCACCGGCGGCTACGCCGAGATCCAGGCCGGGCTCGCCCGCACCCAGCTGGAGCACATCCCGCTGGAGGCGGGGGAGGAGTTCGCCTGGCTGGAGGCGTACGGCCCGCTCACCGCCGACCCGGCGGCCGTCCACGGCGCGGACTGGGCCGCCGCCCGCCGCGAGACCGAGACCCGGCTGGAGGCGGCGCTGCCGCGCGCCGCCGTCGACGCGGCCTACGCCGCCTGGCGCCCGTACGCCGACGCGGAACCGGTGGAGCGGCTCGCGACCGGCTCCGGCTGGGGCGCGCTGGAGATCGAGCGCGGCGGATTCCAGTTGCCCGGGACGCCGTTCGACCCGGACACGCTGGGGGAGGAGCAGGAGCCATGGCGCCGGTTGCTGCGCACCGGCGCCCTCCCCGACTGGGAGCCGGGCTCCTCCCAGGCCGACCCCGGCTCCTCCGTGGTCGCGCCCGCCTGGCGCGACCTCCTCGAAGCGGCGCCCTCGACCGCCGCCGCCGAGTACCACCTGGGCGTCGCCCAGTGGCACGCGGGCGACCGCGCCCAGGCCGAGCGCAGCTGGGAGCGGTCGCTGCGGTGCGCGGAGACGCCCTGGGCGCTGCGCTGTCTGGCCGTCGCCGACGCCACCTCCGGCCATCCGGCGCGCGCGGCGGAACGGCTGCTGCGCGCCGTACGGCTCCTCCTCGCTTCGGCCGCCGCCCCGGAGCCCGAGGCGCCCCCGGTCCTCGAAGCGGCGGGTACGGGGCAGGGCGTGGCGCCGCGGAGGGAGGGCGCTGGGCAGGGGGCGGCCGTCTCGCCGGCCGAGGGCGTTGGGCAGGGGGTGGCCGTCTCGCTGGCCGCGCCGCCCGTCGCCGCCGATCCGGCCGCCCTGGAGACGGCCGAGGCGGCGCTCGGCCGGGAGGCGATCCTCGCGCTGCTCGCGGCCGACCGCGCCGACGACGCACGAGCGGTCCTCGACGGGCTCCGCCCCGCCATCCGCGCGCGCGGCCGCTTCCGGCTGCTGCGCGCCCAGGTCCTGCTGGCCCAGGGCGACGCCCTGGCCGCGCGCGCCGTCTTCGACGAGGGCTTCGAGGTCTGCGATCTGCGCGAGGGCGACGAGGCGTTGAGCGACACCTGGTACGCGATCGTGGAACGGCTGGCGACCGGCAGCGAGGACCCACTCACCGAGGAGGCCCGCGCCCGGACGCACGCCGAGCACCCCCTCCCCGCCCAGTACGAATTCCGCATGCGCCCCGCCTAGCGGACCCACGGCCCGCAGGTGGCCTGCCGGGTCGCGTCCACCTAAGCGCTCCGCTGGAAGTGCCGCGATGCGTCGTCGGCCGTCTGCGGCGCCGTCGTAGCTGGTCGCGCCCGCGTGGGCGCGGCGGAGCCGCACATCGACACAGCCCCGCGCCCCTTCGGGGTGCTGCCGAACCAGAGCGGACTTCCTCCGACCTGCTCAGTGCCGCGTCAGCCAAGGTTTGCCCCGCTCGCCGCCCTGGCACGGCCGCCCCCGGCTACCGCTGGGAGATGCCCCCGGCGGCGTTGCCGAACCGGCCGAGTGGGCCCCCCGGACTTCGTCCGGGGGGTGCCCCTCGAGGCCGGTTCGGCGCCTTGCGGCTGACCGCACCAGGGCGCCTCGCTACCGGGCAATCCTTGACTGACGCGGCACTGGCGAGCGGTTTGACCGGGGTGCGCCGCATACGCCCCGCGTCCAGCAAGTGGCCTGGCTTGTGCGGCGGCTTGACCGGGGTGCGCCCGCAGGTGGCCTCGTACGGAGGCGGGCCGACCCGGGGCGCGCCCGCTGCGTCCTGCGGCCTGCACGTGCTCTGCGGCCCGCATCACTGACCGCTGTGCGCCCGCGTAGCGGGCCCGGTTGCGCCGTCGGCGGCCTGCGTTCTGCCGGGCGTCGCGGCCTGATCGGCATGGCGGTGCCCCATGGCGGGCACCCGGGCACGGGCATGGCGCGTCAATGGCGCATCAGTGGCGCATCAGCGGAAAGGAGCCGCGTACCGTGAAGAGACCGCATGATCCTGGGGCGGATCCGGAGGATGAGGGGATTCCCGATCTGCAGGACGGGACGCCCGAGCAGCAGTGGGCCGAGGATCCTGAGCAGTTGCCCGTGGCCGGGGACGAGCCGACGATCGCCGAGTACCGGGACACCACGAGCGCGGAGACGCGTGAGCGGGAGTCGCTCGACGAGCGGTTGACGGACGAGGAGCCGGAGGCGGGGGAGCCGGTCGGCAGCGTGCCGGAACCGGCGGGGCTGCTGTACGACGAGCCGGACCCCGACCTCCCACGTGAGCAGGACGTCTACTCCCAGGAGGGCTCGACCAGCGGGCTCTCCGCCGAGGAGGAGGCGGTCCGGATCAAGAGCGATGAGCTCCGGGATGTGGACGATCTCTACGAGGAGGTCGACGACGAGGAGGTCATCGTGGATCCGGGACCGCCCTCCTGACGGGTCTGCCGGACGGTGTGTTCACGGGCGGGTCACGCGGTCGGGTTCCGGTCGACGTACTCGAAGATCGAGCCGTCGGGGTGGCGCGCCACCAGGGTGCGGCCCACGGGGGCGGGCAGCGGACCGGCGACGATCTGCCCGCCGACCGCCGTGAGATCGGCGATCGCCTCGTCCACGTCCTGCACCGCGATCGTCGCCGTGATCTTGCGGAGGATCGACATCTCCGACTCCGGCCCGCTCATCAGGAAGAAGCAGCCGACCGCCGCGACCGCGACGGGACCGCGCTGGAAGCGCACCGCCTCGGCTCCCGTCAGCTTCTCGTAGACGGCGATCGCCGAGTCCAGGTCGTCGACGCACACGCGGAGTGAAGTCCCCAGAATATCCATGTGGGCGAGCCTAGTTGAACTGCTCAGACGCGGCAGAGGATCTCACCGTGCAGGACGGCGAACCAACCGTCCGGGGCCTCGCCCCACGTCCGCCACGCCTCCGCGATCGACCGCAGCTCCTCCTCCGTGGCGTGGCCGCCGTCCACCGCGAGCCGGGCGTAGGAGGAGGCGACCGTGCGTTCCGCCCACAGACCGCTCCACCACGCCCGCTCCTCCTCGGTGGCGTAAGCCCACGCCGTGGCGGTCGAGGTAATGTCGGTGAACCCCGCCTCCAGGGCCCAGGAGCGCAGCCTGCGACCGGCGTCCGGCTCACCGCCGTTGGCCCGTGCGACCCGGCGGTAGAGGTCCAGCCAGCCGTCCAGTCCTGGGACGGACGGATACCAGGTCATGGTGGCGTAGTCGGAGTCGCGCACCGCCACGATGCCGCCCGGCGCGCACACCCGTCGCATCTCGCGCAGCGCCCCCACCGGGTCGCCGACGTGCTGCAGCACCTGATGGGCGTGGACCACGCAGAAGGAGTCGTCGGGGTGGTCCAGCGCGTGGACGTCGGCGACCGCGAAGGAGACGTTGGTCAGCCCGCGCTCGTCGGCCACCGCCCGGGCCCGCTCCAGGATGGCGCCCTCCGCGTCGACGCCCGTGACCTGCCCCTGGGGGACCAGCTCCGCCAGGTCCGCGGTGATGGTGCCGGGGCCGCAGCCGATGTCCAGGATCCGCATATGGGGCCGCAGATGGCCGGTCAGATACGCGGCGGAGTTGGCCGCCGTGCGCCAGGTGTGCGAGCGCAGCACCGACTCGTGGTGGCCGTGGGTGTAGACGGCGGTGTCCTTCGGCATGGCGGAACTCCCCCTTCGGGACCGGTGAACGGGTGGCTCCACCGTAGAAAACATCTCGCATCACGAGAAGAACCGTCTCGACATGCGAACGATCGGCATCGCGGCGAAGGGGCGGTGGGAGACGAACCCCACCGCCCCTTCGGGGGACCGTGATGCGGACCTTCGACGGACTGTGATGCGGAACGGTGATGCGGGAACCGTGTCGCGGCAATTCAGGGCGGCCCCGTCACATCGCCCCGGCTGATCACGCCCAGCGTGCGCCCCGCCTCGACCACCGGGAGCCGCCCCACCGCATGCCGCCGCATCAGCGCCAGCGCCTCGGCCACCTCCTCGTCCGGTCCGATCGTCACCGGATCCGGGGTGCATATGGCATGGCAGGTGACGGCGAGCGGGTCGACGCCCTCGGCGACCGCGCGGAGGGTGATGTCGCGGTCGGTGAGGACGCCGAGTACCTCCCCGTCGCTGGCGACCAGCACATCGCCGATGTCCTGTGCGCGCATCAGCTGAGCGGCCTCCACCAGCGAGGCGTCGGGGCGCACCCAGATCGCGGGCCGCGTCATGACCTCCCGCACGGGACGCGTCGGGTCGTGAGGTGGGTCGTGGGGCATCTGTCCACCTCCCCTTCGTGGGTTGACGTGCTGCCCGCAGTACCCAGGCGGGGCGGGACATATGCGCGACGATACGCGCCGTCCGCGATCCCTGAGCGATCCCCTACCTGCTCGGGCGCGGCCCTACGTGCTCGGGCGCAGCCCCAGCGCCGAGACCACCTCCTGCACCGTGTGGAACGTCCGGTCCGCGGGCAGTTCCTCGGCCAGAGCGATCAGCCCGTCCGGCGCGTGCCGGTCCTCCAGGACGCGCAGCAGCTCCTCACGATCGGCCGGGAACGACGTACGTCCCAGCCGGCGGGCGAACTCGAACCGCACCGCCTCGGCCTCACCGGTCGTCCCCCGCGCCGGGACCGGCCCCAGGGCGACGTCCGGGTCGTCGTCGGCGGCCGGCTCCGGGTCGTGCCACTCCTCGGCACGGGTCGGGTGCCCGGAGCGGATCAGCCCCTGGAGCTCGTGCTTCATCTCATCGTCCTTGTGGACGCTCAGCCGGTCGCTGCCTCGCTGCATGTCGGTCCCCTTCCTCAGCGGGTCCGTATGTCTCCGGGTCGGTCATCTCCCGGGATATGTCCATCGGCTCCCGGGACGGCCACTTCCGCTCCCGGGATGTTCAGTCCGCGCCGCCGTCCGCGCCGCCCTCGTACGGCCAGCGCAGCAGTGCGCCGAGGCCGCCCACCGGGATGTCGTCGCCGTTCGGCTCCCCCTCGGCCGGTGCCACCGTCAGCGCTTCGGCGCCGGTGGCCACGACCGAACGGATCAGCGCGTCGTCGGCGCGGGCCGGGAACGGCCGGGTGTCGCCCAGGTACTGGACATCGGTACGGCGCAATGCCAGCTGGTCGGGTTCGGTGCCCACCCATACCTCGCGGTACAGATCGGGCCCGTCCGGACGTATCAGCAACGAGCCTATGCGGTGCTCACGCGCCGCGTCGACCAGCGCCGGAACTCCCTCGGCGGCCTCCACGCGCCCGCCGGAGGGCATCCGGCCGGCCCGGAACCGCTCCAGCGCCTCCTCGCCGCGCTCATGGGCGTACCGGGCGCGCGCCTCGTCCAGCTCCTGGTCCAGCAGCCGGGCGGCGTGGCTGCCCGGCGGGGTGGAACCGGGGGCGCGGCCCCCGCGCGAGGTCTCCACCGCCGCCGAGCGCAGCTCCTTGGGCAGCCGCTCGTGGACCGCGCGCCGCTCGCGCGGGTCCCCGGCCAGCACCACCAGGTCCGCGCCGGTCTCCTTCTGGCAGGTGCCCAGCTCATCGGCGATCAGCGCCGCGTTCTGATCCCAGGTGTTCTCGGTCTTGAGCTGGAAGTGGCGCTCCGACCAGTCGGCGGTGGCGGTCCGGTGCACCGGCCACTGCCGGCCCTCCATGGAGCCGACCCGGTCGCCGCCGCGCGCGTCGCGCAGCTCGACGTCCGCGCCGGTGCGGTCGATGTACGCCACCAGGCAGGACGGGTCCTCGCCGGTCAGCTCCAGCAGCGGTCCCACATGCGGAAGCGCCGACCAGCACGGGGGCTCGCCCATCGGCGGCGGCGTCAGCAGCGGGGTGTCGAGGACCACCTCACCGGCCGTGGCGAAGACGGCCCACCCGGCCGGGCCGGCGGCGGGCGGCAGCGCGGTCAGCCTCTCGTACACCGCACGGCAGGTGGCCTGATCGGCGCCCTGCCCTTCCAGCCGGCGGCTCGCCTCGCGGGCGGCGCGTTCCTGCTCCTCGGCCGCGGACTCGTCGGGGTGCGAGGTGTCGAAGTAGACGCTGGCCCAGGGGCCCGGGCGGTCGTAGAGCGGTTGGAGATGTGCGAGTCGCATGTACTCCCTCCAGGTTTCGCGTCCCCCACGCGTACCCATGACGGCGGCATCGACACGAGGTCGTCGGGGTGATCGGGGCCGAGGTTCTCAGCCGATGTTTGGGGCTCGTGGGGGAGGGGGACCCGTCGATCGGCCGAGCGGCCCGTAGGGAGTGAGGAGCGGCGTCGGACGCGGGATATCAGGGGCCGGGTCCGGCGTCGTGCCCTGCGGAAACGCGGTTGCGCAACGCGTTGCGGAAACGCGCTGAAATGCCCTGCGGAAGTGCCCGCGTACCCGTGGTCTGTCCGTGTTGACGAGGACGGTGTGCGGACTGTTAACGAGGGTGGGGCACGGGTACCCGGCGGCACATGACTGATAAATCGGCCTATCCGAAGGCGGGCATCCCCTCGGCCGGTGACCTGGCGGAGCCGGTCGCACGGGCCGTCCGCGAAGAAGTCCGCCGGGAGCTGCGGGAGCAGTCCGGGCGGCGCGCGGTCCGCCTCTACGGTGGCGCGGCGGCGGCCGCGCTCTACGCGGGGGGTGCGCTGACGGCGTGCCTGGTGCTGCTGTTCGCGCTGGCGCTTCCGGGGTGGGCGGCGGCGCTGGTCGTCTTCGCGCTGTTGCTGGTGGTGGCGGGGTGGCTGAGGAACGCGGCGGGGCAGGGGGTGGGGTGGCGGTCCGGTGCGCCTTCTGGGCCGACCGCGCCCTCGGCGCCATCGGCCCCTTCGGGGCCCGCGGCTCCTCCTGGTCCCGGTGGTCCTGCCGGGCCTGCTGCTCCTCCCGGTCCCGGTGATTCTGCTGGGCCCGCTGCTCCTCCCGGTCCCGGTGATTCTGCTGGGCCCGCTGCTCCTCCCGGTCCCGGTGGTTCTGCTGGGCCCGCTGCTCCTCCTGGGACTTCTGGTGGTCCTGCCGGTCCTAGTAGTCCCGCCGGTCCCGCGGGTCCTGCCGGGCCCGGCGCGCCTCCGACGCCCCCGGGGACGCCGGGGCCCGGGGCGCCTCCTCAGCCCCCTCATCCTCCTCACACGGGGTGATCGCCCATGGCGGAGAATCCTCTGCTGGCCAGGCACGGCGAGGCGCTGGACCTCTTCACCGAACGGGTGCACGCGATCCGGCCCGATCAGTGGGACGACCCGACGCCCTGCACCGAGTGGACCGTACGCGACCTGGTGAACCATCTCGCGGTCGAGCAGATGTGGGTGCCGCCGCTGGTCCGGGAGGGGGCGAGCGTCGGCGACCAGAGCGATGTGCTGGAGGGCGATCTGCTGGGTGACGACCCTGTCGCCACATGGGACGTGGTGGCGGCCGCGGCGCGGGAGGCCTTCCGCGAGCCGGGGGCGCTCGACCGGACGGTCGACCTCTCGTACGGGGAGAGCCCCGCGACGCACTACTGCGCGCAGATGACGGCTGACGCGGCGGTGCACGCGTGGGATCTGGCCCGGGCGATCGGGGCGGATGAGCGCATTCCCAAGCCGCTGGTGGACTTTTCGGTGCGGGAGGTCGCGCCGTATGCGGCGGACTTGGAGGAGAGTGGGCTGTTTGCGGCGCCGGTTGAGCCGCCGGCGGGGGCGGATGCGCAGGCGCGGCTCCTGGCTCTGCTGGGGCGTGAGCCGTAGGCGGTTTCCCCACCCCGCCCCTTCCCGAAAGAGGGGGCTCCGCCCCCTCACCCCCACCGGGGCTCCGCCCCGAACCCCGCTCCTCAAACTCCCCCAGCTACCGCTGGGAGGTGCTTCCTGGAGGGGGCTGGATTGGTGGCACCGCCCGGGCGGCCACTACCCGGACGGGTCCCCAGACCGGACGCGCCGAACGCCACGTAACCCGCGCTCGAGTGCGCCCACGCGCGGGCGGGCCCCAGACACGCGCGAACGCGGCCCGGGCGTGCCGACTCACGGGGGACCGCAGGGTTGGACGTGCTTGCGTGGGGGCGAGGCCTGGCCCGGATGGGGCCCAACACGCGAGCGTGGCCCGGGCCTGGGCGTGCCGACTCACGGGGGACCGCAGGGCTGGACGTGCTTGCGTGGGGGGCGAGGCCTGGCCCGGATGGGGCCCAACACGCGAGCGTGGCCCGGGCCTGGGCGTGCCGACTCACGGGGGACCGCAGGGCTGGACGTGCTTGCGTGGGGGGCGAGGCCTGGCCCGGATGGGGCCCAACACGCGAGCGTGGCCCGGGCCTGGGCGTGCCGACTCACGGGGGACCGCAGGGCTGGACGTGCTTGCGTGGGGGGCGAGGCCTGGCCCGGATGGGGCCCAACACGCGAGCGTGGCCCGGGCCTGGGCGTGCCGACTCACGGGGGACCGCAGGGCTGGACGTGCTTGCGTGGGGGGCGAGGCCTGGCCCGGATGGGGCCCAACACGCGAGCGTGGCCCGGGCCTGGGCGTGCCGACTCACGGGGGACCGCAGGGCTGGACGTGCTTGCGTGGGGGGCGAGGCCTGGCCCGGATGGGGCCCAACACGCGAGCGTGGCCCGGGCCTGGGCGTGCCGACTCACGGGGGACCGCAGGGCTGGACGTGCTTGCGTGGGGGGCGAGGCCTGGCCCGGATGGGGCCCAACGCGCGAGCGTGGCCCGGGCCCGGGCGTACCGGAAACGAGCGAACGCGATCCGAGCTCGGGCGGGCCCACACGCGAGCGCGGCCCGGCCGGGCGTGCCCGAATGCGCGGACATGACCCCAATGCGGGTGTGCCCACGCGGCGGGCGGGGTCCCGCCCCGACGGCCCCGCCCGGGCAAGCCCTGCCGTCCCCGACGGCCCCCGCGCGCGAGCGCTGCCCGGGCCCACCCGTGCTAACGGCCCGGGCCCACCCCTACCAACGACCCGGACCGACACGTACCAACGGCCCGGGCCACCCGTACCAACGACCCAGACCGACACGTGTCAACGGCCTGGACTCACCCGTGTCAACAGCCCGGGCGCTCCCCACCCGTGCCCACGACCCTGGCGCCGCCCACCCGTACCAACAGCCCGGGCGCCGCCCACCCGTGCCCACGGCCCGGGCGCCGCCCACCCGTGCCCACGGCCCGGGCGCCGCCCACCCGCGCCCACGGCCCGGGCCCACCCGTGCCAACGGGTGGGGGGTTGCGGGCGGAGGCGAACTCCGCCCGCAACCCCCCACCCGCATATCGGCCCACCGCGCCCCGCGGAATTCAGCAGCGGATTCGTGGGCGGTCCCAGTGGCGGTGGGCGGCTATGGCTTCGGTGAAGGCTTGGGTGAATTCCTCGCTCGCCGCACCCGTCGTGGTGTCCGTGACGACGCCGCGGTCGGTGCAGACGTGGCCGTGGCCGGAGGCGATGTGGAGGCCCTCCGGGTCCAGGGAGGAGAGGATGCCGACGCCGGAGCCGAGGGCCGCGATGGGTTTGCCGTGGCGGTAGGCGTCACGGACGAAGCGCATGGCCTCGCTGTCGGAGGCCAGGCCGGGGGTGCCGGTGGGGCCGCCGGGAAGGAGGACGGCGTCGTAGAGGACGGAGGCGACCGTGGGGAGGGCGCGGTCCACCGCGTAGCCGTTGCCGTCGGCGCCGAGCACCTTGCCGTCGTGCGGGGCGAGGGCCTCGACGACGGCGCCCTGGGCGGTGAGGGCCTCCTGGGCCTGGGTGAGCTGGCCGGTGTCCACGCCGTCCATGACCAGTACCGCGATCTGGCGGGTGCGGATCGAGCCGTCGCCCTGGAGGTTGTCCAGGCTCAGGGCGGGTGAGGCCTGCGGCTTGTGGTTGTTGGCGCCCGGCTCCGGCAGTGCCACGCCGATGCCCTGGGCCACCTGCGAGGCCAGGTCGTAGTCGACGTGGGCCAGTTGCTCGACCGTGCGCTCCCGTACGTGCACCGCGCCGACCTTGCCCAGCTCGAAGCGGAAGGCGTCCACGATGTGGCGCTTCTCCCAGTCGCTCATGCTGTTCCAGAACAGCGCGGCCTGGCTGTAGAAGTCCTTGAAGGACTCGCTCCGCTTGCGGATCTTGTGGCCGTCGACCCGCTCCGCGTAGTGGGAGAAGGCATAGCCGTCCGCCCCCGCGAGGGCCGGGCAGCCGCCGCCGAGGGAGTTGGGGGAGTAGTTGGTGCCGCGGTGGATCGCGGTCTGGTGGTAGCCGTCCCGGTGGTTGGTCCGGGCCGGGGCGACCGGCTGGTTGACCGGGAGCTGCGAGAAGTTGGGGCCGCCCAGCCGGATCAGCTGGGTGTCCAGGTACGAGAAGTTCCGGGCCTGGAGCAGCGGGTCATTGGTGAAGTCGATCCCGGGGACCACGTTCGCGGTGTGGAAGGCCACCTGCTCGGTCTCCGCGAAGAAGTTGTCCGGGTTGCGGTTCAGGACCATGTGGCCGATCGGCCGCACCGGCACCTGCTCCTCCGGAATGATCTTCGTGGCGTCGAGCAGATCGACGTCGAAGTTGAACTCGTCCTCCTCCGGGATCAGCTGCACCCCCAGTTCGTACTCGGGGTACTGACCCGCCTCGATCGCCTCCCACAGATCGCGCCGGTTGAAGTCCGGGTCGCGGCCCTGGCACTCCTGCGCCTCGTCCCACACCAGCGAGTGGACGCCCAGCTTCGGCTTCCAGTGGAACTTCACGAAGGTGCCGCGGCCCTGGGCGTCCACGAAGCGGAAGGTGTGCACCCCGAAGCCCTGCATCATCCGGTAGCTACGCGGAATCGCCCGGTCCGACATCAGCCACATCATCATGTGCATGGTCTCGGGCTGGAGCGAGACGAAGTCCCACAGGGTGTCATGGGCGGAGGCGCCGGTCGGGATGTCGTTCTGCGGCTCCGGCTTGAGCGCGTGCACGAAGTCGGGGAACTTGATCCCGTCCTGGATGAAGAAGACCGGCATGTTGTTGCCGACCAGGTCGTAGTTGCCCTCCGAGGTGTAGAACTTCGTCGCGAAGCCCCGCACGTCCCGCACCGTGTCCGCCGAGCCCCGGGGCCCCTGCACGGTGGAGAACCGCACGAAGACCGGGGTGCGCACGGACGGGTCCTGGAGGAAGGCGGCGCGGGTGAACTCCGCGCAGGACTCGTACGGCTCGAAGTAGCCGTACGCGCCCGCGCCCCGCGCGTGCACCACCCGCTCCGGGATGCGCTCATGGTCGAAATGGGTCAGCTTCTCGCGGAAGTGGAAGTCCTCCATCAGGGTCGGGCCGCGTTCGCCCACGGTGAGGGCGTCATCGGTGTGGTCGACGGCCACGCCCTGGTCGGTGGTCAGCGGCCCCTCGGCGGGGTCGGGCGCGCGGTACCTGTCGCGCTGCCGCTCCTTGCGGTCCTCCGTCATCGTGCCGATCCCTTCGTCGTCTTCGCGAACTCCTCCAGGAACGCCTCGCGGAACGCCTTGAGATCATCCGGCTTACGGCTGGTGATCAGGGTGTTGGGGCCGCCGGTGCAGACCTTGACCTGCTCGTCCACCCATGTCCCGCCGGCGTTGGTGATGTCGGTGCGCAGACTCGGCCAGGAGGTGAGGGTGCGGCCGCGTACGACGTCGGCCTCCACCAGCGTCCAGGGGGCGTGGCAGATCGCGGCCACCGGCTTGCCCGCGTCGAAGAAGCCCCCGGCGAAGGCGACCGCCTTGTCGTCCAGGCGCAGGAAGTCGGGGTTGGCCACCCCGCCGGGCAGCACCAGGGCGTCGTACTCCTCGACCGTCGCGTCCTTCACGACCTGGTCGACCTCGAAGGTGTCCGCCTTGTCGAGGTGGTTGAACGCCTGGATGCGGCCGGGCTTGGTGGACACCAGACGGGGAGTGCCCCCGGCGTCCCGGACCGCCTGCCAGGGGTCGGTCAGCTCGACCTGTTCCACGCCTTCCGGGGCGACGAGAAAGGCGACCTTCATTGCTGCTCACGTCCTTCCGGTCTCTTCCGGTCCGGGTATCGCATCCGTCCGGTGCGGGGGTCCCGCATCCGTCCGGTGCGGCGGGTAGCCAGCGCGGACGGGGTCGAAACGGGAACATCAGGTGCATCAGTCGTCGTCCGACGTCTTCTTCCGGTGCGGCAGGAACTCCTGCACCTTCGCCTTCAGGCCCTGGCGGACCATGCCCGCCCGGTCCGCGTCGCCCTTGATGATCGACTCGGCCGTGGCCTCCATCTGCTCCCAGGTGGCGTGCGGCGGGATCGGGGGGACGTCCGGGTCGGTGAGGAACTCCACGACCACCGGTCCTTCCGCGCTCAGCGCCTCGCGCCACGCCCCCTCGACCTGCTCGGGCTTCTCCACCCGGATGCCGGTCATGCCGAGCGATTCGGCGAACCGCGCGTAGGAGACATCGGGGATCGCCTGCGAGGGCAGGAACTGCGGCGCCCCGCCCATCGCCCGCATCTCCCAGGTGACCTGGTTGAGGTCCTGGTTGTTCCAGATGGCGATCACCAGCCGGGGGTCCTCCCACAGCTGGCGGTACTTGGCCACGGTGATCAGCTCCGCCAGGCCGTTCATCTGCATCGCGCCGTCCCCGACCAGCGCCACCGCGGGCCGGTCCGGACGGGCGAACTTGGCGCCGATCGCGTACGGCACCCCGCAGCCCATCGTGGCCAGCGTGCCCGACAGGGAGCCGCGCATCTCGCCGCGCATCCGCACATGGCGGGCGTACCAGTTGGCGACGGAGCCGGAGTCGCAGGTGACGATGGAGTCCGAGGGCAGCAGCGGGTCCAGGCAGTGGGCCACGTACTCGGGGTTGATCGGGTCGGCGGACACCTCCGCGCGGGCGCCCATCACCTCGCGCCAGCGCCGTACGCCCGCGACGATCTCCTCCTGCCAGTCCCGCGCCTCCTTGCGCTCCAGCAGCGGCAGCAGCCGCAGCAGGGTCTCGCGCGCGTCGCCGACCAGGTTGACCTCGTACGGATAGCGCATCCCGATCATGTGCGGATCGAGATCGATCTGGACCCCGCGCGCCTTGCCGAACTCCGGCAGGAACTGGCTGTACGGAAAGCTGGAGCCGATGGTCAGCAGGGTGTCGCAGTCCCGCATCAGCTCGTACGAGGGACGGGTGCCCAGCAGCCCGGTGGAGCCGGTGACATAGGGCAGTTCATCGCTGAGCACATCCAGGCCGAGCAGCGCCTTGGCCACCCCGGCGCCGAGGGTCTCGGCGGCCCGCTGGACCTCCTTGCGCGCCCCGGCCGCGCCCTGGCCGACCAGGATCGCCACCCGCTCGCCCGCGTTCAGCACCTCCGCGGCCCGCTCCACCGCGCTGCTGGAGGGCACCGCGGACCAGCCGCTGCGGTCCAGGCTGGAGGGCACCATCTTGAAGTCATGGGTGGGCGCCGAGTAGTCGAGGTCCTGCACATCCGCCGGGATGATCACGGCGGTGGGGGCGCGGCGGGCGTAGGCGGTGCGGATGGCCCGGTCCAGGACGTTGGGCAGCTGCTCGGGGACGGTGACCGTCTCCAGGAAGTCGGAGGCCACGTCCTTGAAGAGGCTGTGCAGATCCACCTCCTGCTGGTACGAGCCGCCCATCGCGCTGCGGTGGGTCTGGCCGACCAGCGCCACCACCGGGACGTGGTCCATCTTGGCGTCGTACAGGCCGTTCAGCAGGTGGATCGCGCCGGGGCCCGAGGTGGCCGCGCAGACGCCGAGGCGGCCGCTGAACTTGGCGTAGCCGACGGCCTGGAACGCGGCCATCTCCTCGTGCCGGGCCTGGATGAACCGGGGCTCGTTCTCGGCCCGCCCCCATGCGGCGAGCAGGCCGTTGATTCCATCCCCCGGGTAGCCGAACACATGCTCGACACCCCACTCCGATAGTCGGGCGAGGATGTAGTCGGCCACTTTCATGCTCATGGTGGGTCATCGCTCCTCTCGGCGATCGCTCTTCCCGGTGATCGCTGTCAGCCGGCCGCTCTCGGTGACCGCTGTCAGCCGGCCACCTGCGGCAGCACCTTGGTGCGGTAGAAGTCGAAGAAGCCGCGCTGGTCGGGGCCGATCTGATTGACGTAGACGGTGTCGAACCCGGCCTCCGCGTACGCGTTCAGCGCGGCCACGTGCGCGTCCGCGTCATCCCCGCAGACCACTTCATCGGCCACCCGCTCGGGGGTGACGAGCTGGGCGGCCTGCTCGAACTGGCCCGGGCTGGTCAGCGTCGACAGCAGCTCACCGGGCAGCGCCTCGGTCGGCCACAGCCGGTGGGCGGTGCGCAGCGCCTCGTCGGGGTCCGGGCCGTAAGCCACCTTCAGGCCGCCGCGGGCCGGTTTGCTGTTGCCCCCGGCGCCGCTGCCGCGCCGGAACCGCGCCACCAGCTCCGCGTCCGGGGTCATGGTGATGAAGCCGTCGCCGACCCGTCCGGCCAGCGCGGCGGCGGCCGATCCGAAGGCTGCGATGTCGATGGGCACCGGCTCCTCGGGCACGGTGTACAGCCGCGCGTTCTCCACCGTGTAGTGCTTGCCGTGATGGGTGACGCGGCGCCCCTCGAACAGCTGGCGCATCACCATCACGGCCTCCTCCAGCATCTCCAGCCGGATCGGCGCGGGGGGCCAGCGGTCGCCCAGTACGTGCTCGTTCAGCGCCTCGCCGCTGCCCACCCCCAGCCGGAAGCGGCCCTCCAGGAGCACCGCGCTGGTCGCGGCGGCCTGGGCCACGATGGCCGGGTGGATACGCATGGTGGGGCAGGTCACCGCGGTCTGCACGGGCAGGCTGGTGGCGTGCGCGAGGGCGCCGATCACCGACCAGACGAAGGAGCTCTGGCCCTGGGCGGCGTTCCAGGGGTGGTAGTGGTCCGAGATCCACAAATGACTGAAACCTGCCTGCTCCGCCATCCGGGCCTGCTCGACGAGGTCCGCGGGCCCGTGTTCTTCGGCGGCCAGGAAGTAGCCGTACTCGGTCATGGGGCCCTCCTCGAGCGCGGATGCCGGCAGATGCGACGGGTAACCGGGGCCCGGGGAAGGAAACCTCGTTTGATACGGCCCGGGGCGGGCACGCGCGACTAAAGCGCTTCGGACCGGAGGCACGCCACGGAGCGGCCCCGCTGCCAGAGGCGTGACCACCGGATCACCCTTTTCGTCCGGTTCCGCCTCCGTGGTGAGAGCGACGACAGCTCAAGGGAGATACGGCGTATGACGTCCGTACGAGCACATCTCCGAGCACACCCCAGGCATCCGCACGACGACGCCCCGGACACCTCCGCGGAGTTCCGCCGGATCGCCGACCGGCTCGGCATCTCCCAGACGCGGGTCTCCCGCCTGCTCGGCGACACCTGCGCCCGCCTGGGCGGGCAGGCAGGCTCCGGTGCCGCCTGAGCGGGTGCGAGCTCACGCCCCGGGGGCCGGGGCGCGCTCGGCCGTGTGCTCCATGGCCAGGGCGACATGGCGGGCGATCCGGTCCGCCACCCCCGCCTCCGCCATCTCGAAGGCCCCGCGCCCGCCCGTACGGAAGAGCGTGAGCGCCCCCAGGACCGGGCCCGCGCCGGAGCGCAGGGGCATGCACAGCAGCGAGGTGACCTCCTCCCGCACCAGCACCGGAGCGCCCGTCGCGTCCCGGCCGAAGGCCTCGGCGTCGACCGGGCTCACCCGCAGCGCGGAGGCCCCGTCGTACAGCGCGTCCACCACCAGGGGGCAGTCGGCCGGATCCTGCTCGGCCAGGGGCGCCGTACGGTCGCCCACCTCCTCCCGCGGGCCGAGCGCCAGCACCCGGCGCGGGTTGCCGGGACCGGCCTCCGGGGCCAGGTCGGCGATCACCCAGTCCGCGAACCGGCCGTGCAGCACCTCCGCGGCCGCGGCCAGCACCGCCTCCGGGCCGCCCCCGGCCGGGGCCGCCCTCAGCAGCGCCGCCGCCGTGTCGTCCACCAGGTCCAGCAGCTCGGCATGGCGGGACACCTCGCCCAGGTCCGGCCGCGACTCCTGGGGCCACCCACCGGCCGCCCCCTCGCCCGCCGACGGGGCGGCCATCCCGGGCTGGAACGCCGCCAGCACCGCCGGATGCGGCTCGCCCGGCGGCCGCAGCGCGGCCAGGGTCACCCGCACCTCACCGTGGACGGGCGGCTGCGACAGCCACACCGTCAGGCTGCGGTCGCCCTCGCCGCGCGCGACCGCGGCGACCTGCGAGCGCAGCGCCGCCTGCCCGTCGCGCCGCAGCGCCGCGGTGAGCGGGCGACCGGTGGCGTATCCGGCCCGGGTGTGGAACAACTGGGTGGCGGTGAAGTTCATGCGCCGCACCACGGCATCGCGGTCCAGCAGTACCGTGGCGATCGGCAGCCGCTGGAACAGTGCCCGCAGCAGCTGCTGCTCCTGCGGGTCGCCCCGGCCGCCGCCGGGGCTCCAGGACGAGGCGGCCGCCAGCTCCTCGTACTGAGGCCACAGCACATCCACCACATGCTGGAGCTCGAAGAGAGCGGCGTCCAGCAGAGACGGCCGCTCCTGCGGCGGCAGTGCCCGCGCGGTGCGCAGCTCCTCAACCCGTTTGCGGAAGTCGATGAGTTCCGCACCAAACTCCTGTGCGCTTGGCATGGGCTCACAGTAGCCTGACCGGCCGCGTAGGGCCGCATGGGCGGTGTTTTCCACTCAAGGATGTGGAGACCCGAAAAAATCGGGGTCCCGGAAGGACGGGGCCGGACAGTACATCGCACCGGAGCGAAAGGAGTGAACTCGGCGATGCCCGACCGCACGCACATCCGCGCGGCCTTCCAGACCGACGCACCCTCCCTCGGGCGCAACCTGGCCGAACTCGCGGAGCAGGCCGCCGCGGGCACGCCCGACAGCTGCGGTGCCACCGCCACCGCCGTACTCGACGAGGAGTCCCCCGGCGCCGTGGACGCCGACCGGACCACGGCGGCCACCCACCCCGACCTGTCCGCCCTGGTGTCGGTCCAGCTGAGCGCCGGGGAGGGCCCGATCCTCGCGGCGCTGGACACCGGCCGCCCGGCGGGCGCCGACGATCTGCTCCACGACGACCGCTGGCCGCGCTACCGGGCCCGGGCGCTGGACGCGGGCGTACGGTCCTCCGCCTCCCTGCCCTTCGCCTGCGACGGGCTCACCGTCACCGTCTCGGTCTACGGGCTGCGCCCGGGGCCCCTGAGGAGGGCCGCCCAGGGCGCCACCGGGCTGCTCGGCGACCTGGCCACCGAGAGCATGGCCCGCGACCGGCTCTACCGCGCCGCCCTGGTCCAGGTCGACCAGCTGGACACGGCGCTGCGCAGCCGGCCGGTGGTGGACCAGGCGTGCGGAATCGTCATGTACGTCCTGGGCTGCGACCCGGACCAGGCGTTCGACCTGCTGCGCCGGCTCTCCCAGCGGACCAACCGCAAGCTGGCGGAGCTCGCCGAGACCGTGGTGCGCACCCGCGGCCGCGGCCTGGAGCGTGACCTCATCGCGTTCGGCCGGTCAGCAGCTCCCGAACCCGATCGGCCAGCGTCCGGCCCGGACCGGGACCCTCCGGGCTGACCGGGGGCACGCTGTGCACGGCGGCCGTCGCCTCGCCGACCCGCAGGCCCAGCGCCATCCGCTCCTCGGGGGTGAGCCGCTCCCGCAGCTCGGGGAAGACCAGGTCCTCCTCGCCGCGGATGTGCATGGACACCACGTCCATCAGCTCCCGGACCAGCGGGTCGAACCGCTGGTCCCGGGGGTCCACGGCGTCCAGGTCGGACAGGATCCGCTCGGCCTCGGTCAGCTCCTCGATCTCCTCGTCGGCGATCCGGTCGCCGTTCGGCAGCGCCTTGCGGACCGTGGGGTACAGATGGACCTCCTCGGCCACGGAGTGCCGCACCACCTCCACCGTCATCCGGTCGACCAGCTGCCGCCGCTGCTCGGGGTCGGTGGCGGCGCGGTAGCCCTCGAAGAGATGGCGCACCGCGCGGTGGTCCGCGGTGAGCAGGTCCACCACATCGTGTTGTTCCGGCATCGCTGTCATGGCGCCCGGGTCCCCCGGGCCCCTTCCGCGAAACGGCGCCGGAGATCTGCGAAGGTGGACATACGTGGGCGGTGACGCGCCGGACACGGACGGAGGTCCCGATACGGACGGAGGTCCGGACACGGGCAGAGGTCCGGACACGGGCAGAGGTCCGGACACGGGCAGAGGTCCGGACACGGGCAGAGGTCCGGACACGGGCGGAGGTGTGGACGGAATGCAGCGGCAGTGGACCGCCCCGGCGCCGGCGGACCGGGACGACGGCGGACTGCCGGTCCTCCCGGAGCTGCTCGACAGCTTCGTCGCGGCGGCCGGCCACACCGCGCCGGAGCCGGTCGGCGGCTCGCCGGGGCTGCGCTCGGCGGCCTGCGGCTACTGGTCGCGGCGCGGGCTGTGGACCGACCCTGAGCACGTCGTGGTCGCCCCCGGCGCCGAACCGCTGCTGCTGGCGCTGCTCGCCTCGGCCCCCGGCGGCGATGTGCTGCTGCCCCGCCCCTGCGCCGCCTGGTACGCGCCGCTGGTGCGACTGGTGGACCGGCGCGCCCACCACGCGCCCGTCCCGGCCGAATCCGGTGGGCTGCCCGATCCGTTCGCCCTGCTGGAGATCGTCCGCAGGATCCGCGCCGAGGGCGGGGTGCCCCGGGTCCTGCTGCTGTCGGCGGCCGACGACCCCACCGGCACCGTGGCCCCGCCCGAGCTGCTGCACGAGGTGTGCGAGGCGGCCGTGGCCGAGGGGCTGCTGATCGTCAGCGACGAGACCTGGCGGGACACCGTCCACCATCCGCGGGGCACGGTGCTGCTCAGCCCCGCCGAGATGTCCCCCGAGAACGTGATCGTGCTCTCCGATCTGGCGGGTGCCTTCACCCCGGCGGGCTGGCCCGCCGCGATCGCCCGGTTCCCGGCCACCGAGCGCGGGGCGGAGCTGCGCGGCCGGGTGCTGTCGCTGCTCACCGCCGTACGGTCCGGGCTGCCCGCGCCCACCGCGGCGGCCGCCGCGTACGCCCTCGGCGAGCCCGAGCCGGTCCGGGACCGGATGGCCGCGGCGGCCCGGGCGCACGGGGCCGTGGCCGCGGCCGCCTACCGCGCGCTGACCGCCGTCGGGGCACTGGCCCGCCCGCCGCAGGCCGGCCGGCACCTCTACGCCGATCTGGACGAGCTGCGCGGGGTGCTCGCGGCCCGTGGCATCACCGACTCGGTGGAGCTGGAGCGCGAGCTGGTGCGGCGGATCGGCCGGAGTGTGGCCGGGGGCCACCGCTTCGGCGACCCCCCGCACACCCTGCGGCTCCGGCTGGCGACCCTGCCGCTGCTCGGCGCGGCGGAGGAGTCGCGGCTACGGGCGCTCCAGACGCCGGATCCGCTGGAACTGCCCCATGTGGCCACGGCGTTGGGCGCCTTCGAGGCGGCCTTCCGCGACCTGATCGAAAGCAGTCCGGTGACCTGAGCCGCCCCGGACCCCCATGGCGCGCCGGCACCGAAGGACCGGCCCGGACACGGCCCAGACACGGAAGGGAGCCAGGCCATGACCGACCACGCCGAGCAGGCGGAACCGGCGGAGCCGGCGGAACCGGCCGGGCGGCGTCGCGCTCGGCCCGGCGCCGTCGCCCGCCACCGCCTGGCCCCGTCCGCCCCCGAGCCGACCGCCGTCGAGCCGACCGCCGTCGAGCCGACCGCCGTCGAGCCGGGCGCCCCCGAGCCGGGCGCCCCCGGACAAGCTGCCCTCGGGCCGACCGGTCCTGCGCCGACCGGCCCCGAGCCCACCGGCCCCGAACCCGTCGTCCCCGAGCCGGGCGCCCCGCGTCCCCCGGGGGAGATCCGCAGCTGGCCGCCGTCGTTCGCCGACCGGCTCACCTCCCCGCTGCCGGGGGTGCGGGCGCTGGCCCGGCTGGCCCGGGAGGGACGGCTCAGACCGCCCGTGGAGTCCCTGCGCGAGATCCCCGAGCTGCCCTTCGAACCGGGGCCGCTGCCGCTCATCGGCCCCGGCCGGACCGCGCTCACCTGGGCCGGGCACGCCAGTTGGGTGGTGCGGATCGGCGGGCTCACCGTGCTCACCGACCCGGTCTGGGCCCGCAAGATCCTCGGCACCCCGGCCCGGGTCACGCCGGTGGGGGTCCGCTGGGAGGACCTGCCGCCCGTGGACGCGGTCGTCATCAGCCACAACCACTACGACCACCTGGACGCGCCCACGGTCAAACGGCTGCCGAAGGGGACGCCGGTCTTCGTGCCCGCCGGGCTCGCCCGCTGGTTCCGGGCGCGCGGATTCACCCGGGTGACCGAGCTGGACTGGTGGGAGGCGGCCGAACTGCCCGGCGAGGACGGCCCGGTCCGCTTCGACTTCGTCCCGGCCCACCACTGGAGCAAGCGCACCCTCACCGACACCTGCCGCTCGCTGTGGGGCGGATGGGTCATCACCGCGCCCGACGGACAGCGGGTGTACTTCGCCGGGGACACCGGCTACGGCCACTGGTTCCAGCGGATCGGCCGCCGCTACCCGGGCATCGATGTGGCGCTGCTGCCCATCGGCGCGTACGAGCCGCGCTGGATGCTGGACGGGGTGCACACCGATCCGGAGGAGGCCGTACGGGCGCATCTGGACCTGGGGGCGCGGGTGCTGGCGCCCATGCACTGGTCCACCTTCCTGCTCTCGGCCGAGCCGCCCCTGGAGCCGCTGCGCCGGATCCGCGCGGCCTGGGAGGCCACCGGGCGTCCGCGCGAGGAGCTGTGGGATCTGCCGGTCGGGGCATCCCGGGTACTCGAATAGGCCCGCGTCGCGGTCGTGGGGGAGCGCGCGGGGGTCGGTCGGCCCGTCCGCCGCGAGCCGGGCGCCCGCCACCGCCGAGAGCGCGGCCCCCGCGCGGGGCGGCCCCGCCGCGCCCATCCCGGTACCGACCTCCGGCCGGGCCATAAGGCAGCCAAGTGGGTTAATCCAGTGCATAAGTGACGAGTGGAACATAAGTGGCGAGCGGTGCGGAGCGCACCTAACTTCCTTTTCATGCGCACACCTAAACTTCGCCACCTCGCCGGCCTCACGGCGGTCCTCGTCATCGAACTCGCCCAGCTCCCCGGAGCCCACGCCGCCCCCGCCGACCAGGCCGCGACCCGCCATGTGGTCCAGCCCGGCCAGTCCATCCAGGCCGCCGTGGACGCCGCCGAGCCCGGCGACACCATCGAGATCCGGCCCGGCACCTACCGGGAGAACATCCAGATCACCACCGACCGGCTGACCCTGATCGGCGCGGGCGAGTCCACCGTGCTCTCCCCGGCCGCGAAGCCGTCGGCCAACGCCTGTGGCGAGGCCGGGCACGGCATCTGCGTCACCGGGACGGCCGAAGACCCCGTCTCGGATGTCCGGATCGCCTCACTGAAGGTCACCGGCTTCGCCAAGAACGGCATCTGGGGCTCCGGCACCGACCGGATGACCGTACGGAACACCACCACCGAGGACAACGGCCAGCAGGGCATGGGCCAGGAGATGTCCACTCGCGGCACCTTCGTCGACAACGTCTCGCGCGACAACAAGCAGTCCGGCGTCTTCCTGGCCAACACCATCGACGCCGAGGGCGGCGCCACCGACGCCCTGGGCACCCTGGTGGCCGGGAACCGGCTCAGCGGCAACCGGACCGGTGTCGTCGTCCGCCGGCTGCGCGACCTCTCGGTCGAGGGGAACACCATCACCGCCAACTGCGCCGGCGTGTTCATCGTCGGCGACGAGTCGACCCCGCGCGCCGGGGACCTGAACGTCCGCAACAACACCGTCTACGAGAACAACGCCTACTGCGCGGCCACCGACCGGCTCCCCTTCATCCAGGGCGCCGGCATCGTGCTCACCGGCGCCGAGTCCACCCGGGTGACGGGCAACCAGGTGAGCGACAACGTGGGCACCTCGCCCATGTCCGGCGGGATCGTGCTCTACACCAGCGTCGTCGGCGCCCCCAACGCCAAGAACGCCATCAGCCGCAACGTGATGAGCGGCAACAAGCCCGCCGACCTCGCCGACCGCGACAACGGCCCCGACAACACCTTCACCGACAACGTCTGTGAGCTGTCCGCGCCCACGGGCCGGTGCTGAGAGGTGGCGACATGACCACTGTGGACACCACCCCCGCGGCCGCGGCGCAGCCCCCACCGGGCGCGCTCCCGCCGCCCATGCGGCTGCGCGAGATCGTCTTCGGCGCCGCACGGGCGGCCTCGGTGCGCGCCGCGGTCCGGCTGCGGATCGCCGACGCGCTGGGCGACCGGCCCGCCTCCATCGGCGAGCTGGCCTCCGCCGTGGACGTCGAGCCCGACCCGCTGCGCCGGCTGCTGCGCTCCCTGGCCTGCTGTCAGATCTTCGCCGAGACCGACGACGGCCGCTTCCGGCACACCGAGATGTCCCGGCTGCTGCGCGAGGACACCCCGGGCAGCCTGCGGAACATCGCCCTGTGGTGCACCGAGCCGTGGACCTGGGAGGCGTGGCCGCTGCTTGACCGGGCGGTGCGCACCGGCGGCTGTGTCGTCAACGAGATCTACGGCAAGGACTTCTTCGCCTATCTCCACGAGGACGCGCCCGAGTCGGCCCGGGTGTTCGACGCCGCGATGACCACCTCCAGCCGGCAGTCCGCCGCCGACGTCGCCGCCTTCCTCGACCTCGACGGGGTCAAGGAGGTGGTGGACATCGGCGGCGGCCAGGGGCATGTGCTGGCCAGCCTGCTGGAGAAGCACCCGGCGCTGCACGGCGCGCTGCTGGACCTGCCGCAGGTGGTGGCGCACGCCGATCCGCGGCTGCGGGACGGCGGGGCGCTGGCCTCACGGGCCACGCTCGTGCCCGGCGACTGCCGGCGCGAGGTCCCCGTCGAGGCCGACCTCTACATCATCAAGAACATCCTCGAATGGGACGACGAGAGCACCCGCCGGACACTCGCCAACGTGGTCGCGGCGGCGCGGCCCGGCGCCAGGGTGGTCGTCATCGAGAACCTCGTCGACAACAGCCCGTCCTCCTTCACCACGGCGATGGACCTGTTCCTGCTGCTCAATGTGGGCGGCCGGAAGCACACCCAGGAGAGCATGGTGGCGCGGATGACCGAGGCCGGTCTGAACGTGACCGACATCCGGCCCGTCAACGGCGCTCTGCACGCTTTCGACTCCACGGTGGGGGTGCCCGGCGCACCGTGACGCCTGCGGGAGGCTGTCCCCCTCCCCACCCCTTCCCAAATCCGGGGCTCCGCCCCGGCCCCCGGCCCGGGGCTCCGCCCCAGCCCCCGGCCCGGGGCTCCGCCCCGGCCCCCGGCCCGGGGCTCCGCCCCAGCCCCCGGCCCGGGGCTCCGCCCCAGCCCCCGGCCGGGGGTTCTGCCCCGGCCCCCGGGGCCGGGGCTCTGCCTCAGACCCCGGGGCCGGGGGTTCTGCCTCAGACCCCGGGGCCGGGGGTTCTGCCTCAGCCCCCGGGGCCGGGGCTCTGCCTCAGACCCCGGGGCCGGGGGTTCTGCCTCAGACCCCGGGGCCGGGGGTTCTGCCTCAGACCCCGGGGCCGGGGGTTCTGCCTCAGCCCCCGGGGCCGGGGTTCCGCCCCAGACCCCGGGGCCGGGGCACTGCCCCAGCCCTGGGACCGGGGCTTCGCCTCAGACCCTGACCGGGGTTCTGCCTCAGACCCCCGGGCCGGGGTTCTGCCTCAGACCTCGGGGCCGGGACTTCGCCCTAGACCTCGGGGCCGGGGTTCTGCCTCAGACCCCGGGCCGGGGTTCCGCCTCAGACCCCGGGCCGGGGTTCCGCCTCAGACCCCGGGGCCGGGGCTCTGCCTCAGCCCCCGGGGCCGGGGTTCTGCCTCAGCCCCCCGGGCCGGGGTCCTGCCCCAGCCCCCGGGGCCGGGGTTCCGCCCCAGCCCCCGGGGCCGGGGTTCCGCCCCAGCCCCCGGGGCCGGGGTTCTGCCTCAGACCCCGGGCCGGGGTTCCGCCTCAGCCCCCGGGGCCGGGGTTCTGCCCCAGCCCCCGGGGCCGGGGCTTCGCCCTAGACCTCGGGGCCGGGGTTCCGCCTCAGCCCTCGGGGCCGGGGCTCTGCCCCAGACCTCGGGACCGGGGTTCCGCCTTTCCCCGCGGCATTGATATGCCGCTCCGCCGCGCGGTTGGGGCTCCGCCCCGGATCCTGGGGTCTGGGGCGGAGCCCCAGTTGAGGGAAGGGGCGGGGAGGGGAAAGCACAAACACCACGGTGCCCGCGTCGTCCGTCCTCGACGACGCGGGCACCGCTCGGTTTGTCGCGTCAGCTGTACCGGTACGAGGACAGGTGCGCGAACACCACCACATTCGCCGTGTAGTCCTTGGCCGTGTGGTCATAGACCCCGCCGCAGGTGATCAGCCGCAGCTGGGCGTTGGGGGTGTCCCCGTACACCTGCTCATCCGGGAAGGCGTTCTTCTTGAACGTCTTGATCTTGTCGACCACGAAGGTCGCGACGATCCCGTCCTCGCGCGTGATGGCCACCTTGCTCCTCGGCTTGAGCTGGCTGAGGGGGTAGAACACCGCCGGGCCGACCTTGGTGTCCACATGCCCGGCCACGATGGCGTTGCCGCGCTCACCGGGCGAGGGGCCGCCCTCGTACCAGCCCACCAGGTTCTGGTCGGTGTCCGGGGGCGGGACCAGCACGCCCGCGGCGTCCAGCGACAGCGGGATGAAGGGCGCGCTCACGCCGATCGAGGGGATGTCCAGATGGGAGGCGGGGGAGCGCGGCAGCGCGGGCCCCGGGCGGGACTCGGGGGCGGTCGTCGACTCCGGGGAATCCGCGTACTGGTCCTCGTTGGAGGTGTCGCTCTCCGGTTCGGAGACGGACGCGGGTGAGCTGGCCGCGGGCCGGGCCGACGGCGTGTTCTGAGAGGCGGCGTCGACGGAATTGTAGATGAGGAATACGCCGATGAGGGCCGACGCGGCGGCCCAGCGGAGAGTTCGGGTGTTGCCATCGGCAGCGCCCTGCTTGGCCGGCTTTCCCATGGGGGTGTTCGCCTTTCTTACAGCGCCTTGTCTCATGGCGCCTCAGCTCAAGACGCCTTATCCACGGGCGCTTTCTCACAGCGCTCGTGGAACTGCCGTGGCACCACCGCTCGGCGGAGGTGCCACGGCAGCACGGAATGCGAAGAGTCAGGCTCAGATCGCGGTGCCGGTCGGCTTGCGGCGACGCAGGGCGTAGGCGCCGGCGCCGAGGCCACCGAGGAGCAGGACCGAGCCGGCGGCCATGCCGCTGCCCGTGGTGGCCATGCCGCCACCACCGGTGTGGACGCCACCGCGCGGCTTCTCGCCCTTCTCGTGGTCCTTCCAGGAGCCACCGGACCAGTCGTCGTGGTCCTTCTTACCGGACCACTCGTGCTCCCGCTCCTTGCCGGACCACTCGTGCTCCTCCTTGCCCTCCTCCTTGCCCTCCTCCTTGCCCCGGCCGGACCAGTCGCCCTCTTCCTTGCCCTTCATCTCTTCCTTGCCGTGCTCTTCTTCCTTGCCCTGCTCTTCTTCTTCCTTGCCGTGCTCTTCCTTGCCCTGCTCTTCCTTTTCCTTGTCCCAGGAGCTGCCGCCCTGGCCGTAGCCGTCCTCGGAGGACTCCTGGCTGCTCGAGTACCCACCGTGACCGCCCGGGTCCGAGACGTCGGCGGCGAACGCGGCGGCGGGGGCGCCCAGGGTCAGGGTGGCGGCAATCGCCGCCCCGGTGAAGAGTGCGCGAGTAGATCGCATGAGTCATTCCTTCCGGCGCCGTCGCGATACTGACTATTTGCCAGATAAAGGGATCGCATCGGCGTCTCATCCACCGTCAGCGAAGTGGGCTTCCCCTGCCACTCGGCGCGGCCTGCGATCTGCTGTGTTGTAAGCCCTCTGGGTGGAGATAAGCGCAATGATCACTCATTTGCCGCGCGAATGGGCTGACACCCTTTCCCCCTTTCGGCAGGCATCATTCCGATGAGCCCAGTAGTGTGAGATTTCGCGACCGGTGCATAACCCACTCGCGGCGCCATACGAAAGACCCCACACCGAAGACCCCACACCGAAGACGCCACACGAAAGACGCCGTACGCAAGACGCCATACGAAAAGGGCCGCCGGGAGGTGAACTCCGTCGGCGGCCCCGTGCGGCGCGACACATGCGCTAGCCCTGGTCGCGGTCCCAGCGGTAGAACTCATGGGCCATGGCGTCCTTGGGCTCGCGCCAGGTCTCCGGGTCGTACGCCCGCATATACGGCTGGAGGCGCGCGCTGACATCCCGGAACTCCGGGTGTTTGGAGTACTTGGTGACCTCCGTGGCCGGCGGCCGCTCCGCCTCGATCAGATGCAGATACACCTCGCCGAACTGGAAGAGGCTGCGGCCGGTGACGCCGATCAGCTTGGGCAGTTCGCCGCGGTCGGACTCCGCGAAGATCTTGGCGACCTGCGGCGCCGCGTCCCGCTGCATCTTGGCGACGATCATGGTGCGGTACATGGTCATGCCCCCACCGTCTCCCGGGCCCGCTGCTCGATCTTGTCCCGGATCAGATCCATCTGGATACGGGAGTTGCGGTTGATGTGGTCCGTCATCGTGGGGTCGTCGACCGGCGCGTCGGGCCGCATCTCGAAGTCCTGGGTCCAGCGCATGCGGGTGCCCTCGGACTCCTCCTCGTACTCCCAGCGGATGTTCATGTAGGCGAAGGGGCCGGGCTCCACACGGCGCGCCCATACCGTGCGCACATCGCGGGCCGTCTCCCGCTCGGAGACCCAGGACCAGACCTTGCCGTCCTCGTCGGGGTGCATGGTCAGGCGGAAGGTGGTGGTGTCCCCGGTCCGCTGGAGCACCTCGACCGAGGCGTACTCGCTGAACAGCTGCGGCCAGTTCTCCAGGTCGTTGGTCATGTCCCAGACGAGGTCGAACGGCGCCTTGATCATGACCTCGTTGTCGGTGTGGCCTGCCATCTTCATGCTCCTGAGGTAAGTGAGGTGTTGATGACGTCGAGGAAGTCACCGGGGGTCTTGCAGCTCTCGGCCCCCGGTTCGATCGGGGTGCCGTACTGGTTCTCCAGCTCGCCGACGATGGCGAGCAGACCGAGCGAGTCCAGGCCGTACTCCTCGAAGGTGGAGTCCGGCCGGGCCTGCATCGTGTCCGGGTCGACGGTGAGTCCGGCGCACCGCTTCATCAGCGTGGCCAGTTCCCCGTAGGACAGTTGACTGGGCATCAGTAATCTCCTTCCGGTCCGCGGAGCACGAGCGCCGCGTTGCAACCCATGAGTCCTCGGCTGAGCACCAGCGCCGTCCGCGGCTCGGCCGGGCGGGAGCTGCGGGTGACGAGGTCGAGGTCATGGCAGACGTCGGTGACGTACGGGGTCGGAGGCACCACGCGGTGCTCCATGGAGAGCAGCGCGGCCGCCACGTCCAGCGTGGGAGCCGCGCAGTGCACCCGGCCGAAGCCGGTCTTCGGCGCGGTCACCGGGACCCGGGTGCCGTGCGGCCCGAGCGCGTCGGCGATCGCCAGCGCCTCGGCGCGGTCCGCCTCGGGCACCCCGAGCGCGTCGGCGAAGACCACGTCGATCTCCTCCGGCGCGCACTCCGCGTCCTCCAGGGCCACGCGGATGGCCTGGGCGAGCCCCTCCCGGGACCGCTCCCACCGGGACGCCCCGGTGAAGGTCGAGCCATAGCCGGCGAGAAAGCCCCGGATCCGCACCCCGCGGCGCCGGGCGGCCCCCTCCTCCTCCACGACCAGCATCGCCCCGCCCTCCCCGGGCGCGAATCCGCAGGCGTCCTCGGTGAACGGCAGATAGGCCCGGCCCGCGTCGCGGGCCCGGCTGAGCTCGTCCCAGCCGAGCATGCAGACGATGGAGTACGGCGCCAGCGACGCCTCGGAGGCGCCCGCCACCACCGCGTCCGCCCCCCGTCGGATGGACCGGCGGGCGTGCGCCAGCGCGTCCAGACCGCCGGCCTCGTCGTTCGCCACCACCCCACAGGGGCCCTTGAACCCGCCGCGGATGGAGACCTGGCCGGTGCTGGCCGCGTAGAACCACGCGATGGACTGGTACGGGCCCACATAGCGCGGCCCCTTGCCGTACAGCTGCTGCAGCTCGCGCTGGCCGAACTCACCGCCGCCGGAACCGGCGGCGGTCACCACGCCCACGGCGAACGGCGACATGTCGTCCACCGGCAGCCGGGCGTCGTCCAGCGCGAGATCGGCCGAGGCCATCGCGAAGTGGGTGAAGCGGTCGGTCTGGACGAGGAACCGCTCCTCGATCATCGAACCCGGATCGAAGCCGCGGACCTGGCCGCCGATCCGGACCGGGAAGTGCTCACTGCCCTCGCGGGAGATCCGGTCCAGGGAGGTGATCCCCTCCCGGGTGGCCTTCCAGAAGGCGTCGGTGCCCACTCCGCCCGGGGCGATCACACCGAGGCCCGTGACGGCCGCGCCCCGGTTCCGGGCGCTCTTCGCGGATGTCATGCCGCACTCCCGTCCGCCCGGCTCAGCACCACCGCGGACTGGAAGCCGCCGAACCCGCTGCCGACCGACAGCACATGGCGCAGCGGGAGGGCGCGGGCGGTGCGCGGGACATAGTCGAGGTCGCATTCGGGGTCGGGGGTCTCGTAGTTGGCCGTCGGCGGCACCACGCCATGGGCGAGGGCCATGGCGCAGGCGACCACCTCGATGGCGCCGATCGCCCCCAGGGAATGGCCCACCATGGACTTGATCGAGCTCATGGGGGTCTTGTACGCGTGCTCGCCCAGGGACCGCTTCACGGCCGCCGTCTCATGCCGGTCGTTCTGCTTGGTGCCCGAGCCGTGCGCGTTGACGTAGTCGACCTCGGAGCTGTTGACGCGGGCGTGGCCGAGCGCGTGGTCGATCGCCTCGGACATCTCAAGACCCTCACGGGTCAGACCGGTCATGTGGTAGGCGTTGCCGTAGGTGGCGAACCCCCGGAACTCGCAGTAGACCCGCGCCCCTCGGGCCCGGGCGTGCTCCAGCTCCTCCAGGACCAGTACGGCGGCGCCCTCGCCGAGGACGAAGCCGTCCCGGTGGGCGTCGAACGGCCGGGACGCGGTGGCCGCGTTGTCGTTGTTCGCCGAGGTCGCCTTGATCGAGTCGAAGCAGGCCACGGTCAGCGGAGTGATCGGCGAGTCCGCCGCCCCGGCGATGCACACATCGGCCCGCCGCTCCTCGATCGCCTGGAAGGCGTACCCGATCGCGTCCAGACCGGAGGTGCAGCCGGTGGAGACCGACTGCACCGGGCCCTGCGCCCCGGTCAGCTCCGCCACCCCGGAGGACAGCGCGCTCGGCGAGAACGCGTGCTGAAGGTGTGGACCCGCCTTGCGGTGGTCCACATCCCAGTGCTCACCGGCGTCGCTGACCTTGACGTAGTCCTGTTCGAGACGGGTGGACGCGGCGACGGCGCTGCCCAGCGAAACCCCTATCCGCCAGGGGTTGAGCGCCTGGAGGTCGAGACCGGAGTCCCGTACCGCCTCCTGCGCCGCCACCAGCGCGAACTGCACATAGCGGTCGGAGCGTTCGATCTGCTCGAAGCTCAGACCGCAGGCCAGCGGGTCGAAGTCGCATTCGGCGGCGATCCGGGACCGGAACCGCTCCGCGTCGAAGAGCGTGATGTTGCGGGTGGCCGTACGGCCCGCGGTGAGCATGTCCCAGAAGGCCGGGACCCCCACACCCCCGGGGGCGACGACACCGAGCCCGGTGACCACCACCCGTCGGGTCACGACGTCGCCTCGGCGGGTTCGTTGGCCTCCGTGTCCACGTGGCCGAGCTCGGGGCGCGGCGCCAGGGGCCCGAGGTGGAAGACCATCCGGGCCTCGGTGCTCCCCACATTGCGGAACCGGTGCCGCATGTTGATGGGGATCAGGATGGCCTGGTCGGGGCGGAGCGGATGCGCCTCGCCGTCCAGGTCCACCTCCATGTCGCCGCTGACGACGTACACGAACTCCTCGGAGTACGGGTGGTAGTGCTCGGCGACCCGTTCACCGGGCCCCACGATGGCCATCCCCATGAAGCCGCTCGTGGCGCCCACCAGGGTCGGTGTGAGCATGGCGCGCACATCGCCACCGCGCCGGCGGTTGGGGGCGACCGCGGCGAGGTCGACGACGAGAGGGGACTGCGTGGTCATGATGAGTTCCTCCAGGTAGCGTTGCGCGGTCCGCGCCACGGGGTGAAAAGGTGCGAGAGGGAGAGACGTCGTCAGTGGTCCGCCGACTTGCGGTCGGTGACCGGGGTCATGTCGCAGTCGGCGAGGAAGCGGCGCAGCCCGTCGTCCATGGACAGGTCGATCACCGCACCGTCCGCCCCGAGGTCCAGCAGGCGGCCCAGCACGGCGGCGGCCCGCCGACCGCTCACACCGGCCGCCGTGGCGGGGTTCCGGTCCAGCGGCCCGGCCAGGTCCACCAGACGCACCACGATGTCGTCACGCTGGAAGATGGTGCTGCTCAGCAGGGTCTTGGCGGTCTGCTCCGCGGCCATCTCCTTGTTCACCGCCAGCTCGTCCTGCCGGGCCAGCAGACTGGCCACCGCCGGGCCGGAGCCGGTCTTGACCGGGTAGAGCAGGGCGTGCCGGTGGACGCCCTCGGCGGGGCGCGGCCCGCCGGCCGTCATGTGGTGGACCACCGGAAGGGAGGCGCGGGCGAAGAACTCCCGTGCCGAGCTGGGGTCGTCGAGGTTGCGGTCCTCCTCCAGATACGGATTGAGGGCCTCCTCGGCGGCCCTGATCTCCGGCTGCCGGGCCACGAAGCGCAGCGCCGCGGTGAGATCGCCCTTGACCTCCACGGCCCGCACCACCCGGTTGCCGCTCATGAACACCGAGGTGCGGTAGAGCCGGGTGGTCTCGTCGACGCGGGCCTGGGGCGAGGCGTAGTCGGCCAGGATCTTGGCGACGGCGTCCTCGCTGCCGGGCTTCACGGTGAAGGTGAGCGCCTGCCGGACCAGCCCGTCACCGATCCGCAGCGCGGCGTCGACGCCCCGGGTGGTGACATCGACCGGCGCGGACCCGGCGGTCAGGGTCTCCCGCAGGATGCTGAACCGCAGTGAGCGGGTGTCCTCCACACAGCCGTGGAAGGGCTTGACCATCTCCCGGTGCGCGGGCGAGTCCACCCAGGCGAGGAACGGAGGGGCGCTTTCCCATTCGCTGGTGATCAGCCACTGCGAGGGGTTCTCGATCGACTGGCACAGCTGGTCGCTGATGTGCCCGGGTACCGCGGCCACCTGCTGGGACAGCTGATCGTAGGCACGCAGAAAGCGCTGCTCGGCACCGCTGTTGACCTGCACCAGCAACACGACGCGCAATCTGGTGTCGGTGAGAGCGGATTCCACGGTCGTCGGCGATGGGTCCACCGTGGTCTCCGGAACGTCGGACAGGGTGCTCATATTCCACTCCTTATTTCGCGGACGCGTCCTTCCGGGCATCGAGGACACCCGCCCGTTAGACGATCGTGAAGTGCTCCCACCAATGGCGCGAGATATGTGAGCCATCCGAGCGAACGCCTGGTCAGCGCCCCGGAGCGGCCCGGAATCACCGGGCATAGCAGCAAAATGAACCGTCTTGCCGACAATGCTGAGCGTGTGCCCGTCCTCATCGTGGGCGGCTCCCTGGTGGGCCTGTCCGCCTCGCTGTTCCTGGGCCGACTGGGGATCGGTCATCTGCTGGTCGAAAAACACCCGCGCACCTCGCACCACCCGCGCGGACGGGGGAACAACATCCGGACGATGGAACTGTTCCGCACCGCCGGAGTGGAGCCCGCGATCCGCGAGGCCGCGTCCGTCCTGGCCGACAACCACGGAATCCTGCAGACCCCGTCCCTCACCGGTACGGAGGGCAACTGGCTCTTCCGGGAGTTGGACCCGGGTGGCAAGGCCGCCCGGATCAGCCCCGCCGGATGGTGCCTGTGCAGCCAGAACGACCTGGAGCCGGTGCTGCTGAACGCGGCCCGGGGGCTCGGTGGCGATCTGCGGTTCTCCACCGAGCTGATCTCCTTCGAGCAGGACCCGGACGGCGTCACCGCCACCCTCCTGGACCGCAGGTCCGAGCGGCGCTCCACGGTCCGCGCCGACTACCTCATCGCCGCCGACGGCCCCCGCAGCCCGGTGCGCGAGGCCCTTGGCATCGGGCAGAGCGGACGCGGTGAGCTGTTCCACAACGTGTCCATCACCTTCCGCGCCAAGCGGCTCGCGGACGCGGTCGGGGACCGCCACTTCATCGCCTGCTACCTCACCAACCCCGAGGCCGACGGGGCGCTGCTGCCCGTCGACAACCAGGAACAGTGGGTCTTCCACGCCCCCTGGCACCCCGAACACGGCGAACCGCTGGAGGCGTTCACCGACGAGCGCTGCGCCCAGCACATCCGCACCGCCGTCGGCATGCCCGACCTGGAGGTCGAGGTCACCGGAAAGGCGCCCTGGCACGCGGCCGAGCGGGTGGCGGACCACTACTCCGACGGCCGGGTCTTCCTCGCCGGGGACTCCGCGCACGAGATGTCGCCCACCGGCGCCTTCGGCTCCAACACCGGTATCCAGGACGCCCACAACCTGGCGTGGAAGCTCGCCGCCGTCATGGGCGGCTGGGCGGGCCCCGCGCTGCTGGAGACCTACGGCATGGAGCGGCGGCCGGTCGCCCAGGCCACCAGCGCCCGCGCCGCCGCCCGTTCGGCCGAGCACAGCCACCCCGGCTACTCGTCACCGGCCGCCGAGGGCCGGGGCCCGCAGTCCAATGTCATGGCGGTCGCCATGGGCTACCGCTATGTGCGGGGCGCGGTCGCGGGCGCCGACCCCTCCGCCCCCGCGGTGCCCGACCACTTCACGGTCTCGGCCGAGCCCGGCAGCCGCGCCCCCCACATGTGGGTGCACCGCTGCGGGGTGCGGCTGTCCACCCTCGATCTGTACGAGCGCACCTGTGTGCTGCTCACCGGGCCGGGCGGCGCCACCTGGCACGAGGCGGGCCGCCGCGCCGCCGACGCCCTCGGCGTACCGCTGGACTGCTACCGGGTGGGCGAGGGCCCGGACCACGAACTCGCCCCCGAGCCGGGCACGGACTGGGCCGAACTCCACGGCACCGCCCCCGACGGCGCGGTCCTGGTCCGCCCCGACGGCTTCGTCGCCTGGCGAGCGGAGCGCTCGGTCCCCGACCCGGAGGCGGCGTTGACGCGTGCGCTGCGAGAGGTTCTGCGACTGGACGGCTGACGCGCCTGCGCCGGGTGTCGCTTCGCCGGGTATCGCTTCGCCGGGTGTCCCTTTCCCGGCTGCCCCCGGCCCGCGGTCGGTCGCGACGCATGCTGTTCCCCTCCCCGCCCCTCCCCAAAACTGGTGCTCCGCCCCAGCCCCCGAAACCGGTGCTCCGCCCCGGGACCCCGGATCGGGGCTCCGCCCCAGCCCCCGACCCGGGGCTCGGCCGCAGCCCCCGTAACTGGGTGCTCCGCCCCGGGATCCCGGATCGGTGCTCCGCCTCATGCCCCGGATCGGGGCTCGGCCTCAGGCTCGGGATCGGGGCTCGGCTTCAGGCTCCGGGATCGGGGCTCGGCTTCAGGCTCCGGGATCGGGGCTCGGCTCCAGAGTGCGGGCCGACGCTTGGCCCCGGGCTCCGGGGATTGGGGCTCGGCCGCGGGCTCCGGCAGAGGTCTGTCGCCAGGCCCTCGGGCACTGGGGCTGTGTTTCAGGTCCGGCACCGGTGCTCCGTGCCGGAGCCTGGGTCGGGGTCCCGCCCCAGGCTCCGGATCGGGCTTCGCTTCAGGCTCCGGGGATTGGGGCTCGGCCGCGGGCTCCGGCAGAGGTCTGTCGCCAGGCCCTCGGGCACTGGGGCTGTGTTTCAGGTCCGGCACCGGTGCTCCGTGCCGGAGCCTGGGTCGGGGTCCCGCCCCAGGCTCCGGATCGGGCTTCGCTTCAGGCTCCGGGGATTGGGGCTCGGCCCCAGACCTCGGGCCGGGGTTTGGCCCCAGATCCCGGGCCGGGGTTTGGCTCCTTCCCGGAGCGTTGGTGTGCGGTTCCGCCGCGTGGCGGGGCTTCGCCCCGGGCGCCGGGGTCCAGGGGCGGAGCTCCTGGTATCGGGAAGGGGCGGGGAGGGGAAAGCATCCATAGGCCGCTCCACCGCGTGGTCCGCCGGACGCCCCCGCAAGGGGCCGACGTCGGGCGGCGGCGAGCCCGCCGCGGAAGGTGCGGAAGGCGCGCGCCGGGCGGGCCGGTGCGGCAGGGGCGCTGCCCGAGCGGCCCGGGGCCGAGGGGGCGTCAGCCCGCGGCCTCGCTCTGGGCGTCGCGAGCGGTACGGCGGCGCAGGCGCCGCCACACCGCGGGGGCCGTGCTGATCACGACCGTCAGGACCACGGCCGCCGCCACGCCCTCCCACGGCTCGGGGAAGAGCGAGCCGCCCAGGATCCCGATCAGCTGATACGTCACCGCCCAGGCCAGCGCCGCGGGCCCGGCCCCGCGCGCGAACCTCCGCAGCGGCCAGCGCGCCAGCAGACAGGCCAGCATCACCGGTATCCGCCCCGCCGGGATCAGCCGGGACAGCACCAGAACCGCCACCCCGTGCTCGTCCAGCCGCGCCTGTGCCTGGTCCAGCCGTTCCGGCGCCGCGTGGTCGTGGATCCGCTCCAGCCACCGCGAGCCGTTCTTCGAGCGCACCCCGCGCCGCCCGAGCCAGTACAGCATCACATCGCCGGAGAAGGCCGCCAGCGAGGCCACCCCGAAGACCACCAGCAGCGACAGCGGGGGAGCGGTCTGGTGGATGGCGACCACCGCCGCCGAGGAGACCACCGCCCCGGTGGGCACCACCGGCACCAGCGACCCGAACACCACCAGCAGGAACAGCGAGGGGTACCCCACCGCCTGCTGCGTCGACTCGGACGGCACGCTCCGCGCCAGATCCGCCAGGTCCGCCAGATCCCCTATCACCTGGCGGGCTCCAGCCGCACGCACTCCCCGTGCCCCAGCCGGTGCACCACCGCGTCGGGGGCCAGCCGCCCGGCGTGGCGCACGAAGTCGTCGCCCGGGGCGTGGAATTCATGCGGACGGATCGCGTCCATCCCGATCGGCCAGTACGTCCCGTAGTGCACCGGCACCGCGCAGCGCGCCCCCAGCCGCGCCAGCGCCTGTGCCGCGCGGCCCGCGTCGAGATGGCCGGGGCCGAGGTACGGCCCCCAGCCGCCCACCGGAAGCAGCGCCACATCGCAGGCGCCCACCGCCTCCGCCATCCGGTCGAACAGCCCGGTGTCCCCCGCGAAATACGTGGTCGACTCGCCACTCAGCACGTACCCCAGCGCGGGCACCCGGCTCGGCCCGTACGGCAGCCGCCGCCCGTCGTGCGCGGCCGGTACCGCCCGGATGCGCACCTCGCCGACCGTGCACACGTCCCCCGGCGCCACCTCGGTCACCCGCAGCTCCCGCGCCGCGACCACCCGCCGCAGCCCGGGCACCGCCCGCCCGGCCCCGCGTGGCACCACCAGCCGGGTGCCGGGCAGCAGCTTGGCCAGCGAGCCGAGGTGCAGATGGTCGGCGTGCAGATGCGAGACCAGCGCCACGTCCGCCACCGCCGCGGCGGCCGGTGGCACGGCTCCCCGGCGGCGCCGCAGATGGGCCAGCCGCCGTACGAAGAGGGGGTCGGTCAGCACCCGCACACCGGAGTCCCGCACGGTCGCGGTGGCATGCCCCCACCAGGTGATCTCCACCGACATCTCCCGCCTCCTCCCTCGGGCCGTCCCGCTCCGATCCTCTCACCCCGCCGGGTGGCGCATGGAATGAGCCCGGCACGGGTATGCATGACTCATGCATGGTGAGAGGGAACGCGTAGCGAATCTGCTGGGGGCCACGGCGCTGGCGATCACGGACGATCTGCTCAGCGCCCCGGCCGCCGCGTCCCGCCTGAGCATGAGCGCGGCCGCCGCGCTGATCGTGCTCCGCGCCGATCCCGGCGTGAGCGTGACCGAGCTCGGCCGCCGGGTCGGGCTGACCCAGTCCGCGGCGGTGCGGATGGTGGACGGGCTGGAGCGGGACGCCCTGGTCGAGCGGCGGCGCGGAATCGGCAACTGGACCGGGGTCCACCCCACCGCCAAGGGCCGCCGGACCGCGGGCCAGTTGCTGACCTCGCGGACCTCCCGGCTCACCGGGGTGCTGGACGGCCTCGGCGAGGCGGAGGTCCGCGACCTCGGTGCACTGCTGGCCACGCTGCTCGACGGGCTCTACCAGGGCAGTGGTTCGGCCGACCGGATGTGCCGGCTGTGCGACCGGATCGCCTGCACCCCGGACGGCGTGGAGTGCCCGGTCGGGGCCGCGGACCGGGCGGCCGTGCGGGCGGTGGCCGAGGACGGGGCGGGCGCGCGGGCGGCGGCCGAGGGCGGGGCCCGTACGGACCATGGGTGAGCTGCTGGCCGTCGCCTCGGCGCTCTGCTTCGGCACCACCCACTTCCTGAGCGGCCTGGTCTCCCGCCACCGGCACGGGGTGACGGTCGCGGCCTGCGCCCAGGCGGGCGGCACGGTGGTCAGCCTGGTCCCGGTGCTGCTCACCCAGGATGCCAACGCCCCGCCGTCGGCGCTGGGCTGGGGTGCGCTCTCGGGGCTCGGCACCGGGGTGGGCGTGGCGTGCCTCTACTGGTCGATGAACCAGGGGCCGATGAGCGTCGTGGTGCCGGTCAGCGATGTCACGGCGGTGGGCCTGCCGGTGCTGGCCGGTATCGCCCTCCTCGGCGACCGGCCCTCGCCCCCGGCCCTCACCGGGATCGCGCTCGGGCTGCCCGCGCTCTGGCTGGTCTCGCGCGGCGAGTCGCGTGGGCCGCGTGGGCCGCGTGGGCCGTGCGAGCCGCGTGAGCCGCGCGAGTCGCGACTGGGGCACGGGCAGGGCGCCGACCGGTCGCGCTCGGCCGTCGTCATGGCGCTGGTCGCCGGAGTGGGCCTGGCCGTGCACTTCTTCGCGCTCGCCCGGATACCGGCCTCGGCCGGATGGTGGCCGGTGGTGGTCAGCCGGGCCGTGTCGGTGGCCGTCATCCTGGCGCTGTTCCCCGCGACCGGCGCCTCCTTGCGGCTGCCCCGCCGGGCGGCCGCCGTGGCGGCGGTGGCGGGCGCGCTCGGCACCCTGGCGACCATCCTCTATCTGCTCGCCACCCGGCAGGAGTTGCTGTCCGTCGCCGTGGTGCTGTCCGCGCTCTATCCGGCGGTGCCGGTGCTGCTCGCGCTGACGTTCCTACGGGAGCGGATCACCCGGCCCCAGGCCGTCGGGCTGCTCGGCGCGGGGCTGGCCATCGGGCTGATCGCCCTCAACTGACGGCGTACCGCACGCGGTCTCAGGGGATGCCGGCGGATCGTGACGCCTGCGGCGGGCTGCTCCCCTCCCCGCCCCTTCCCGAAACTGGGGCCCGGCCCCAGCCCCCGAAACCGGGGCTCCGCCCCTGCCCCCGGGCTGACGCCCGGCCCCAGCCCCCGGAACCGGGGCTCCGCCCCTGATCCCGGGCTGACGCTCCGCCCCTGATCTCGGGCTGATGCTTGGTCCCTGGCTTCGGGGCCGGGGTTTGGCCCTTGGCCTCGGGCTGACGCTTGGCCCCTGGCTCCGGAACCGGGGCTCCGCCCCTGATCCCGGGCTGACGCTCCGCCCCTGATCTCGGGTTGATGCTTGGTCCCTGGCTTCGGGGCCGGGGTTTGGCCCTTGGCCTCGGGCTGACGCTTGGCCCCTGGCTCCGGAACCGGGGCTCCGCCCCTGACCCTGGGCTGACGCTTGGCCCCTGATCTTGGGCTGATGTTTGGTCCCTGGCTTCGGGGCCGGGGTTTGGCCCTTGGCCTCGGGTTGATGCTTGGCCCCTGGCTCCGGAGCCGGGGCTCCGCCCGTGGCCCTGGGCTGACGCTTGGCCCCTGATCTTGGGCTGATGTTTGGTCCCTGGCTTCGGGGCCGGGGTTTGGCCCTTGGCCTCGGGTTGATGCTTGGCCCCTGGCTCCGGAGCCGGGGCTCCGCCCGTGGCCCTGGGCTGACGCTTGGCCCCTGATCTTGGGCTGATGTTTGGTCCCTGGCTTCGGGGCCGGGGTTTGGCCCTTGGCCTCGGGCCGACGCTTGGCCCCTGATCCCGGGCTGACGCTCCGCCCCTGACCTTGGGCTGACGCTTGGCTCCTGGCTCTGGGGCCGGGGCTTGGCCCCTGGCTTCGGGTTGATGTTTGGTCCCTGGCTTCGGGGCCGGGGCTTGGCCGTTGACCTCGGGCTGACGCTTGGCCCCTGGCTCCGGAACCGGGGCTCCGCCCGTGGCCCTGGGCTGACGCTTGGCCCCTGGTCTCGGGTTGATGTTTGGTCCCTGGCTTCGGGGCCGGGGCTCGGCCCCAGACCTCGGGCCGGGGTTTGGCCCCTGATCCCGGGCCGGGGATTCGCTCCTTCCCGGAGCGTCGGTATGCGGTTCCGCCGCGTGGCAGGGCTCTGCCCCAGATCCCGGGGTCCAGGGGCGGAGCCCCTGGTATCGGGAAGGGGCGGGGAGGGGAAAGAGACCTGCCGGACACCAACGCGTCCACGGCCAGACCGTGGGAGCCGTACCGTTCGCGCGGCGGCACGATCCCCGTCCGCCGGTCGAAAATCCGTGGACCGGCGGGCGCCCCCTACGTCACGATGACCGCCGCCAACCCCGGCTCCCGGGGCCCCGGTCTCACGAAAGGCCACCGTCGTCCGTATGAGCCGTGCACTCCACCAGCGTGCCGTCGTCGCCGACGCCCACAACGACCTGCTGATCGCCGTCACCGCCCGTCCGCCGCACCGCTGGGCGGGCTACTTCCGGGAGCGCTGGCTGCCACAGCTGCGCGAGGGCGGGGTGGATCTTCAGGTGCTGCCGGTCTTCATCGACGACCGGTTCCGCCCCGAGGGCGCGCTGCGCGAGACGCTGCGTATGATCGAATGCGCCCACACCCTCGCCGAGGGCAACGCCGACGAGGTACGGCTGTGCCTGGACGGCGACGACATCGACGCCGCGCTCGCCGACGGCCGGATCGCCCTGGTGCTCGCGCTGGAGAGCGCCCCCGGGCTGGACGCCAACGTCGAGCTCCTCCCGACCCTCCACCGCCTCGGGGTGCGCATCGCCTCGCTCGCCCACTGGGGCCGTACCGCCCTGGCCGACGGCAGTGGTGAGGACGCCACCGGAAGCCGGCTCACCGAGGCCGGGGTCCTGGCGCTGCGGGAGATGGAGCGCCTGGGCATCCTCTTCGACGTCTCCCACCTCGGCGCCTCCGGGGTGGCCCATGTGCTGGAGCTGGCCACCCGCCCGGTGATGGCCACCCACTCCTCCGCCCGCGCGCTGCTGGACCACCACCGCAACCTCACCGACGAGCAGCTGCGCGGGATCGCGGCCACCGGCGGCACGGTGTGCGTCAACTTCCTCGGCGAGTTCCTGGCCACCGACCCGGCCGACCGCACGGTGGACCGGCTGGTCGATCACATCGTCCACATCGCCGACGTGATCGGCGTCGAACGTGTGGGTCTGGGGCCCGACTTCATCAAGGAGGTCAGCGCGGACACCACCCCGCCCTGCTGCGAGGACGCCGCGTACGCCCGGCTGGTGGTCCCCGGCCTCGAAGGCCCCCGCGGACTGCCTCTGGTGACCGAGGCGCTGGTCCGAAGGGGCCTTCCCGAGGCGGACGTCGAGAAGATCCTCGGCGGCAATGTGCTGGAGCTCTTCCGCAAGGAGCTGGGCCGCCCCAACTGAGATTTATCGCCCGGTGGCGGCCACGAACGCGTCGATCACGGCGAACGTGGCCTCCGGGGCCTCCCGGGTGGGGAGGTGGCCCGCGCCCGGGATCAGCGCGAAGCGCGCCCCGGGGATGGCGGCGGCGTACGCGCGGCCGTAGTCGGGCGGGACGACGGTGTCGTTCTCGCCCCACACCGCGAGGGCGGGCACCGTCACCCGGGCGAGCCGGTGCAGCAGCTTCGGGTCGGACTTCGTCGGCCCGGCGTAGGCGGCCAGCGCCTGAAGCGCCGCGGGTGAGGGCCCCCGACGCGACACCGGCGCCTCGGAGCCTTTCCCGGCCCCGGGCCCCTGGGCGTGCTCGGGTCCCTGGGCGCGCTCGGGCTCCTGGGCGCGCTCGGGTCCCTCAGCGGTCCCAGGGCCCTGAGCGGTCCCGGTCTCCTGGGCGGTCCCGGGCCCCTGGGCGGTCCGGGACCCCTGGGCTGGCCCGGTGCCCTGAGCCGTCCCGGGGCCGTAACCGGTCCCGGGTCCCTGAGCTGGTCCGGAGCCCTCACCGGGCGGTGGGCCGGGCGGGGCCGTGGGGAAGCGGACCTCGTGTCCCTCGAGCCGTGGCCCGAACGCGCCCATGATGACCAGCCCGCCGATGCGGCGGCCCCGGTCGCGTACGGCCATCTCCGCGGCGATCCAGCCGCCGAACGAGCTGCCGAGGACCAGGACATCGCGCAGATCGCGGTCGTCCAGCAGATCCAGATACGTCTCGACGAGGTCGCCCACGTCCGAGAACCACTCGGGCCGCGGGGTGTCCTCCCAGCCCGGGTGGGTCGGCGCCAGCACCCGGGAGGTGGCGGCGAAGTGGTCCACCACGCCGCTCACGCTCGCCGGTCCGCCGCCGCCGTGCAGGACGAGCACGGGGCGGCCCGCGCCCACGTCCCGCACCGTCAGGGGCAGACCGGGGTAGGGCTCAACAAGGAATTCGGTGGGCGTGGTCATCGGTCCGCACCTCCGGCGGTCAGCGCGGTGAAGGAGTCCCGCATGATCCGCAGGGCGTCCGGCTGGAAGAAGTCGACGAGGTGGTCGGCCGATTGCCTGGCCGCCTCCTCGGCGCGCGGGAACATGGCTGTCTCGTAGGCGTTCAGCGCCGTCTCCAGGTCGTCGTGGGCGGCCAGGGCGAGGGCGAGTTCCGCGCCGTCGAGCATGGCGAGGTTGGCGCCCGCCCCGGCGAAGGGGGACATCAGATGGGCGGCGTCGCCCAGGAGCGTGACGCCGGGCACCCGGTTCCAGCGGTGGCCGATGGGCAGGGCGTGGATGGGCCGGGGGACGAGCGGGCCGTCGCTGTCGGCGATCAGTGCGCGCAGCCCCTCGTCCCAGTCGGGGAAGAGGTCCAGCAGCCGCTTCCTGATCGCCGCCGGGTCCGCAGGGTCCGCCGGGTCCGCCGGGCCCCCCGGATCCGCCGGGTCGACCAGGCACGAACGGCTCCACTCCTCCGGCGCCTTGACCGCGGTGTAGACGCGGATCCGGCCGCCACCGTTGCGCTGGGCGAACAGCCCCTTCTCGTCCGCGAGGGCGAACATCGAGCCCCGGCCCACGAGTTCGGCCACAGCAGGGTGCCGGGTGTCCACGTCGTTCAGGAGACCGTCGACGAACGACACCCCGGTGTAGACCGGATCGGCGCCGGACAGCAGGGGCCGGACCCGGGACCACGCCCCGTCCGCGCCGACCACCACATCCGCCGCGACGGCCGTGCCGTCGGTCAGGGTGAGCTCGGGCCGCCCTGCCGCGCCGAGGGCGACCGCCCTCACCTTCTGGCCCCAGCGGACCGTCCCCTCCGGCAGTGACCCCAGCAGCAGCTCCTTCAGCACCCTGCGGTCGATCTCGGGGCGGTCGTAGCCGTCACCGTCTCGCGGCGGGGGGATGTGGAAGCCCACCTCGGCGTCCTTGCCGAGCAGACGCAGCTCCCCGCCCTCGGGGCGGCTCAGCGGCCGGAACTCGTCGAGCAGCCCGGCGTGCAGCAGCGCCCGCTGGCCGGACTCCTCGTCCAGGTCGAGCGTGCCGCCCTGGTCGCGTGCGGTCGCCGACGCGTCCAGTTCGTAAACGGTCGAGGGGATGCCGTGCACGTGCAGTACGCGCGCCAGCGTCAACCCTCCCGGCCCTGCTCCGACGATGGCGATACGGCGTTCACGGCGTTGTGTGGACATGGCGATGGATGCCTCCCTGGCTCGGCGCGGGGGTGCGCCGCGGATGGGAGGAGCGTAGGGCGACGAACGCGTTCGTGGCAAACGTGTTCGTGGCGAATGCGTTCGTGACGAACGCGATCGCCCGCCGGTACGATGGCGCCATGACAGCGCACCCCACCGCCCCGCGGAGCCGCCGGGAACGTCCGGCGAAACCAGCCCTGACCCGGGAAGGCATCATCGCCACCACGGTCGACCTCATGCGTGCCGAGGGCCTGGAGCGGGTGACGATGCGCCGCCTGGCCAAGGAGCTGGACACCGGGCCGGCGTCGCTCTACGTCTACGTCCGCAACATGGCCGAGCTGCACGCGGCCGTCCTGGACGAGCTCCTCGGCGCCGTCGACCTGAGCCCGGCGACGGCGGACGGTGAGTGGCGCGACCGGCTGGTGCGGATCCTCACCTCGTACACCTCGGTGCTCTTCGAGTACCCCGGCCTCGCCCAGTCCGCCCTGGTGGCACGCCCCTTCGGCAAGCACTATCTGAAGCTGCTGGAGGCGCTGCTGGCGCTGCTGAACGAGGGCGGCATCGAGCCCGACCGGGCCGCGTGGCTGCTCGATCTGCTGCTCCAGTTCGCCACCGCGACCGCGGCCGAGCACGCCCACCGGGCCCCCGGCGACACCCCCCAGAGCGAGGCGGACTGGCAGGCGCTCGCCACGGTGGTGCGGGACGTCTCACCGCGGACCCATCCGCATATCGCCGCGCTGGGCACACGGCTGCTGTCCGGGTCCCCCAAGGACCGGCTGGCCTGGGGCTTCGACGTCCTCATCGCCGGGGCGCGGCACACCCCGCTGCCGGAGGTGCTCGCCCCGTCCCCGGTGGACACCCGGGGCGCCGGGGAGACCGGGAGCGCCGGGGAGACCGGGAGCGCCGGGGACACCCGGGGCGCCCAGGGCACCCGAGGCACCCGGGCCACCGGGGCCACCCGGGCCACCCGGGCCACCGGGGACTGAGGCGGTGGCGCTCAGCCGCGCCCGGCGGGCCGCTCGCCCGTCGTGATCCGGGCGATGTTGGAGCGTTCGCCGTAGACGAAGGGCCGGACCCGGTAGGAGGCCCGCTTCTCGTTCGGCAGCGTGATCAGCCCGAAGGAGTTGATGTCCGGGTCGAGCACGGCGACGGGGCGGAAGGAGCCGCCGCCCCGGGGCCGGTCCTCCAGCAGATAGCCCCGCTCGCCCGCGGCGTGGTCGGTCCAGGTGAACCGGATGCCGTTGGCGTGCATGACGGTCGCCCGCAGATCGGTCGGGGTCGCCGACGGCCGCCGGACGGGGCTGGTGCGCACCCCCGCCCGCCGGATGGTGCGCGGCGGCGCCCATGTGTGCTCCTGGCGCTGCTCCGCCTTGGTGAACGCCCCCTTGGGCAGGGTGACGTCGACCGGCCGGGACGCGGGTCCGTAGTACGGCCGCACCCGGTAGGAGAAGTGGGTCTTCGGTATCAGATCCGGGTGCCGGTAGGTGGTCTGGCCGAGCGGGGCGTAGGTGAGGATCGTCCAGGGCCCGCCGGGCTCGGTCGCGAACTCCACGATCCGCCCGGCGGCGCCCGGCGCCTTTCCGTGCCAGCTCAGCTCGGCGTCGACGGGGGAGACCCGGGTGACGCTGAGCACGGTCCCGGTCGTCCGGGTCTCGCGGGAGGCTCCGGACGCCTCCGTGGACGCCGCACACCCGCCGATTCCGGAAAGCCCGGCGGCGACGAGAACCGCCGCCCCCAGGGCGCGTACCGAGCCGCTCACTTGCGCCAGAACCTCACGTTGCTCCACTCCACGGTGGCCGGGCCGTTGCCGCTGCCGGTGCGGTACGCCCCGAACTTGTCGTAGAAGCTGCCGCCGGGGCTGTCCACGGTGTGCTTGAGCGAGCCGTTGATGTACGTACGGTGCTCCTTGCCCACCTGGTGCACCGTATTGACGCGCACCGTGGCCCCGACCGTCCCCGCGTTGGACAGGGTGTCCCCGCCGTGCACGGCGTACAGCCGCCCGCCGCGCTCGACCGCGAGCATGAAGTACGGACCGGCGTCGCCGTCGGTGTCGTTGAACGTCTGCTTCAGGCTGATCCGGGTGCCGCCCATGCTGGTGACCCGGAAGTAGCCCTCGAACTGATGGGTCCCGCCGGTGTAGGTGTCATAGCGCCGCTCGGCCCGCTGGTCACCGCTCGCGGTGGAGCAGGTGAGCTTGAAGGTGAGGCCGTCGACCTCCCCGCACCCCCGCTCCTGCACCTTGAACCCCGGGGACTCGGACGACCAGCCGCCCGGTTCGACCTCGGCGTGCGCGACGCCCGACGCCGCCAGCAGCAGTCCGCAGGCGGCGGACACACCGGCGATCACACGGTGTTTCCTGGACACGGTCCCACCCCTCTACTTCACCCAATGGCGGATGTTGCGGAACCGGGCCTCGGCCCGGCCACTGCCGTGGTGATAGACGCCGTTCTTGAAATAGCGCGTCGCCGGTCCCCGGTCGTCGACCGTCAGCACCAGCTTGTCGTCGGCGTAGACCTGGATCTTTCCGGCGTCCGCGTCATGGGCGACCTTCAGGTTCCACCACTTGTTGTAGATACCGGTCTTGATGACGGCATCCGTATAGCGCGTGAGCGTCCCGCCGTTCGCGCTGGACGCCCGCAGCATGATGTCGGTGGCCGGTGTTCCGCTGGGGTGCTTGCCCCGCAGGATCTGCATGATGTCCGCGCCGTTGGTCCCGGACGGCACATACACATCGGCGTCCCACATGTGCTTCCCCGAGGAGTACTCCTGCTTCCACCGCATTTCGGTGCGCGGATCGGTGTCGCTGCCCTCTTCGAGCGGCTCGTCGGTGGAGTTGACCCACATGGTGTGGGTCTTCGTGCTCGAGTTGTAGCTGTAGCGCTCGCTCAGGTCGAGATTCCACGGCTTGTGCATCGAGTATGTGAACGACGTCTGCGTCCATCCATCGGTCGGCGACGCCGCGGCCTCCTTCGCCGTGGCCGTCCCCCCGGCCGCGACCCCCGCCGACAGGATCCCGAGGAGCGCGGCGAACGCCAGGGCCGCCCTGGCGCGGGAGGAGCGTCTGGTGCGTGTGGTGCGTAATGCGGGCATATGGGCCCACCTCCGGTCTGTTCCGTTCCTGTGTGGATCATGGTCTAGACCAAGAGTCAAGGTAGGGCAGAGTTGATGGCCTGTCCATATCAATGAACGGAATTCACGATTGTGGCGGCGGGCGTGGCACCGCCTCGACGGCGGCTCCGACGCCTGCGGCCGGGTCGGATCAACTCCGCCGGAGTGCCTTCACCATGACCAGCTCCCTGGTCACGCCGTCGGCCAGCAGATCCCCCGGCTCCCGCGTGGCGGCGAAGCCATGCCGCTCGTAGAGGGCGATCGCCGGCGCGTTGCCCGGGAGCACCGCCAGCCGCAGCGCCGTGGCGCCCCTCCGCAGGGCCCAGGTCTCGACCGCCGCGATCAGCAGGCCGCCGACGCCGTGGCCGCGCGCCTCGGGACTGACCCAGACCGACCTCAGCTCCGGCGGCCGCCCGGCCCCGTCCCCGTCTCCGTCCCCGGCCCCGTCCCCTGGCATGCCGCTCGCCATCCCCACCGCCCGGCCGTCCAGCAGGGCCACGACGTGGTACGCGCCCGGCACCTCCAGCCGGGCGCGCCACCGCTCCTCGCCGCCGCGGTGCCAGTCGGCGAGCCGGGACTTGAAGGCGTGCGGCGCCTCGGCCAGCGCGGCCCGGCGGACGTCCCGCCACAGCGGCCAGTCGTCCGTGGTGACCACGCGCAGACGTACCATGCCGCCCAGTCTTCCGCATCGCCCTCCCGTAGCACCGGTCGCCGCTGAGCGCCGTCGCCCCCGAGGGGAGATGGCCCGGTTCACCCCGCTGTGCCATGCTTTGAGGAGAGGCGCCATCCCTTTCGAGGGGGCGCGGCAGCGAAGGCCCCGCCGGTGGTCGTGACCGGTCGCCGCGCGGAGGCCGATCAAGGGCCCGGGTACGCCCACGAGACCGGCGGTCCACGCACGGAGGCGGTGCAGGCGTGCTGTGACCGGGCATGTGCTGACGTTCACGGGGACCGCGTTGGTGGCTGTCTATGTGCTGGACGCGGAGGGTGCCGAGCTGCGGTTGGCCGAGACGGTGAGCGGCGCCGGACGGTCGTACGCGCTGCCGGCTCGCTATCCCGTGTCCGGGCGCTCGCCCGTCGCCGACGCCTTCCGCGCCGGACGCCCCCTGTGGCTGACCCCCACCGAACTCGCCGCCTACGGCCCCATCGGCCCCACCACCCCCGAAACCCCGACCACCCCCGGCGTCTCGCTGGGGGCGCTGCCGCTCGGCGGGGACGGCAAGGGGCTGGGGTGTCTGGTGGTGGTGGACGAGGCGCCCGGCGGGATCGACGCCGACCGCCGCGGCTTCATCGAGCTCTACGCCCACCACGTGGCCGCCGGGGTCGAGGCGGCCGGGCCGCGGACGCTCACCCAGCGGGGACCCGAACTGCCCGGCCTCACCCTGGACCGGCTGCGGGTCGGCTCGTTCGTGCTGCTCCTCGACAGCGGGCGGATGACCGCCGACACCCAGGTGCTCGACCTGTTCGGCATCCCCGGGGAGGACTTCGACGGACGGGTGGAGACCCTGCTGGCGGCCGCCGTCCCGGACGACGTCCCCGCCCTGATGTCGGTCCTGGAGCCCGACCTGCTGACCGCCGGCACCGCACAGCTGGAGTTCCGGATCCGCCGACCCAACGGGGAGCTGCGCTGGCTGGGCCTGCGCGCCCGGGTCGAGACGGGCGCGGACGGCACTCCCCGGCGCATGCTCGGCGTGGTCGCGGAGACCTCGTACCTGCGGCCGAGCGCCGACGAGGTGTCCCTGGTGCAGCGGCTGTCGGCCGCCCTGGCCGGAGCCACCACCGTCCGGGACGTGGGCCGGGCCGTGGTCGGCGCGCTGCGCGATCCGCTGGGGGCGGGCCGGCTCGCGGTCGCCGAACTCCAGGCCGATCAGCTGGTGGTCGGCGTCCTCGCCCCCGCCGAACCCGCCGCCTGGCCCGAGGTGTGGCGGGCCGCCTGGCGCTCCGAATGGCCCGAGCCGCCCAGCCATGCCCTGCCCACGCTGGCGGAGGCGGTGCGGGAGGGGCAGGTCAGCATCTGGCCCGAGGGCGCCGACCTCGAACCCGGGCTCTCCGGTATCGGCCCCGGCGGCCTCGCCGTCCTCCCGCTTCCGGCGGACGGCCGGATCGTCGGCGTATGCCTGATCGGCTGGGAGCAGCGGCACGAGTTCGGCCCGGAGGAGCGCTCGCTGCTGACCGCGACCGCCGGTCTGGTGGGGCAGGCCCTGGTGCGCGCCCACGCCCTGGACGCCGAGCACGAGCTGGCCACCATGCTCCAGCGCAGCCTGCTGCCCCGGAAGCTGCCGGAGCTGCCCGGCGGGGTGGCCGTCACCCGCTATCTGCCTGCGACGATGGGCCTGGAGGTGGGCGGCGACTGGTACGACGTCATCCCGCTGCCGGACGGCCATGTGGCGCTGGTCATCGGGGATGTGCAGGGCCACAGCGCCGCGGCCGCCACGATCATGGGCCAGATGCGCACCGCCATCCGGGCCTACGCGGTGGAGGGCCACCCGCCCGACGTGGTCGTGGCGCACGCCAACCGCCTCCTCGTCGGCATGGAGACCGATCTCTTCGCGACCTGCTGCTACGCCGATCTCGACATGGAGGAGGGCGAGGCCTGGTTCGTCCGGGCCGGACACATCCAGCCGCTGCTGCGCCACCCGGACGGCACCACCGTGGAGCTGGACGTCGAGGGCGGCCCGCCGCTGGGCGTGGTGGCGGACGCCGAGTTCCCGATGACCGCGGCCGGGCTGTCCGCGGGCACCCTGCTCGCCCTGCTCACCGACGGCCTGGTGGAGTCCGCCCGGCTCGACCTGGACGACGGGGTGCGCCGGGCCCGCCAGGCGCTGGCCCGCGCCGACCCGTCCGACCCCGGCGGGGTCGCGGACGCGCTGCTCGGCGGGGACAGCCGCCGGGACGACGACGTGGCGCTGCTGTTGCTGCGCTACGACGGGATGCGGGTGCGGCCCACCCGGGCGAGCTGGACGGTGTGGCGGCTGCCCGACGCGGTGATGCACGCCCGCCGCTTCACCGCGCGCACCCTGCGCACCTGGGGCGCGGAGGCGGAGCTGGACGTGGCCCTGCTGGTCACCTCCGAGCTGGTCACCAACGCCCTGGTGCACACCCGGGGCGAGGTGCGGCTGAACCTGACGCTGACCGCGGACCGGCTGCGGATCGCGGTGAACGACCTCTCGCCGCGTACCCCCGTCAAACCGGCGACCGTGGACTGGGAGGCCACCGGCGGGCGGGGGCTGATGCTGATCGAGGCGATGTCGCAGACCTGGGGCTCGGTGCCGCTGAGCGGGGGCAAGCAGGTCTGGGGTGAGATCAGCTTGTCGTCTCCGCGGGAGGAGCCCCGGGGCGGACACCCGGAAGTGCCTCCGGAAGGGCCTCCGGAAGGGCCCTCGGACCGGCCCTCGGACCGGCCTCCGGAGGAACCCCCGGAAGGCCCGGCCGACGCGGGACCCGAGGAACGGACGGTGGGGGACGAGGGGGACGAGGGGGCCACGGGGCGGAGGGGGCCGAGAAGGAGGAGGGCGAGGCGATGAGCCGTTCCCGTACGCGCTCGGCGATGAGCCGTTCCCGTACCCGATCCAGGGCGCACCCCCTGGCGCGTTCCCGGGCGTGCCCCCCGACGCGCTCCCGTGCGCGCGACCGCATCCGTGCGGCCGTCGCCGTCGCGGCGGGCCTCGTCCTGGCCGTGTCCCTCGCCGCCTGCGGCAAGGCGGCCCAGCTCGGCGAGACCATGAGCGTGACCGGGGCCCACCACCACGGCCCCCTGCGGATCGGCCTGTTGCTTCCCGAGAACGAGATCGTCCGCTTCGAGCGCTTCGACAAGCCCCTGATCCAGCAGCGGGTCAAGGAGCTCTGCCCGGGCTGCACGGTGAGCTACTCCAGCGCCCAGCACGATCCGGCCGCCCAGCGCTTCCAGATCGAAGCCATGATCACCAACGGGATCGATGTGCTCATCCTGGACGCGGTGGACACCAAGGCCGTCCGCCACTCCGTGGTCCAGGCCCAACGCGCCCATGTCCCGGTCATCGCCTATGACCGTCTCGCGGAGGGGCCCATCTCCGGCTATGTCTCCTTCGACGGCGGAAGCGTCGGCAGGCTCCAGGGCGAGGCGCTGCTGAGAGCGCTCGGGCCGAAGGCCAGGAGCAGCCAGATCGTCATGATGAACGGCTCGTCGACCGACCCCAACGCGGGCTGGTTCGAACGCGGGGCGCGGTCCGTCCTCCAGGGCAGGGTCAAGATCGCCAAGTCCTACGAGACCGTCGGCTGGCGCCCGGAGAACGCCAACCGCAACATGTCCGCCGCCATCGCCGCCCTGGGCCCCCACGGCATCGACGGCGTCCTCGCCGCCAACGACGGCCTGGCCTCGGGCGTCATCACCGCCCTCAAGGCGGCCCGGATCCATCCGATCCCCCCGGTCACCGGCCAGGACGCCGAGGTCGCGGGCCTTCAGCGGATCCTCGCGGGCGAGCAGTACATGACCGTCTACAAGCCGTTCAAGCCCGAGGCGTACACCGCCGCGGAGATGGCCATCGCGGTGGGACGCGGCAGATCGCTCACCGGGGTCGCGACGCAGCGGGTCAGCAACTCCACCTCCCGCGACATCCCCGCGGTGCTGCTCGAGCCGGTGGCCGTGACCGTGCACAACATCAAGAGCACCGTCATCAAGGACCGTCTGTATCGCGTCGATCAGATATGCACCAAGAGGTACGCGGATGACTGCCGCAAGGCCGGGCTCATCGACCGGGACGGCTCACCGCACGACGCGGAATGACACGACGCGAGAAGAAGGGAGGCGCGGATGGCCCAACTGTCGGCCCCGCCCCTGCTGGCGCTGAGTGGCGTCTTCAAGCGCTTCGGCGCGGTCCAGGCGCTCACGGACGTCGAGCTGGAGATCCACGCCGGTGAGGTCATCGCCCTGGTGGGCGACAACGGCGCGGGGAAGTCCACCCTGGTCAAGGTGATCGCGGGCGTCGAACCGGCCGACACGGGCACCCTCGAATGGCAGGGCCGCCCCATCCACATCGGCCGCCCGCACGACGCCCAGCACCTGGGGATCGCCACCGTCTACCAGGACCTCGCGCTCTGCGACAACCTCGACGTCGTCGGCAATCTCTTCCTCGGCCGCGAGATCACCCGGATCGGTGTCCTGGACGAGGTGGAGATGGAGCGCCGCACCCGCGATCTGCTGGCCACCCTCTCCATCCGCATCCCCGACGTCCGCAGGCCCGTCGCGTCCCTCTCCGGAGGCCAGCGGCAGACCGTCGCCATCTCCCGGGCGCTGCTCGGCGAACCGAGCCTGGTGATGCTGGACGAGCCCACCGCCGCCCTCGGCATCGAGCAGACCGCCCAGGTCCTCGACCTGGTGGAACGGCTGCGGGAACGCGGGCTCGGGGTGCTGCTGATCAGCCACAACCTGGGCGACGTCAAGGCCGTCGCGGACTGGGTCGCGGTGCTGCGCCTGGGCCGCAACAACGGGTTCTTCGACGTCACCACCACCTCCCAGGAGCAGATCGTCTCCTCCATCACCGGCGCGTCCGACAACGCGGTCACGCGGCGCGTGGCGCGGGAGGGGGAGCCGTGACCGTCCCCGGCGGGCACAGCGACCACAGCGCCGAACGCTTCACCGACGCGTTCGGGCGCCGAGTGGGCGGCGGGACGCTCGGCGCCGTCCCGGTCGTGCTCGGGCTGCTCGCGATCTGGATCATCTTCCAGGTCCTCAACCCGCACTTCCTCTCCCCGCGCAACCTCTCCAACCTCAGCGTGGACATCGTCGGCACCGGCATGATCGCGGTCGGCGTGATCTTCGTGCTGCTGATCGGCGAGATCGATCTGTCGGTGGGCTCGGTGAGCGGCCTGGCCTCCGCCCTGTACGCCGTGTTGAACGTCAACCTCGGCATGCCCGAACCACCCGCCATCATCCTGGGCGCGCTCTGCGGTACGGCGGTCGGCTTCGTCCACGGCTTCTTCACGGCCGTGGTCGGCGTCCCCGCGTTCGTGGTCACCCTCGCCGGACTGCTGGGCTGGTACGGCCTGATGCTCTCCATCATGGGCGCGTACGGCACCATCAACCTCGACGACCGGGGCCTGGTCGCCCAGCTGACCAACTACTACTTCTCCGACGTCGCCGCCGCCTACGTCCTGGCGGCGCTCGGCACCGCCGGGTACTTCCTCACCGCCTGGCGCGACGTCAAGCGCCGCCGCGCCGCCGGAGTGCCCACCCGCTCCCCGGTCTGGATCGCCGTCCGCACGGGGGTGCTCGCGGTGCTCGCCTTCGCCGCCGCGTATGTCCTCAACCGGTTCCAGGGCCTGCCGCTCGCCCTGCTGATCTTCGTGATCGTCCTCGTCGTCCTCGACTACGTCCTGCGCCGTACGGCCTACGGCCGGATGATCTTCGCCCTGGGCGGCGGGGTCGAAGCGGCCCGCCGCGCCGGGATCAATGTGGCCTGGGTACGGATCTCGGCGTTCATGATGTCGAGCACGATGGCCGCCATCGGCGGCCTCTTCCTGGCCTCCCGGATCAACTCGGTCAGCCAGACGTCGGTCACCACCGACCTGCTGATGAACGCCATCGCCGCGGCCGTCATCGGCGGCACGAGCCTTTTCGGCGGGCGCGGCAGCACGTGGTCCGCCCTGCTGGGCGTGCTGGTCATCGAGTCGATCGCCTCGGGCGTGGCGCTGATGGACATCCAGACTGCTGTTCAGTTCATGATCACGGGTGGGGTGCTGCTGCTGGCCGTCGTGATCGATTCGCTTTCGCGCAGAGCCCAGCGGGCGCATGGCCGGGCTTAGGTCTTGCCGCCTGCGGCGGGCTGTTCCCCTCCCCGCCCCTTCCCGAAACCGGGGCGCTGCCCCCGACCCCGAAACCGGGGCGCTGCCCCCGACCCCGAACCGGGGCTCCGCCCCTTCCCGCGGCATCGATATGCGGCTCCGCCGCGGGCGGGGGCTTCGCCCCCGGACCCCCGGGGTGCGGGAGTCAGCTGCGCCCCGAAGGGGCGCGGGGAACTGCGCGACCAGCCACGATGGCGCCGCAGACGATCGACGGCAGGTCAGGGCACTTACCGGGGGCCCTGGCCCCACGGGGCCTGGGGCGAAGCCCCAGTTTCGGGAAGGGGCGGGGAGGGGAAAGATCCGCCGACTCAGCGGGCGGCGAAGTCCAGGAAGCCCGCCCAGGCGGTGGCGGCTATGCGGAGGCGGGGACCGTCGGGGTTCTTGGAGTCCCGTATGTGGACGGTGGTGGGGGTGGTGGCGACCTCGACGCAGTCGCCGCCGCTGGAGTCGCTGTAGCTCGACTTGTGCCAGTCGTAGGCGACCTCGACGCACTCGCCGCCCGTGTTGTCGCTGTAACTGCTCTTGAACCACACGAGTCTGCTCATAACTCACCCATCAACTTCTCGGTGAAGCGTACGGATTCCTCCGGCCTGAGGGCCTGGGACCTGATCATGGCATAGCGGCGGGCCAGAACACCCACCTCTTCCGGCTTGGACAACAGGATGCTTTGGCCATGACCTTCAAGGTAGACCACGGGCGTCTCCTCGGGCGTCTCGATCAATGTCATCGGGCCAGGAAGCCCGGCGTGCCCAGCTTGGCTCATGGGCATGACCTGGATGACGACATTTGAGCGGGCGGCGCACTCGATGAGATGCGCATACTGGGCCCGCATGACCTCCGCTCCGCCGATATGGCGCCGCAGCGCTGCCTCTTCGAGGATGACGTTGACCACGGCGGCTGGTTTGCGGTCAAAGAGCGCCTTGCGGTCCATGCGAGCGGCGACGAGCTTCGTGACCTCTTCTCTGTCGAGCGGCGGAAATGCGTAGTCGAACAGCACGGTGGCGTACTCCTCCGTCTGCAGCAGCCCATGGATCAGATGCGTGCAGTACGACGACAGACTGAGCGCTTCCTGCTCCAGTTGGGCGAGCCCCTGAAAGTGGGCCGGATACCGCTCAAGCCGCAAATACTTGATCGCAGACCGCAGCAACCCACCCGCGTCCAGTGCCTTCTCGGCCGCGTCGATGAACTCGTCCGTCGGCGGCTTCGCGCATGTCTCCACGGCGCTCACCGCCGACCCCGTGTAGTTCATGAGCGCGCCCAACTCGTCCTGGGTCAGCCCCGCCCGTTCCCGCAGAAGCCGCAGGACAGCGGCGAAGTACTGCACGGTCGGCGGAGCGGAGTCCTTCTTCTTCGACTGGGCCACGCGGGCCACCCCCTCAACAACCCTCAACACCAATCAACGTGCGTTCGACTAGAGTTGTCGGTCGCCGCAGTCGACGCTCTGTTACTGGTGAAGGTAGCCGCCTGCACTGACAGTGGGAGCATGAACGCGGAAAGTCACGATGTAAACCCGCTCCATGGCTGGAAGCAGAGGTTTACGCCCGTCCCCCTCTCTGTCCCCCACGTCCGCCGCGCCACCGACGCCGCTGTCCGCGCCTGGGGCCTGGACCGGAGCTCGTCGGCCCTCGTCCTGCTCGTCGTTTCCGAGCTGGCCACCAATGCGGTCCGTCATGGACGGGTACCGGGGCGGTACTTCGAGGTGCGTATCGCATACGACGCAGAAAAAATGGTCGGGGTCGAGGTGTCCGACCCCCGCGAGGGGCACCCCGCCCTGGCGGACCCGACGCCGGACGACGAATCCGGACGCGGCCTGGCGATCGTGGACGCGCTCGCCGAGGCATGGGGCGTCCGGGAACGCGTCGTCGGCAAAGCGGTCTGGGCCCGAATCCGCCTGTAGCGGTACTCGGCCGGGTGCGGCGCCGTCTCGCGCCTTCGGCGCAATTGAGCATGGGTCGGGGGCGCCGGGGCGGGGGTGCCGTCGCCGGCCGCCGGGCAAATGGGGGCGGGGCGAGTGGCGGCATCCGGGCTCGCGGGTCGGGGTCGATCCGGACTGCGGGCCGGATGGCGCGGTCGATCCTGGCCCCTCCGGGTACCCCTCTCGAAAATGCTTGATCTAGCGCAACTAATAAGTCAAGCAATCTCCAGAGGGGTACCCCCACCCCCGGCGGAGTTGCCCGGCGTCGGCCCAAGCCCCCGCCCGGCCCGGCGGCCGGCGACGCGGCCCGCGCCCCCCACCGTCGCCCCCATGCTCACATGCGCCGAAGGCGCGAAACGGCGCCGCAGACAACCAACGACCCCAGCTCCGTACTCACCCCAGGACATGCCGCAGATAGCTCCGCGGATCCGCGAGATAACGGCGCCAGTGGTCGACCAGGGCCAGCTCGCTCCAGGCCACCCGCCGCATCCCGTGCTCGCCGACCTCGACGATGTCCGCACCGGGCAGTGCCGTCAGCAGCGGCGAATGCGTCGCGCAGATGACCTGCCCGCCGTTCTTCACCAACTCGTTCAAGTGGCCCAGGAGTTCAAGACAGGAGGAGAAGGAGAGCGCCGCCTCCGGCTCGTCCATGACGTACAGCCCGGGCTGGAGGAACTTGCCCCGGAACGCCGCGAGGAACCCCTCGCCGTGGCTGACCGAATGCGGGGCGAAACCCTCCCGGTCCAGCGCGTCCAGCGCGGTCTCGGCCCGCAGGAAGAACCCCTGGCGCGCCGACCAACTGCCCAGCATCCGCCGCCCGCGCGGCGCCGCGTCGAAGCGGATCCGCTCGCCCAGCGCCGACTTGGGGCGGTGGCTGGCGTAACGCCAGTCGTGCGAGCCGCCGTACGGGTCCAGCCCGAACCCCTCCGCGAGCGCTTCCACCAGCGTGGACTTGCCCGACCCGTTCTCCCCGACGAGGAACGTCACGGGCGCCGTGAAGCGCAGCCCGTCCGCCAGCAGCCCCCGCACACACGGCACGGACCAGGGCCACCTCTCCTCCTCGTGCGACCCCGAGTCAATGTGTGCGTACGCACGTTCGATAATCATCACCCGAGTCTTTCACGCCCCCTGGACCGCCTCGGCCGCGACGCGCGAACGTACGGCGATGCGCGCCTATGCGGAACTGATGCGTCATGGATCGGCTCGGCGGTTGATGCTCGCCTCCACCACCGGCAAACTGGGCTTCGCCATCTTCCCCCTGGTCACCGTCCTGCTCGGGCACGGCTCGTCGGGCTCGTTCCTGGACGCGGGGATCGTGGCCGGGGCCTGGAGCGTCGGCGGCACCGTGACGGCGCCGCTCCGGGGCGGGCTGGTGGACCGTCATGGGCAACGGTGGCCCATGGGGGCCATGGCCGTGCTCACCGCACTCGCCGTGGCCGGTCTGGTGACGGCCACGACGACCACACAGCTCGTGCTCTCCGGCACGCTCGCCGGGGCGAGCGCACCACCCATCGTGGCGAGCACCCGCTCCCTGTGGGCGCGGGCCGTCCCTCACGACCTGCTGCGCGGCGCTTACGCGCTCGAAGCCGTCCTCACCGAGGTGACCAAGATCTGCGGCCCGCTCGTCGCGGCAGCGGCGGCCGTACGGTCCCCCCGGCTCGGGGTGATCGTCGCCGGGGCACTCCTGGTAGTGGGCTCGTGCCTGGTGATGTCACACCCCCCGGCCCTCTCCGCCCGCGCCGCCTCCGCCCCGGACACCGGCAGCCGTGGCGTCCTGGGCTCGCCCGCGCTGCGGCTGCTGCTCCTCACCAACGTCTGCGCCGGAATCTGCCTCGGGGCACTGACGGTCGGCCTTCCCGCCCGGGCCGCCGAGAGTGGTTCGGCGGCGGGCGCGGGCTGGATGTTCGCCTGCCTGGGCCTGGGCAGCGCACTCGCGGGCGTACGCTTCGGCACCCGGGACCGTGCGGCCCCGCCCGCCACCGGCTATCTCACCACCCTCACGTGGCTCGCACTGCTCCTGGCCCTCCTGGCCGCCATATCGGCACCACCGCTCATGGCGATCCTCCTCACCCTCGCCGGTGCGGCGTTCGCCCCCATGACCGTCTGCCTGTTCGAACTGCTGGACGCACACGCGCCCCGGGGCACGGCCGTCGCGTCCATGATGTGGATGGTCGCGGGCGAGGAACTCGGCATCGCCGCCGGGACCATGGCCACCGGAACCCTGGCCCAGCAGGCGGGCACCTGGCCGACCCTCGTCCTCGCGGCGGCGGCGTGCGGACTCGGCGCCACGATCACCGCGCTGCGCATCACCGAGCTGGCCCGCGACGGACGATCGCCGTGAGGTGGACGAAAAGCGACTCGGTTGGGGCGGGCCTCTGGGGGTGTCCGGCGGGTCTTGATGCCAGCGGCGGGCTGCTCCCCGCCCCGCCCCTTCCCACGCAGCATCGATATGCGGCTCCGCCGCGTGGGGGCTCCGCCCCAGCCCCCGGGGTTCAGGGGCGGAGCCCCTGGTATCGGGAAGGGGCGGGGTGGGGAAAGATCCGCCGGACACCCCGCAGTGATGAACACTATGGTGATGAAGGGGCGGGGCCTGAGCGGAGTGGGCCGCTCGGCCGCATTGAGGAGACGCATGACGTTCGAGGGCATCGCCCGGCCCGGGCGGGCCGCGTTGGGGCGGGTGCTTCTTGAGGCGGGGGTGATGGCGGAGGACTGGGCGCCGACATTCGCCGCCGTCGACCGGGCCGCGTTTCTGCCGGAGTTGATGTGGCCGTTCGACACGCGGACACAGCAGGCCGTCGCCGTCGACAAGGCCGAGGAGCCGGACGCCTGGTACGCCGCCGCCGACAGCGACGCGCCCATCGTGACGCAGTGGGACGACGGTGAGCACACCGGCGGTCCCCCTGGAGACGCGCGCGACGCGTCGCGCCCACTTGCGAACTCATGGGCTGCCGTAAGCGGAATCGATCCGTCCTGGTAACCCGCTGGCCGCCGGGTCGCGGGGGCGCTGTGCCACGCTTGAAGCCGGTTCGCGCGCATGGTGCGGGCCGGTGACGCGAAGTGAGGGCGCGGAGTGCAGAAGCCCCGATGGAAGACCGTGGGGGGAACCCTGCTGCGGGTGACGGCGGTGTGGGCGGTGTCCACGCTCACGATGCTGGCGCTCGCCGGGATCCTCCCCGACTTTCGCTTGAAGTCAGGCGACGGTGACACCGCGACGCAGATCGCCATCACGGCGGCCAGCGGCGCGGGCGCCTTCGGGGTGCTCAGCGCGTTGGTGTGGCCGCTGCTCGTACGGGCGTTGCTGCTGATGCCCGCGCTGGTGCTGGGGCTCCTGGTGTTCGTGCTCAATGGCTCGATGCTGCTGATCGCCCTCAGCGTGAACCCGGACGGGCGCGGCGCCGCCGAGCCGGAGACCGCCGTCGTGGTGGCGGCCGTGATGTCCGCCGCGTCGTCGGCCACGAGCACCTTCCTGACGGTGCGGGACGACGACGCCTACCGGCGGCGGCTGGCCCGGCTGGCCGTGCGGCGCAGGCGGCGGCTCGGCGAGGACGGCGGGAGCGACGAGCCCCCGGGGACGGTGTTCCTGCAGCTCGACGGGGTGGGGCACGCGGTGCTCAGGGAGGCGCTGCGGGAGCGCGAGAACCGGCCCCCGGTGATGCCCACCGTCGCGGGTTGGCTCCAGAGCACCCACAAGGTCACGCCCTGGCGCACCGACTGGTCCAGCCAGACCGGCGCCAGCCAACTCGGCATCCTGCACGGCTCCAACGAGGACGTGCCCGCCTTCCGCTGGTACGAGAAGAAGACCGGGGAGGTGATGGTGAGCAACCGGCCGACCAGCGCGGCGGTGCTCCAACGCCGCGCGGCCGCCCGGGCGGGACACGACGGACTCCTCACGGTGGACGGGGCCAGCCGGGGCAACCTCTTCACCGGCGGCGCCGATCAGCTCGCGCTGGTGCTCTCGGTCGCGGCGCGGCGCGGTAAGCACAACCGCTCCCGCTCCGGATACTTCGCGTACTTCGCCGACCCCGCCAACGCCACCCGCACCGCCGTGTCGTTCCTCGCCGAGGTGGTCCGGGAGATCTGCCAGTCCACCCGCGCCAAGCTGCGCCGCGAGACGCCCCGGGTGAAGCGGGGCGGGCTGTATCCGTTCATCCGGGCGTTCGCCACCGTCGTGGAGCGGGACGTCGTGGTGACGGCGGTGATGGGGGACATCCTCTCCGGCCGTACCGCGATCTACGCCGATCTCGTGGCGTACGACGAGGTGGCCCACCACTCGGGGCCGCGCAGCCGGGACGCCCGGCAGGTGCTCGCCCGGCTCGACCGCTCCATCGCGCTGATCGCCAAGGTCGCCGAGCACGCCCCGCGCGACTACCGCATCGTGCTGCTGTCCGACCACGGGCAGAGCCCCGGCGAGACCTTCGCGGGGGCGTACGGGCTGCGGCTGGAGGACCTGGTGCGGGCCGGCTGCGGTCTGCCCGTGTCGCGGCGGGCCGGGCGGACCCCGAGCGGGGCGGAGGCGCGCGAGGCGGGGCGGGCGGCGCTGCACCGGCCGGAGAAGCCGGTGGTGGACGGCGACGGGCGGTGCGGAGTGCGGGAGGCCTCTGCCGAGGTCGGGCGGCGGTGCGGGGGGCGGGCGGCCCCCGCCGATGTCGTTACCGCCGACAGCGCGGGTGATACCGCCGTCTCCGATCCCATCGTGCTCGCCTCCGGGAATCTCGGCCTGATCTCCTTCCCCGACGTACCGGGACGGATGAGCCGCGAGCAGATCGACGCCCGCCATCCCGCGCTGTTGCGCGCGCTCGCCGACCACCCCGGAGTGGGTTTCGTGCTCGTACGGTCCGAGGCGCACGGCGCGGTGGTGCTGGGCGCGGACGGGGCCGAGCACCGGCTGGACACCGGGGAGGTCGTCGGGGTGAGCCCGCTCACGGTCTTCGGGCCCGGCGCCGAGAGCGCCGTACGGCGCACCGCGCACTTCCGGAACACCCCCGACATCATGGTCAACTCCGCCTACGACCCGGCGCGCGGCACGGTGCACGCCTTCGAGGAGCAGATCGGCTCGCACGGCGGGCTCGGCGGGGAGCAGGGGCACCCCTTTCTGCTGTGGCCGGCCGAGCTGACCCCGCCGGTGGCGGCGGGGGAGGAGTTGGTCGGGGCCGAGCGGGTGCACCAGGTGCTGCGGCGCTGGCTGGAGGAGGCGGACGGGCCCCAGGTGCCGGAGGAGGAGGCAGCGGCTGCCCCCGTGGAGGCCGCGGCGACAGAGGCCCCGGTCGTGGAGGCGTCGGCCGTGGAGGCCCCGGCCGTGGAGGCGTCGGCGGCGCAGGCCCCGGCAGAGGCCAAGGTGCCCGCCGAGCCACGGCCGACCGAGGCGTCCGACGCGGCGCGCACCCTGCAGGATTCGCGGTGGGACGGCGCCCCCGCCGTACCATTTACCGTGGTCAGCCGGGTCGTGCCGAACAAAACCCGGTGATTTGGGTGCACAGTACACCTTCTGTGACCATGTTCCCATGCACGACCAGCCCCACCCCCGCCGCTTCGGCCTGCCCACGGCGACCGCGCTCGTCATGGGAAACATCATCGGCGGCGGCATCTTTCTGCTGCCCGCCTCCGTCGCCCCGTTCGGCACCCTCAGCCTGCTCGCCTTCGGCGTCCTGACGCTGGGCGCCATCGCGCTCGCGCTGGTCTTCGGGCGGCTCGCCGAGCGCGACCCGAGCACGGGCGGGCCGTACGTACACGCCCGCGCGGCGTTCGGCGACTTCGCCGGGTTCCTGTCGGCCTGGTCGTACTGGACGATGACCTGGGTCAGCAACGCGGCGCTCGCGGTGGCGGCGGTCGGCTATGTGCATGTCCTGGTCCCCGGCCACGAGTCGAAGGGCGTGAACCTGGCCGTGGCGCTGCTGGCGCTCTGGCTCCCCGCGCTCGCCAACCTCGCGGGGACGCGCTGGGTGGGCGCGGTGCAGCTGGTCTCCACGGTGCTGAAGTTCATCCCGCTGCTCTTCGTCGCCGTCGTCGGCCTCTTCTTCTTCGACCCGCACAACCTCGGCTCGTTCAACGAGGGCGGCGGCAGCGCGCTCGGCGGCCTGTCGGCGGCGGCCGCGATCCTGCTCTACAGCTATGTGGGCGTGGAGTCGGCCTCGATGAGCGCGGGCGAGGTGCGGGACCCGGAGCGCAATGTGGGACGGGCGAGCGTGCTGGGCACGGTCGGCGCGGCCGTGGTCTATCTGCTCGGCACGGTGTCGGTCTTCGGCACCGTGGCCCACGACGACCTGGTGAACTCCACCGCGCCCTTCTCGGACGCGGTCGACGCGATGTTCGGCGGGGGCTGGGGCGGCACGCTGATCGCGCTGGCCGCCGTGGTGTCGATCGTCGGCGCGCTCAACGGCTGGACGTTGATGAGCGCACAGGCCCCGTACGCGGCCGCGCGGGACGGGCTCTTCCCGGCCGCGTTCGCCACCAAGCGGCGCGGGGTGCCGACCTTCGGCGTCCTCGTCGGCGTGCTCCTGGCGTCCCTGCTCACCGTGGTCAACTACACCTCGGGGGCGAGCGGGCTCTTCGAGATCCTCGTGCTGATCACCACTTTCTCGGCGACGGTCCCGTATCTGCTGGCGTCGGGCGCGCAGCTGTACTTCCTGCTGTCCGGGCGCCGCGAGGAGGTGCGGACGGGGCGCTTCGTCCGGGACGTGGCGCTCGCGCTGGCGGGCTTCGGCTTCTCGTTCTGGCTGGTCGCGGGCGCCGGATACGCGGCGGTGTACCAGGGCGTGCTGTTCCTGTTCGCCGGTGTGCTGGTGTACGTGTGGATGGCGGCGCGGCGTGCGAGCCGGGCGGAGGGCGTGGACGCGGCGGAGGCCACCCCGGCGGTCACGGCGGCGGGCCCGGCGGTCACGGCGGCGGGACGGGAGGCCACCCCGGCGGCCACGGCGGCGGGCCCCGCGGCCACGGCCGACAGCGTCATCTGAGCGCGCCACGCCCGTATCGGGTGTAAGCAGGAGGTATGCGCGTTTCGCCGGATCTCACCCGCATCGGCGGGGAAACGCGGTCGGGCCGGGCGCTGTTCGCCGTTCCGCTCGCGCTCATCCTGGCGGTCACGCTGAGCGATCTCACGACGCCGCCCAGCGTCCACCTCGGCCCCTTCCTGATCGCGGCACCCGCGATCACCGCCTCCTTCGCGGGCGCGGGCGGAACCGCCGTCATCGGAGCCCTCGCCGTGGCGGCCCAGATCGTCATCGGCGCGTTGCACGGCGGTCTGATGACCGCCAACCACCAGGCGCAGCTCGTCGCCCTGATCGCGATCTCGGGACTGGTGACCAGCTTCCGCTACGTCACCGACCGGCACCGGCGCCGGCTGAGCCAGGCGCGATCAGTGGCCGTGGCCGCGCAGGAGGTGCTGCTGCGGCCGCTGCCCGAACGGATCGGGGAGCTGAGGATCGCCTCGCTGTACCTCGCGGCCGACGAGGAGGCGCAGATCGGCGGCGATCTGTACGCCGCCGTCCGTACCGAAGGGGCGACCCGGCTGGTCATCGGGGACGTACGGGGAAAGGGGCTGGCCGCGATCGGCGACGCCGCCGTGCTGATCGGGGCCTTCCGGGGGTCCGCCTACCGCAATCTCTCCCTGCCGGGCATCGCCGCCCACATGGGCAACGCGATGTGCTGGAACTGGTACCACCTCGGCGGTGAGGAGCGGTATTTCCTGGAGTCCTTCGTGACCGCCGTGGTGCTGGACATCTACGACGACGGCCCGCTGACGGGGATGGTGAACTGCGGCCACCCCCCACCACTGCTGCTGCACAAGGGCGTGGTCGCGACGCTGGAGGTGGGCGAGCCCGCGGTGCCGCTGGGCCTGGAGGTGTCGAGCGAGGGGGACTACCAGGTGGAGATGTTCCGCTTCGAGTACGGCGACCTTCTGGTGCTGCACACCGACGGGGTCAACGAGGCCCGGGACGAGAGCGGCGCCTTCTATCCGCTCCCCGAACGGCTCGGGGGGTGGAAGGGCGGCAGCCCGCAGTCGCTGGTGGACTTTCTCCACGCCGATCTGCTCCGGCACACCGGCGGGGTCGTCAACGACGACGCGGCCATCGTGGTGATCGCCCGCTGCGCCTGAGCCACCGTGCCCGAGCAGCTGCGCCCGAGCCACCGCACCCGAGCCACCGTGCCCGAGCCACCGTGCCCGAGCCGCCGCGTCCGAGCCACCGTGCCTGAGCCGCCGCGTCCGAGCCACCGTGCCTGAGCCGCCGCCCTCTCCCCGTTGACCCCGCTCCGCTACCCCCTCGCCTCCGTGATCTGGACGCGTTCCCCCTGAGCCGGGGCGGCCTCCGGCGCCCGCCGCGACCACCGGCCCGCGAAGATCGCGCACACCATCAGCTGCAGCTGGTGGAAGAGCATCAGCGGCAGGATCACCGGCCCGGCCGCGTCCCCGAACAGCACCGCCGCCATGGGCAGCCCCGTGGCCAGGGACTTGTTGGAGCCGCAGAAGACGATGGTGACGCGGTCCTCCCGGCGGAAGCCCAGCCGCCGCGCGGCGAACGACGTCGTGGTGAGGGCCAGCCCCAGCACGGCCGCGGCCAGACCCAGCAGCGCCAGCAGCCGGGCCGGGGTGATCTGGTTCCAGATGCCCTCCGTCATGCCCCGGCTGAACGCCGTATAGACCACGAGCAGGATCGAGCCACGGTCCAGCAGGGCGAGCACTCTCTTGTGTCGGCCGACGAACGGCGCGGTCCAGCGGCGCAGCGCCTGCCCGGCGAGGAAGGGGAGCAGCAGCTGGGTGGCGATGGCCAGCAGCCCATCGGCCGAGAAGCGGACGTCCGAGCCGATCAGCCACGCCGCGAGCAGCGGGGTGACGATCATGCCGAGCAGGCTGGAGTACGTCCCCGCGCAGATCGCGGCCGGGACATTGCCCCGGGCGGTGGAGGTGAGGGCGACCGACGACTGGACGGTCGAGGGCACCACACACAGGAAGAGCAGACCGGTGTAGAGCTGGTCGGTGAGGAGGAACGGGGCCAGGCCCCGCGCGGCCAGCCCCAGCAGCGGGAAGAGCACGAAGGTGCTCGCGCCCACCACCAGGTGCAGCCGCCACTGCCGCAGCCCGTTCAGCGCCTCGCGGGTGGACAGCCGCGAACCGTAGAGGAAGAAGAGCAGCCCGATCGCGATGTCCGCGGCATCGCCGACGGCCGTGGCCGCCGCCCCGCTCGCGGGCAGCAGCGCCGCCAGCGCGACCGTCCCGAGGAGGGCGGCGACATAGGGGTCCACCGCCCTCCCGAGCCGGCCCGGCCACGACGGCGGCCAGGACGTCCGTCTCACATCAATCACCGCCTCCGGCCTGCCACGGCGGGTGGCCGATCTGCGGCAGCACCGGATCCGCGCCGGTGATGTCACCGGCCAGGACGTCGATGGCGCCGCCGCCCCCGTCGTGGTCGCTGCCCGCCGTGCCACGGCTCAGCAGCAGGGTGTTGAGGGTGCGGTCGACCTCCAGCCAGGAGTCGGCGCCGGAGTTGTCGATGACCACGAGACCGTTGTGCTGGTCGGAGGCCGGCGCGGCCTCCTCTGGTTCGTAGTCCTCGTCGTGCGGGGTGTCCGCGGGCGGCGGCGTCGCCCTGGCGGGGGCCGCGGGGCCCGCGCACAGCACGCTCGCGGCGGCCGCGAGGAGGAGCCCCGCCGTCGACGGACGGACCGCGAGGATGTCCTTGCGGGGTTTGCGGCGCCGGCCGGGGCCGGGCCCGAGGAAGGCCGAGGGCATGCGCACGACCCTCGTCACCCGACCCTGGCGGGCTGACGGTCCCCGTGGTGCCTGCTGATGTTCTTCTCCAGCAGCTCCGTGGCGCCCTTGACCCCGATGGCCCCGGTCTGCCGGGTGTCCGGCAGCCGCCCGTCCGCCGTTTTGAGATCGCTCAGCGCCCCGTCGATCGCGCCATGGGCGGCGAACAGGCAGGGAGTGCTGTAGATGGCGACATCCACCCCGAGCTCGGACAGCTCGGACAGGGAGAGCCTCGGCGACTTACCGCCCGCGATCTGATTGAACAGCAGGGGCTTGTCGCCGATGACCTTACGGACCTTGCGGATCCACTCCACGCTGCGTACCCCGTCGACGAGGACGACATCCGCGTCGGTCTCCGCCAGCGCGGCCGCCCGCCGTAGGATCTCGGACTCCTCGGTGGCGTCCGTACGCGCCACCACCACCAGGTCCTTCCGGCTGCTCAGCACCAGCTGGAGCTTCTCGAGGTACTCCTCGAGCGGCAGGATCAGCTTGCCGTCGGCGTGGCCGCAGCGGCGCGGGCGCCGCTGGTCCTCCAGGATCACCCCGGAGGCCCCGGTGCGCTCCAGCCGCTGCACCACATGGCAGGCGACCTCGGGGTCCACATAGCCGTCGTCGATGTCCACGAGCAGATGGTGTTCGGGGAAGGCCAGCCGCAGCCGCTCCACGAAGGCAACCATGTCGGGCCAGGCGATGAAGCCGATATCGGGAAGCCCGTAATGCGATGCGGCGAACCCGAATCCGGATACGAAGAAGCCGTTGTAGTGCTGTGCGGCGATGGACGCCGAGTACATGTCGTAGATGCCGATGAGAGGAGTGGTGGGAGAGGAGCTGATGGCCTTTCGGAGGGCATTGCCGTAGAGCATGATGTCCCCTTGAGTTCGGCGCCTTTCGGCGCTGCATGACGGTTATGCGACCGCGTGGCCAGGTCTAGCGGAGGCCAAGAATCGGTAAAGCGGCCCGGCGGGTGTCCCCGAAGATGCCCGCCCCGGCTCGGGCCGGGGTCGAACGTTCCTTGAGTGCCACGGCGGTCGTCATGGGTGGTCTGCGACACGCCGGGCATGTCGCGGCGATCGCGGGGTATGCGCAACAGGCCTGTCCACTGAAAAGAGTTGCTTGTGCCTGCCCCAACCGATGTCGAAGCCTCCGCGTCCGCGCCCTCCCGGCACCGTCTGCTCTGGCGTGCCGTCCAGCGACGGAAGAACCCTCCACTGCGTCGGAGCGACATCACGGTCACCGAGGAGAGGACCGTCCGGAAAGCGGTGAAGGCCGCCGCGCTGGGAAACGCCATGGAATGGTTCGACTTCGGGATCTACAGCTATCTCGCGGTCACCATCGGCAAAGTGTTCTTCCCGTCCGGCAATGACACGGCCCAGGTGCTCTCCTCCCTGGCGACTTTCGCGGTGGCCTTTCTGGTCCGTCCGCTGGGAGGTTTGTTCTTCGGGCCGCTGGGCGACCGGATCGGCCGTAAGAAGGTGCTGTCCTTCACCATGATCATGATGGCGTCCAGCACACTCGCCATCGGACTCATCCCCGGCTATGCCGCCATCGGCTTCTGGTCGCCCGCGCTGCTCATCCTGTTCCGTATGCTCCAGGGTTTCTCCACCGGCGGGGAATACGGCGGCGCCTCGACCTTCATCGCCGAATACGCGCCCGACAAGCGCCGTGGCTACTACGGCAGCTTTCTGGAGTTCGGCACGCTGATCGGCTACACCTCGGCCGCCGGACTGGTGACCATCCTGACCGTGATGCTCGCCGACTCCTCGATGGACTCCTGGGGCTGGCGCATCCCGTTCCTGGCCGCCGCGCCGATCGGGCTGGTCGGTCTGTATCTGCGGCTGAAGCTGGATGACACCCCCGCGTTCCAGAAGCTGGAGGACGAGGGCTCCACCAACGCGGCCGAGCGCGAAAGCCTGCCGTTCTGGCAGGTGTTCCGCACCCAGTGGCGGGCGATGGCGCTGTGCATCGCGCTGGTCGCCGCGTACAACATCACCGACTACATGCTGCTGTCCTACATGCCGACGTATCTGTCGGACACCCTCCACTACAGCAGCACCAGCGCCCTGGTCTCGATCATCATCGTGATGCTGGTGCTCATGGCGGCCATCACCTTCGTCGGCCGGTTCTCCGACCGCATCGGCCGCAAGCCCGTGCTGATGGCCGGCTCGGTCGGCTTCCTGGTGCTCGCCGTGCCGAGCTTCCTGCTCATCAAGCAGGGCGGGATCGTCCCGGTCTTCGCCGGGCTGCTGCTCCTGGGGCTGTGCCTGCTGCCGTATGTGAGCGTGATGTCCGCCTCGCTCCCCGCGCTCTTCCCGACGAACGTGCGCTACGGCTCGCTCTCCATCGCCTTCAACATCTCCGTCTCGCTCTTCGGCGGCACCACGCCGCTGGTGACCGAGGGCCTGATCAGCAGCACCGGGAACGATCTGATGCCCGCCTTCTACACGATGCTCGCGGCGGTCGTCGGCATCATCGCCGCCGCCGTGATGAAGGAGACGGCCCGCAAGCCGCTGGAGGGCTCGCCGCCCGCCGTGGCCACCAAGGAGGAGGCCATCGCGCTCGTGGAGTCCCAGCGGTCCTGAGTCGCACCCGGCGCCGAGTCCCTACGGCCGGTCGAACCGGCCCAGGGCGGCGGCGGTCTCCGGGTCGGCCGGGAGGAAGGTCTCGATGGCCAGCTCGGAGACCGTGACGTCCATAGGGGTGTTGAAGGTCGCGATCGTCGAGATGAACGACAGCACCCGCCCGCCGTGCTCGATCATCATCGGCAGCGCGAAGGGCGGGGTGTCACCGGCGGCCGCCGTCTCCCGGCCGCCGGTCTCGGGCAGCGGATAGGCCGCCACCTCGTCGTACAGCGCGCGCAGCGGAGAGGAGCGCATCAGCGCCAGCTGCCGGTCCATCTGGTCCAGCAGATGGCCGCGCCATTCGCGGAGGTTGCGGATGCGCGGGGCGAGGCCCTCGGGGTGGAGGGTGAGGCGCATCGCGTTCAGCGGGGGCCTCAGCAGATGCTCCGCCACCCCCTCCAGGAGCGCCGCGATGCCCCGGTTGGCCGCCAGCACCTCATAGGTGCCGTCCACCACCAGCGCCGGATACGGTTCATAGCCGGTCAGCAGCCGCTCCAGCGAGTCGCGCAGGGCGCTCATCGACGGGTCGTCCACCGACCGCTCCGGATAGTGCGGGGCGTAACCGGCGGCGATCAGCAGGGCGTTGCGCTCGCGGACCGGGATGTCGAGGTGGTCGGCGAGCCTGAGCACCATCTCCTGGCTGGGCCGCGACCGGCCGGTCTCGATGAAGCTGATGTGGCGGGCCGAGGAGTCGGCGCGCAGCGCCAGCTCCAGCTGGCTCATCCGGCGGCGGTCCCGCCACTCGCGCAGCAGTATGCCCACCCGGGGCGGCGCGGCAGTCGTCATGACCCGAAGGTAGCCGACGCCGGGCGGTGCCCATGGCAGGGTGGAAGGGCCACCGGTCACCCGCGACGAAGGGATGTGTCATGGCAGTCGAGCCGCTCACCGACCAGGAGATCCAGCGACGTCTGGAACATCTTCCCGGCTGGTCGTTCGCGGACGACCGGCTCTCCCGGACGTATGTCTTCAAGGGCCATCCGCAGGCGGCCGGGCTGGTGGCGGAGATCGCCACCATCCAGGAGGAGCTCGACCACCACTCCGACCTCACCCTCGGCTACAACAGGGTGGGCGTCACGGTGAACACCCACAGCGTCGGCGGCAAGGTGACCGCGCTCGACTTCGAGCTCGCCGGCCGGATCGAGGAGATCGCCCCGCAGCACGGCGCCCGCGCCGACTAGGGGGGTGTCCGGCGGATCTTTCCCCTCCCCGCCCCTTCCCGGAACTGGGGCTCCGCCCCAGACCCGGGGTCCAGGGGCGAAGCCCCTGGTTACGGGAGGGGGCGGGGAGGGGAACAGCCCGCCGCAGGCGCCAAGATCCGTCGGACACCCCGTAGCCCGGCCGACGGTCCCGGGGTCACCCCCGCGCGTGCCGGAAGCGGGCCAGCCCCTCCTGAAGGTCCACGATCGGGTCCGGGTAGTCCAGCCGGTTCCGCTCGGCCTCCGGCAGCCGCCAGGGCGTGTGGACGCCGGAGCCGGTCACCCCGGCCAGCTCCGGCACCCAGCGCCGCACATACGCGCCGTCCGGGTCGAACCGCCGCGCCTGCGCCAGCGGATTGAGGACCCGGTTCGGGCGGGTGTCGGTGCCGGTGCCCGCCGCCCACTGCCAGTTCAGCTGGTTGTTGGCCACATCCCCGTCCACCAGCAGCTCCAGGAAGTGCCGGGCGCCGATCCGCCAGTCCTGGTAGAGCGTCTTGGTGAGGAAGCTCGCCACCAGCAGCCGCGCCCGGTTGTGCATCCAGCCCTCGTGGCGCAGCTGCCGCATCCCCGCGTCCACCAGCGGATAGCCGGTGCGCCCCGCCTTCCAGGCCGCGACCTCGGCCGCGTCCGCGCGCCACCGGTCGCCCCGCGGGCGGTAGTCGGCGTGGGCGGCGTCCGGCCGGGCGGCCAGCACCTGGTGGTGGAAGTCCCGCCAGGCCAGCTGCCGTACGAAGGCGTCGGCGCCCGCGCCGCCCGCCTCCCGCGCCCGGTGCACCAGCTCCACCGGGGACAGACAGCCGAAGTGCAGATACGGGGAGAGCCGGGAGGTGGCGTCGCCCGCCAGATCGTCCTGCCGGTCGGCGTAACTCCGCAAGCCCGACCGCCACCAGGAGCGCATGCGACGGCGGCCCGCCGTCTCCCCGCCCTCGGGCAGCCCGGGGGAGGGGCTGCCGGAGGCGAGCGAGGCGACCGCCGCCACCGGCTCCGAGCGCAGCCCGGACGGCACGCTCACCGTGCGCGGCGCGCTGAGCGGCCGGCGCGGCCCGGCCCGCCGCCAGGCGCGGAAGTACGGGGTGAAGACCGCGAAGTGGTCCTTGCCCGCCGGGGCCACCTCGCCCGGCTCCACCGCCGTCACCACCGCGGCGTGCACCCGCAGCCGCCGTCCGTCCGCCTCCAGCGCCTCGCGCAGCCGCCGCTCGCGGCGGGTGGCGTAGCCGCTCACCCCGCCCGCGATGTGCACCTCGGCCGCGTCCGCCTGCCGCGCCGCCCGCAGGATCTCCGCCACCGCGTCCCCCCGGCGGACCACCAGCCGCCCGCCGCGCTCGCGCAGCCCCGCGTCGAGATCGGCCAGGGCGTCCGCGAGGAACGCCACCCGGTTGGGGACCGCGAACCCCGTCCCGGCCAGGCCGCGGTCCACGACGAACAGCGGCACGACCCGCTCGGCGGAGCGCAGCGCGCCGCGCAGCACGGGGTTGTCGGACAGCCGCAGATCGGAGGTGAAGACGGAGAGGGACGTGCTCACCCCTCTCCCTTACCCCACCCGGCCCCGCGGATCGGCGGCTTCCCGCCCCATGTCACCCGATGACGCCCGATGCCGGCTGATGACACGCGATAGCGCCCGCTCACGCCGAGGGGAACGTCAGCAGGACCAGCGGATCGCTCGTCGGGGCCTTCGACCCTCCGGCGGGCTCGACCGTCACCCCCATGGCCGACGCCTTCCCGACCGCGCCGCTCATGACCGCCGCCGTGCTCCGGCCCGAGGAGTCCATCAGACCGGCCGGGCGCATCGTGCCACCGTCGCTGAACCACAGCTGATAGATCCGACCGGCGGGCGGCTCGGGCAGCCCCGAGGCGAGGAACACCGCCTTGTTCAGCCCGCGGGAGACCACCACCGTGCCGGTCGAGCCGTCCGTCATCCGGCCGCTGCGGCTGCGCGCGTCGGGCGCGGCCAGCACCTGGGTCAGCTCCTCCGCCCGGGCCACCCGCTGCTCGGAGCGGCGGGCGGTGTCACGGGCGTCGGACGCCTGCCGGTACTGCCACACCGCGACCCCGCCGCACGCGGCGGCCGCGGCCACACAGGCCGCCAGCGCGAAGTTCATCGCCCGCCGCCCGGTGCGCCGCCGCGGGCCCGCGTGGGACTCCCGGGCCTCCCGCGCCGCCACCCGGGGCGGCTCCTGGCGGACCGTGGCGATCCGCCGCAGCACATCGTCCTTCATCGTCGGGGGCGGGGTCAGGGCCGTGGCCACCGCCAGCTTCGCGGCGGTCTCCCGCAGCTCCCGTACCTCCTGACGGCAGGCGTCACAGACCGCCAGATGCCGCTCGAACTCGGTCAACTCCCGCCCCGACAGGGCATGCACCGCGTACGCCCCGGTCAAGGTATGCAGATCCGCTCTGGTCATGCGCCGACCCCCATGCAGTCCCGGAGCCGGATGAGCCCGTCCCGGAGTCTGGTCTTCACGGTCCCGAGCGGCAGCGACAGCAGCTCCGCCACCTCACGGTAGGAGCGGCCCCGGTAGTAGGCGAGCGTCACCGACTGCCGCTGCAGCTCGGTCAGCGTCCGCATGCACCGGCGCACCTGCTCGCGCTCGAGCCTGGCCTCCACCTGCTCGGTCACCTCGTCGAACGCCGGGGTGCGGGACAGCAGCGCGGCGCGCTCCTCGCGGTCGGAGGCGGCCTGCGCCGAGCGCACCCGGTCCACGGCGCGCCGGTGCGCCACCGTCAGGATCCACGACATGGCGCTGCCCCGGCCCGGTTCGAACCGCGCCGCGGACCGCCACACCTCGACCAGGACCTCCTGGGTGACCTCCTCGGCCTGGGCCGGGTCGCGCAGCAGACTGCGCGTCAGCCCCAGGACCGGCCCGCTGACGGCGTCGTAGAGGGCTCCGAACGCGTTCTGGTCCCCCCGGGCCACCATCTGGAGCAACTCTTCGAGGTCCGGTCCGCGCGCGGCGGGTCCGCCGATGTACACGGGTTCTCTCACGGGCCGTCCTTCCGGGAACGATGCGGCGCACACGCAAGGTGTCGTACCTCATTCGTCGCCCGGACGGGTGCGGATTGGTCAAGGTGCTCCGAACACGTCAAGGTGCTCCGAACACATCACGCGCCGGCGGTCGTCACGGTGTGCCGTACGCACGCGCGAGGCCGCCGGCGGTCCGCTCGACCGCGGCGGCCTCGGCGCCCGGCGTCAGCCGGTGGTGAGGGTGAGCCCGTAGGTCGTCAGGATCGGGTTCACCGGCTGGTAGTACGTCGTGCCGCCGACGGTGCAGTTCCCGGAGCCGCCGGAGGTGACGCCCTGCGCCTCGCTGCCCGAGATGAACGAGCCGCCGGAGTCGCCCGGCTCGGCGCAGACGTTGGTGCGGGTGACCCCCCTGACCGTGCCCTGCGGGTACTGCACGCTGGTGTCGTGCTGCTGGATGGTGCCGCAGTGCCAGCCGGTCGTCGAGCCGGAGCGGCAGACGGACGAGCCCACCGGCGCTTCCTGGGAGCCGGTGACGGTGACGTTGGTGCCCTCGGGGCCGATCACCCACGGCTGCGGGACCCAGTCGGCGTTGGTGGCCACCCATGCGTAGTCGTTGCCGGGGAAGCTGGAGCCCTGGAAGGTGCCCTGCGCCACCCGGTTGAAGCCGGCGGTGGTGTCGCCCTGGCTGCCGCAGTGGCCGGCGGTGACGAAGCCGTTCTGCTGGGCCTTGGTCACCGAGAAGCCGATCGAGCAGCGGGCGGCGTCGTTGATGTAGAACGCCTCGCCACCGCGCAGGTCGTACAGCGGGCTCGGCCGTTCGGCCGACTCCACGACCCGTACCACCTCGCGGTCCGCGCCGCTCGCGGCGACGAAGGCGGCCGCCTCGGTGGGTTCGGCCGACTGCACCACGACGCTGTTGGTCTTGACGTCCACGTACCAGGCGGAGGCGACATCGGCGGCCGGGGGGCGCTCGGAGGCGGTGCGGTCCAGGGCCTCCTTGGCGTCGACGAGGGCCTTGAGGCTGTGCTTGACGACGGCGGCCTTGGCGCCGCCGGCCGTGATGAGGGCGCTCTGCTCCTCGTCGGTGGTGGCCACGGTGAGTTCGGCGGTGTTGCCGGACACCCACGCGCCGCCGTAGGAGCTGCCCAGGCTCTTGCGCAGCCCCGGTTCGGCCTCTCCGGCCCTGTACTCGTTGGATATCCGCATCCGCGCCTCATCGGCCGTCAGACCCAGATCGCGCTGCATCGAGGCCAGCATCTCGGGGGGCACCTCCCTCCGGGGGCGGGGGGAGGGTTCACCGGGGTCGGCCACCGCGGGTATGCCGCTCCCCAGGAAGAGGGCGGCTATCGCGACGGTGCAACCGGCGGCCAGCTCAAGGCCGTGACGGCGTCTGCGGGACATCTTCTGTCTCCTCGGCTAGGCGTATGGTCACGCTATGTGCCCATCTGGACGCCAAGCGTAATTGTCGGGGACGTGCCTCGCTCGGTGGGCCGCATCCGCCCCGCGTGGGGATACGGGTCCGCCCCGCCGCGAGGGGCGCGACGGGGCGGAACGCGGAGCTCTGGGGGCTCAGCCGTTGAAGGTCTCGGGGTCGAAGCCCAGGCGGACGCCGGTCTCGAGGGAGTCGATCGCCGCCAGGTCCTCGGAGTCCAGCTGGAAGTCGAAGACGTCGATGTTCTCCTTGATCCGCGACGGGGTCACGGACTTGGGAATCACCACATTGCCGAGGTCCAGGTGCCAGCGCAGCACCACCTGGGCCGGGGACTTCCCGTGCTTCTCGCCGATCGCCGCCAGCTTCGGGTCCTCCAGCAGGCCCTTGCCCTGGCCGAGCGGGGACCACGCCTCGGTGGCGATGTCATGGCGGGCGTTGAAGGCGCGCAGCTCCGCCTGCGGCAGCTGCGGGTGCAGCTCGATCTGGTCGATCACCGGGACGATCGAGGTCTCGGAGAGCAGCCGCTGGATGTGGGCGGGGTGGAAGTTGGAGACGCCGATGGCCTTGGCGCGGCCCTCGGAGTAGATCTTCTCGAACGCCTTCCAGGTGTCCACGTACTTGTCGACCCCGGGCAGCGGCCAGTGGATCAGGTAGAGATCCACGTACTCCAGGCCCAGCTTGGTCAGCGAGGCGTCGAAGGCGCGCAGCGTCGAGTCGTACCCCTGCTGGCGGTTGTGGAGCTTGGTGGTGATGAACAGCTCGTCGCGCGCGATGCCCGACGCGGCGAGCCCCTTCCCCGTGCCCTCCTCGTTGCCGTATATCGCGGCGGTGTCGATGCTGCGGTACCCGGCGTCCAGTGCGTTGCGCACCGCGACCTGCGCCTCGTCGTCCGGGATCTGCCAGACACCGAAGCCGAGCTGCGGCATCCGTACGCCGTTGTTGAGCGTGATGAAGGGGACCTTGCTCACGAGCAGTCGATCCTTACGTCGGGTGTGGATTTACGTCCGAGACATACAACGATCAACGGCCTGCCGTCATTCCCGCGGACCGGCTACCAGGGTCGCCCGCGCAGGATCAGCACGCCGTCCCCGTCCCGCCCGAGCCGTTCCGCCGCCCGCCGGGCGGCCGCCGCCAGCGTGGGCGCCTCGCCCAACAGACCGTAGAGCCCGCCCGCGAAGGCTGCCGACGCCGCGCCGTCCAGCGGTCCCCGGTGGGCGACCACCACCTCGGCCGCCCCGGCGAAGAGTCCGGCCAGCGGCGCGCCGTCGGAGCAGCCGAGCACCACCCCGGGCAGCCGGGCGCCGGTCAGCCGGCGGTAGACGGCCAGCAGCTCGGCCAGGCGCGCGGCCGGTGTGTGGTGGGCCCGTCCGTCGCCGTCCTCGAAGACCAGCGTGCGCCCCTCGCGGCGGCAGACCAGATGCAGCACATCCGGGCGTACGGTGAGGATCCTTCGCAGATCGGTGGCGGCCGCGGCGGGGCACCGGTCCACCGTCAGGACGCCCCGGGCCGCCCGCTGGACCGCCGCTAACTCCTGGCCACCCGGGGCGGCGCCGGTCACCAGCACCCGCCGGACCCCGCCCCCGCCCGGCCGCCCCCGTAAGGCGGCGCGGAACACCGCGTTGTGCGGATAGGAGACGCAGGCGGCGGCCAGGACCCGCAACCTGCCGTCCGCGACCCGGCCCGCGGCGACCGCCCCGGCCACCGCGGACCAGAACTCCCCGGCGGTCGTGGCGGCCGCCGGCGTGTGCTCGGCGGGGAAGCCCGCTCTGCGCAGCAGCGCCACGGCGGACGGGCCGGGCGGGAAGACCCGCGTCAACTCCCCGAGCTCCTCGGTCGTCAGCGCCGGATGCCCGTCGCCGTCCTGGCCGTCCACCGTGTTCCGTCGCTCCTCGCCTGTGCTCGTACCGCTCTGTGCGCCGATTCCGCCTCTACTGACGTTCCGTCCCTAATGACGTTCCGTCCCTAATGAAGCGCGGCCAGGCGCAGTGGTTCCTCGAGCTCCTCCCGGAAGCGGTGCAGGGTGTGCCCCTCGCGCACCGTGGCGCCCACCGCGACCGCCGCCCGGCTCACCGCCCCGCGTGGTGCCCGCACCACCATGGCCAGCCGGTACGTCCCGCCGATGCGCACCGCGGAGGTGTGCCGGATCTCCCAGCCGGGGTCGGAGCGCAGCTCCCGCCGCGCCTCCAGGCAGACCCGCTCGCCGAGGGCGGTGCCGCCACCGTCCTGGAACCCGAGCCGCGGGCCGAGGTGGGCCGCCGGCGCCGGTGCCGTCACCTCGGTGGTGAGCTGGCGCGGGGTCATGGACCAGGCCACCGGCTGGAAGACCGTGGTGCCCCGCCGCACCGGTTCCGCCGTGAGGCTGAGATCGAGGTTGACCGAGTGCAGGGCGGGGTCCGGCGCGTCCCGGGCGCAGGTCACCGACAGGTGCACCAGGTGGTAGACGGCGTTGTCCGCCTCGGTACGAAGGAATTCCAGCAGCTCCGGATCCGGTCCGACGAGGTCGGCCGTGACCGGTAAGGCCACCGGCCCGCCCAGGACCACCCGCCCGGCCAGCCTCGGGCCGCTGGGCTGGGGTGTCTCCTCGGACAGCAGGGCCAGTTCGCGTTCGGGAAGTTCGGGGAGAATGACGTCGATCATTTCGTGCCCCCTTCGCGGCTCAGGAGTGGTACAGCGCCTCGACCTCGACGGCGTACGCCTGTTCGATGGCCTTTCGCTTCAGTTTCAGCGACGGCGTCAGCAGACCATGCTCCTCGGAGAACTGCGCGGCAAGTATCCGGAAGGTACGAATCGACTCCGCCTGGGAAACGGTGGTGTTCGCCGCGACCACCGCACGCCGGATCTCGGTCTCCAGATCGGGGTCCCGGACCAGTTCGCCCGGCGGCAGCTCCGGTTTGCCGCGCATCGTCAGCCAGTGCGCGACCGCCTCCGAGTCGAGGGTGACCAGCGCCGCGACATACGGGCGGTCGTTGCCCACCACGATGCACTGGGCCACCAGCGGATGCGCCCGTACCCGCTCCTCCAGGCCCGCCGGGGAGACCGACTTGCCGCTGGAGGTCACCAGGATCTCCTTCTTCCGCCCGGTGATGGTGAGATAGCCGTCGTCGTCCAGCGTGCCCAGATCGCCGGTGGCCAGCCAGCCGTCGCGCAGCACCGCGTCGGTCGCCTTGGGATCGCCGAGGTAGCCCTCGAAGACCTGGCCGCCGCGCACCCACACCTCCCCGTCGTCGGCGAGGTGGACCGTGGTGCCGGGAATCGGCACGCCGACCGTGCCGAAGCGGGTCTGTTCCGGAGGGTTGGCGGTGGCGGCGGCGGTGGACTCGGTGAGGCCGTAGCCCTCGTAGATGGTCACGCCCGCGCCCGCGAAGAACAGTCCGAGCCGCCGCTCCATGCCCGAACCGCCCGACATCGCGTGCCGCACCCGGCCGCCCATCGCGGCGCGCACCTTGCCGTAGACGGCCTTCTCGAAGAACTGGTGCTGCACCCGCAGCCCGGCGCCCGGGCCCGGTCCGGTGCCGAACGCCTTGGCCTCCTGCGCCTCCGCGTACCGCACCGCCACGTCCACGGCCTTCTCGAACACCCCCAGCTTGCCCTCCGCCTCGGCCTTGCGGCGCGCCGCCGCGAACACCTTCTCGAAGATGTACGGCACCGCGAGGATGAAGGTCGGCCGGAAGGTCTTCAGATCGGGCAGCAGCGCGGCGGCCGAGAGTTTGGGCTGGTGCCCGAGCTTGACCTTGCCGCGGATGGCGGCGACCTCCACCATCCGGCCGAAGACATGGGCGAGCGGGAGGAAGAGCAGGGTGGCGGCCTCGTCGCCGCGCTTGGAGTGGAAGGCCTCCTCGTACCGCTCGACGATGTTGTCGCATTCCGCCATCAGATTGGCGTGGGTGATCACACAGCCCTTGGGGCGGCCGGTGGTGCCCGAGGTGTAGATGATGGTCGCGGGCTGATCGGGGGTCACGGCCAGCCGGTGCCGTTCCACCAGATCGTCCTCGACGGACTCCCCGGCCGCCAGCAGCTCGTCCAGCGCCCCCGCGTCCAGCTGCCACAGCTGCCTCAGATGCGGCAGCCGGCCGACCACCGAGCCGACCGTCATCGCGTGGTCCTCGTGCTCCACGACACAGGCGGAGACCCCCGCGTCATGCAGCATCCAGCAGACCTGCTCGGCGGAGGAGGTGGGGTACAGCGGAACGCTCTGGGCGCCGATGCTCCACAGCGCGAAGTCGAAGAGCGTCCACTCATAGCGGGTGGGACACATGATGGCGACGCGGTCGCCGAATCGGACCCCACGGGCCAGCAGGCCCTTGGCGAGCGCCGTCACCTCGTCCCGGAACTGGCCCGCGGTCACGTCCCGCCAGCCACCGTCCGCCGTTTTGCGCGCCAGTGCAACCCGGAGGGGGTCGGAGTCCGCATGGTCGAAGACGGCATCCGCCAGTCCTCCGGCCTGAGGCGGCGTCGCCAACGGGGGGACGGTGAACTCGCGCAATACCTGCTCCTTGAATGCTCCTTGAAGCCGCTGGGCACAGCGCCGCGACCGTACCCGATCCGGCCCCCGATGCGGGAGAGGTGTTTTGTGCCCGGAACGTACGGAATGCCGGGCGGACAGTGAGGTGAAAGGGTATTAATCAGGCATTGGCGAGGGCGGATTGCGTGGAGTCTGGCCCTATGCGCCGCGTGTGTGGCTTATATGTAACGGCCTTCTGCACGAAATCTCTCCGATCGTGGCACCGGGCCCGCCAGGATCGCGGCGGCGAGTCGCTCCGCGGCGGCGTGCGGGGCGCCCTCGTGCCGATGCTTTCCGTACAGCAGTACGAAATCCACCGGGCCGAGGTCCGGCAGCCCCGCCCGTTCGGGGACCGGCGCCAGGCCCGGCGGAATCAGACCATGGGTGTGGGCCATCACCCCGAGCCCGGCGCGGGCCGCCGCGACCAGGCCGTTGAGACTGCCACTGGTGCATACGATCCGCCATGACCTGCCGTGTCGCTCCAGCACATCCAGCGCGCGGGTCCGGGTGAGCCCGGGCGGCGGGAAGACGATCAGGGGGAGCGGGCGGTCCGGATCCAGCCGCAGCCGCTCGGCGCCGATCCACACCAGCCGGTCCCGCCACACCAGCTGCCCGCCCGGCCGGTCCTCGGACCGCTTGGCCAGCACCAGATCCAGCTTGCCCGCCTCCAGCCGCTCGTGCAGCGTGCCCGAGAGCTCGACGGTGAGCTCCAGGTCCACCTCGGGGTGGTCGCGGCGGAACCCCTCCAGGATCTCCGGCAGCCGCGTCACCACGAAGTCCTCCGAGGCGCCGAAGCGCAGCCGGCCGCGCAGCCGGGTGCCCCGGAACCAGCTCGCCGCCCGCTCGTTCGCCTCCAGGATGGAGCGGGCGAACCCCAGCATCGCCTCGCCGTCCTCGGTCAGCTCCACCCCGTGGGTGTCGCGGGCGAACAGCTGCCGCCCCACGGCCGCCTCCAGCTTGCGCACCTGCTGGCTCACGGTGGACTGGCGCACCCCGAGGCGGTCGGCGGCCTGGGTGAAGCTGAGGGTCTGGGACACCGCGAGGAACGTCCGGAGCTGGGCGGGGTCGTACATGGCGGCCACTGTACGCCCGGGTCATCACGGAAGGCGATGGCAGTCAGAGCGGTATGCGGGATTCCCGATGGCCTTGATCGGGAGCACTATGGAACGGGCCCCGTCCGTGTCCACGCCAGGCCGGAAATGAGCGAGAAGCCAGGCTGGCAAGAGTGAGAAGCCAGGCCGGCAAGAGTGAGAAGTCCGGTCAGAAAGACCGAGAAGCCAGGCCGGAAAGAGCGAGAAAGAGAACGAATGCCGCACCGCCCGCACGTCCGCAAGATCGCCCTTCCCGCCCTTCCCTCCTGGCTCCCCCTGGACGGTTTCATCCTCGGACTCATCGGAACCGTGGCGCTCGCCGTGCTGCTCCCGGTCAGCGGCCGGGCCGCCACCATCACCGACGGGGCCACCACGGTCGCGGTCGCCTTCCTCTTCTTCCTCTACGGCGCCCGGCTCTCCACCCGTGAGGCGCTGGACGGGGTGCGCCACTGGCGGCTCCATCTGACCGTGCTGGTGTGCACCTTCGTCATCTTCCCGGCCCTCGGCCTGGCCGCGCGCGGCCTGGTGCCGTACGTGCTGACGCATCCCCTCTACACCGGGCTGCTCTTCCTGTGCCTGGTGCCCTCCACGGTCCAGTCCTCCATCGCCTTCACCTCGATCGCCCGGGGCAATGTGGCCGCCGCGATCTGCGCGGGCTCCTTCTCCAGCCTGCTCGGTGTGGTGGTCACCCCGGTGCTGGTCGCGCTGTTGCTGGGCGGCAGCGGAGGCGGCTTCTCGGCCGACTCGATGATCAAGATCGCGCTTCAGCTGCTGGCCCCCTTCCTCGCCGGTCAGCTGCTGCGCCGCTGGATCGGCGGCTTCATCTCGCGCCATCGGGTGGTGCTGCGGCTGGTGGACCGGGGCTCGGTGCTGCTCGTGGTCTACGCGGCGTTCAGCGAGGGCATGAACCGGGGCATCTGGCACCAGGTGACCCCGGCCCGGCTGGCGATCCTGCTCGGCGTCGAGGCGGTCCTGCTCACGGTGATGCTCACGCTCACCTCGTACGGCTCGCGGAAGCTGGGCTTCGTCCGCGAGGACCGGATCACGATCGTGTTCGCGGGGTCGAAGAAGAGCCTGGCCGCCGGGCTGCCGATGGCGAGCGTGCTCTTCGGCGCCCAGGCGAGCCTGGCGGTGCTGCCGCTGATGCTCTTCCATCAGATGCAGCTGATGGTCTGCGCGGTGCTGGCCCGCCGCTTCGCGGCGCGGGCGCCGGAGGCGGCGGTGACGGGAGCCGAGAACCGGTCCAACCCGTCCGGGGCTCAGGCCGATACGGACAGCGCGGACGACGCCGCGCTGACCCGCGTCTGACATCAGCTGGTGGCGGCCGGGTTTCCGGCGGCCTGGTCGGCCTTTCCGGTGGTCTGGTCGCCCTTTCCGGTGGTCTGGTCGGCTTTTCCGGTGGTCTGGTCGTCGGCGGTCTGGTCCTCGGCAGGCGGCAGCGGCTTGCGGGCGATGAGGGACGCCTGCGGGGTGGGTTCCCAGCGCTCCGGTTCCCGGAAGGTCCGGGCGTGGACCGGCAGTCCGGCCCCGGCCAGCAACTCGGCGATCCGGTCCGGCTGCCACCGGCGGAAGGTCAGCGACACCTCATGACCGAACGCCTCCGTGTAGACCCGCTGCTCATCGCCCACCTGGAAGCCGACCAGCGCGTATCCACCGGGCGCCAGCACCCGGTGGAACTCGGCGAACACATCCGGCAGCCGCTCCTGCGGGATGTGGATCGTGGAGTACCACGCCACCACGGCGGCGAGGGTGCCGTCCGGGATGTCCAGGGCCAGCATCGACCCCTCCTCGAACCGCAGCCCGGGGTGCTCCCGCCGGGCCAGCTCCACCATCCGCGGCGACAGGTCGATCCCGTACACCGACAGCCCCAGACCGTGGAGGTGCGCGGTCACCCGGCCCGGCCCGCAGCCCACATCGGCCACGGGTCCGCCCCCGGCGTTCCGCAGCAGCTCGGCGAACCCGGCGAGCACCGCCCGTTCCAGCGTCTGGGCCGCCAGTTCATCGCGGAAACGCTCGTCGTAGTCGAGGGCCATGGCGTCGTAGGACGCCCGGGTGGAGTTGAGGAAGTCGACTTCGGTCACGGCCGCACACCTTAGCGGGACGCACCGCGGATCCTTCCCCTCCCCGCCCCTTCCCGCCACCAAGGGCTCCGCACCTGGACCCCGGGGGTCTGGAGTGGGGAGCGGGGTAGCTCGCTGCCAAGGTGTCAAGGTTCGTCGGATGGCCCTGGGGGCGCGTGGCCCTTTCCTGGGGTGTCGATGTGTGGCTCCGCCGCGTGGCAGGGGTTTCGCCTGTGGGTCCTGGGGGCCCGTTGGGCGCCCCTGGGCGTGGGGTAGCTCCTTTTCTGGGGTGTCGATGTGTGGCTCCGCCGCGTGGCAGGGGTTTCGCCTGTGGGTCCTGGGGGCCCGTTGGGCGCCCCTGGGCGTGGGGTAGCTCCTTTTCTGGGGTGTCGATGTGTGGCTCCGCCGCGTGGCAGGGGTTTCGCCTGTGGGTCCTGGGGGCCCGTTGGGCGCCCCTGGGCGTGGGGTAGCTCCTTTTCTGGGGTGTCGATGTGTGGCTCCGCCGCGTGGCAGGGGTTTCGCCTGTGGGTCCTGGGGGCCCGTTGGGCGCCCCTGGGCGTGGGGTAGCTCCTTTTCTGGGGTGTCGATGTGTGGCTCCGCCGCGTGGCAGGGGTTTCGCCTGTGGGTCCTGGGGGCCCGTTGGGCGCCCCTGGGCGTGGGGTAGCTCCTTTTCTGGGGTGTCGATGTGTGGCTCCGCCGCGTGGCAGGGGTTTCGCCTCGGGGCTCCGGGATCTGGGGCGGAGCCCCACGCCTGGCCCCGGGGTCTGGGGCGGAGCCCCAGTTGTGGGAAGGGGCGGGGAGGGGAAACAGCCCGCCACGGGCCTCGTTGTCAGACCGCTCTGCNCAGCCCGCCACGGGCCTCGTTGTCAGACCGCTCTGCGAGGCTTCGGACATGACGACACTCACACTGCAGCTGACGATCGACTGTGCCGAGCCCCGCCGGATGGTGGCCTTCTGGTCCGAGGCCCTGGGCTATGTGCCCGAGCCCCCGCCCGGTGGCCACGCCACCTGGCGGGAGTACTGGGCGGACATGGGGGTGCCCGCGGAGGAGCTGCCCCCCGGGGTCGGGGAGACCCCGGAGTCCATCGTGGATCCGGAGGGGCAGGGGCCGCGGGTGTGGTTCCAGCAGGTCCCGGAGTCCAAGGCCACCAAGAACCGGCTGCATCTCGATCTGAAGGTGGGCGGTGGGCGGGATGTGCCCCTCGCGGTCCGCACCGAGCGCGTCACCGCGACCGTGGACCGGCTGAAGGAGGCCGGAGCCACGGTCCTGCGGATCATGGACGAGCCGGGGATGGAGTACTACGCGGTGGTGCTCCAGGACCCGGAGGGCAATGAGTTCTGTGTTGTCTAGTTTGTGGCGTGACTAGTCGTGGGGTGACCGCACGCGGTCGAGGGGGAGGCGGACGAGGACGCCGGAACGGGGGTCGTCGAGCGGGGCGTTGAACTCACGGACGCGGCGCAGCTCGGTGTCGGACAGGGCGCGGGCGTACAGCCGGAACTCATCGAGATCGCCCGTCATATGGGAGCGGCTGTCCACGGCCTGGCCGAGGTGGAGGCCGAAGGGCGCGGTGCGGCTCACGGTGCCCGGGGCGTCGGGGGCGGTGACCGCGGTGCCGCCGTCCACGGTGAGGGAGAGCCGTCCGCCGCTGCGCACCAGGGCGAGGTGGTGCCACTGCCCGTCGTTGTACGCGGCGTCGGTGGACACCGAGGCGCTGGTGAACGTGGCGAAGCCGTTGACCGTGGTCATCAGCGCCCGGATCCGGTTGCTCCCGGGCTCACCCCGCAGCCAGACCTGCGGCTGTTTGTTGCCGATGCCGCCCATCCACAGGAACGGATGCTGCCCGGAGGCGGCCGAGTAGCGGAACCACAGGCTCACGGTGAAGTCGCGGGTGCCCAGCGGCAGGGCGTTCCGGTACGGGACCCGTACGGCGTCGTCCGTGCCGTCGAAGGACAGCGCGTCGCCGAAGCGGCCGTCGTCGCGGGTGGCCGCGCCGCCGAGCACGGTCGCGGACCGGGCGCCGGGCGCGCGGTCGTCGGTGGTGGGGGAGGGCGCCTGGCGGGAGCCCAGCCAGTCCTCGGTGAAGCGGGCGAAGCGGATCTCGTCACGGGCGTCCACCGCACCGCCCTCGTACAGCAGCCCCACCGTGTCGCGGGAGATCGCGACCATGTCGGAGTAGCCGGACCAGTCGGTGGTGACGACCTTGCCGCGATCGACACCGTCCCAGGTGCGGGCCTCGTCCCAGGAGGAGCGGACCATCATGGTGCGGCGGCGGTCGGGGTCGGCGGGGGCGGAGAAGAGCAGCCGGCTGTAGCCGTCGCGGGCCGGGTCGCGCAGCCGCAGGATCGAGCCCTGCACCTGGGGGGTGGGCAGATCGGGGATGGTGCGGAAGGGCGCGGTGAAGCTCTGGCCGCCGTCCCGGCTGATGGCGTAGTCGCGGTGGCCGAGATCGGTGCCGTCCTGCTCCCGGCCGCTGACGTAGATCGAGCCGTCGGCGCGCTCCACCAGCGTCATCTCGGACGGTTTCTGGCGGAAGGTGCCGTCCTCCGCGAGCGGGTAGCTGTCCACCGCGCCGATGCGCCAGCGGTCGCCGCCGTCGTCGCTGTAGGCGAGCGCGGCGTGGTTGTCGGTGATGCGGCCGCCGCTGTAGCTCTCGGTGTTGAGGGTGAAGACCAGTCGGCCCTTGTGGTGGCCGCGCTGGAGCTGGATGCCGTGGACGGGGCCGGTGGCGTACCAGGAGTTCCACTGGGCCGGCATCAGCGAGGAGCTCAGATCGCGCGGGGCCGACCAGGTGGCGCCGTTGTCGTCGCTGTACTGCAGGTGCGGGGAGCGGTCACAGGGGACGTCGCAGCTCTGGGCGTCGTCGCGGCCGGTGTTGTAGGTGCTGGCGAGCACGATGCGGCCGGTGCGCTGGTCCACGATGGGCGCGGGGTTGCCGTGGGTGTCACCGGCGCCCTCGTTGACCACCTGGAGCGGGCCCCAGCTGCGGCCGCCGTCGGTGGAGCGCTTGAGGACCAGATCGATGTCCCCGGCGTCACCGCAGTTGTCGACCCGGCCCTCGGCGAAGGCGAGCAGGGTGCCGTCCTTGGCCTTGACGATCGCCGGGATCCGGAAGCAGGAGTACCCCTGTTCCTGGGCAGACTTGAAGAGGACCTGTTGTTCGAAGCCGGAGTCGGCGCGGGCCGCGGACGCGGAGGAATCCGTGTCCGCGGCCCGTACCGGAAGCGGGATCAGGGCCAGCGCCGCGGCGGTGAGCAGCACGGAGGCGCGGCGCCGCCACGGTCTGGTACGGGAGTGGGGTGGTCTGTTGCGGGGACGTGTGCGGAGAACTGACGCCATGGTCACGGCCTGCCCTTCAGACTGCCTCGTTGAGGCATCGGCATCTGGACATCGAGGCCGTCGGGCATCACGCCAGGAGGCATCATGCCGTCAGGACATCAAGACATCCCATGTCTCACACATGACTGCGGCTGAAAGTGTCTCGTCCCCCGGTCGCCCGGGACAAGGACCGTGCGTCATATCCTCGTGACGCTAAGCCAGTTGAGGTGAGGGCGGGGCGCGAGGGGAACGGCGCCCGCCCCCGGACGGCGCCCGGCCCTCGGACAGCGCCCGGCCCTCGGACGGCGCCCCGCCTCCGGATGGCGTTCGCCTCCGGACGGCGCCCGGTCCTCGGATGGCGCCCCGCCTCCGGATGGCGCCTCGCCTCGGTCAGCCCATGGCCGTCTGGCCCGCCGTGATGACCCGGTCCAGCAGTGACCGGGACAGCTCGAGCTCCTCGATGGCCGAGGTCATCCGCTCCCGCTCGGCGCGCAGTTCGCCCAGCAGATCCGGGCAGGTGGGCACGAGGTGCTCACCGTCGTCGCGGAGACAGGGCAGGACCTGGGAGATGGTCGCCGTTGACAGCCCGGCCGCCAGCAGCGCGCGGATGCGCCGCACCACCGCCACATCGGACGCGCGGTACGCGCGATAGCCGCTGGGCAGCCGCTCGGGCCGGAGGAGGCCCTGCTGTTCGTAGTAGCGCAGCAGCCGTTCGCTCACCCCGGTGCGGCGGGACAGCTCGCCGATCCGCATGGGCCTCCTCCTCGCGGCTATAACTCTCCGAACCCTCCCATGCGTGTCAGAGTTTACGGCCTCCGATCCCCTCGCACAGCACGCGGTCGATGAGGCCCTGAAGGGCCCCCTCGGCCCGGAGTATCTGCTCGTCATCGGCGGTCTTGCCGCTGGAGCTGATGGTCACCGAGCGCCGCCCGCCCTCGGTGAAGCCGGTGCGCACCGTGGCCCCTTCGAGGTCGCCGCCGTGGCCCCAGCGGTAGCCGCCGCAGCTGAGCGGCTGCCGTATCATCCCGAGCCCGTACTGGGCGTGTGGGAAGGCCACCTCGAAGTCCGGTCCGACGGGGACGGTCCGGCGCATCTCGGCCAGCTGCGCCGGGGGCAGCAGACGGCCGCTCAGCAGTGCGGTGTAGAACCGGTCAAGATCGCGGTCGGTGCTGATGAGGGAACCGGCCGCGCCGCCCCAGGAGACGTTCCGCAGCGTGGTGTCCGTCCAGCCGTCGGAGCCGGGGAAGCGCTGATACGTATGGGCGTACGGGGCCTTGATCCGTGGATCGTCCCCGGGCTCATAGGTGCCGGTCAGCCCCAGCGGGCGGATGATGCGGTCGCGGACCTCCTCGGGCCATGCGCGTCCGGTGACCTTCTGGATGATCATTCCGGCGAGGACATAGCCGGGGTTGGAGTAGTTCCAGTCGGGCTTCGGGTCATCGGCCGGGGCGGGCGGGAAGTCGGGCCGGTGCTTCACCGCCCCGGCGACCACCCGCTCGGGGGAGACATGGTCGAACCGGGTCCGCTCGAAGTCCGCCGCCGAGTCGCCCGTGTCGTCGCTGTAGGCGTAGTTGTGGATGCCGCTGGTGTGCTGGAGCAGATTCCTGACGGTGATCCGGCGGCCGTCGTTGCCATTGCCGCTCACCACACCCGGCAGCCACCTGTCCACCGGGTCGCTCAGCGAGAGCCGCCCCTCGGCGACGAGTTGGAGGACGACGGTGGCCACGAAGGACTTGGTGACGCTCGCGGCCCGGTAGTGCGCCCCGTACGGCATGGGACGGCCGGTGTCGCGCTCCGCCTCACCCGCGCGGGCGTGGATCCGGCGGTGGCCGTCGCGCACCTCCACGGTGAGGCCGATGAACCCGGCGTCCTCCAGCGTCCGGGCCACCGCGCGCCGCAACTCGGCCTCGGTGAGCCGGTGGCCGGCGGAGGTGGTGGAGTCGGCGGAGGCGGCGGAGTCGGGGCTGGCTTTGGGGGCCGTGGTGGTGGCGGCCGCCGGAACCGCGGCCGCACCGCCGAGGAGGGCGGCGGTGACGGCGGCGGCCGTGACGAGGCGTAAACGAGGGCGCTTCGTGGGTGCGTTCATGTCTCACCAGCTTCCGGGGACGGTGGTGCCCCGGCCATGCGGCAAGCCCCCGGGTTCGGGTGGGGACAGCCCCATGGCCGGGCTCCTTTCGGGTTCCGGCTGGGCTCCGGCCGGGCGCTCGGGGCCTCGGTCCAGGTCCGGCCGCCGATCCGGTCAGGCCGACGAGCCGCTGTCCACCACGAGGTCCGTGCCAACCACGGCGCCCGCCGCCGGTGAGGCGAGGTAGAGCACGGCCGCCGCGATCTCGTCCGCCTCGGCCACCCGGCCCAGCGGAGTCTCGCGCTTCGCCCGCTCGGCGCGGTCGGCCTCGGTCTCACCCGGCAGCAGCGACATGGGGCCGTCGGAGGCGCCCGGGCTGACCGCGTTGATCCGGATCCCCTGGTGGATGTGGTCGAGCGCGGCGATCCGGGTCAGCGTGGCGACCGCCGCCTTGGAGGTGCTGTAGGCGCCGAGGCCCGATACCCGCAGATGGGCGCCGAGGTTGGAGGAGACATTGACGATCGCCCCGCCGCCGTGCTCCTTCATGTGCGCGATCTGGTGCTTCATGGCCAGCCAGACACCGGTGACATTGGTGCGCAGCACCGCCTCCCAGTCCTCCTCGCTGATCTCGCCGACGGGCCCCTTGCCGCGCAGTATCCCGGCGTTGTTGACGGCGATGTCCAGTCCGCCGAAGCGGGTGACGGCGGCGTGCACCAGCTCCCGCAGCTGTCCGGAGTCGGTCACATCGGCGGTCACGGCGGCGGCCCGGCCATCGGCGGCCTCGATGAGGCGGACCGTCTCGGCCAGGGTGGACGCGGTGCGGCCCGCGGCCACCACGGAGGCGCCTTCGGCGGCGAAGGCGAGCGCGATGGCACGGCCGAGGCCGGTGCCCGCTCCGGTGACGAGGGCGGTCTTTCCGGTGAAGCGGTTCACTGCGTGGCTCCTTGAGGAAGAGAGGAGGGACGGGACGGACGGCTCCGCTGGACGCGGAGGTTCAGGGCGGCGACGAGGGCGAGCGCGGCCCCCGTCGCGGCGAGGGAGACGGCATCGCTGCCGAAGGTGAGCACGATGGCGAAGACCACGGTCGGGCCGAGCTCCATCGCGGTGTTCAGCACCCCGCCCGCGAGCCCGGTCCGCTCATGCGGCACCCCGTGGGTGGTGAGCACGGCGGCCCCGGCGAAGGCGGCGGCGGCCCCGGCGGGCAGCAGCACCAGCCCCGGCAGCAGCGCGGAGGCGTACGGGGTATGCGGGTCGAGCCCGGTGAGGGCGAGCAGCACCAGCCCGGCCCCCGCCGTGGCCAGCCCGGCGGCGGTGACGACGCGGGGGCCGAAGCGGGCTATCAGGGGCCCGGCCGCCCGGCCCGAGGTGAGCAGGGCGAGGGCGAACGGCACAAAGGCGGCCGAGGTCCGCAGCGGCGACCAGTCCCGGTCCTGCTGGAGATGGAGCGAGAGGGTCACAAAGGTCATCGCGGTCGCGCAGGCGCTGAACGCGATGGCCGCGAGGGCGAGCGCCCGCCGCCGGTCCCGCAGGAAGCGGGGCGGCAGCAGCGGATCGCCCGCCCGGCGCTCGGCGCACCAGAACGCGAGGAGCAGCGCGGCCCCGATGAGCAGGGGCACCAGCACCCCGGCCGACGACCAGGGCAGGGCGTCGGTGACCACGAGCCCATAGCTGGCGAGCGTGATCCCGGCCGTGGCCAGCAGCGCGCCCGGCAGATCGAGCGCCCGGCCCCGGCTCGGCGCTGTGTCCGGCAGCAGGCGGGGCGCGAGGACGAGGGCGGCCACGGCCACCGCCAGCGGTACGGCGAAGCTCCAGCGCCAGGACAACAGCTCGGCTATCACGCCGGAGAGCAGATTGCCCGCGGTCGCGCCGAGCACGGAGAGCCCGCCCCAGGTGGCCATCGCCTTGCCGTAGGCGGTGGGAGCGGGGAAGACGGCGCGCAGCACGCCCATGGCGGCGGGCGCTATCAGGGCCGCCCCCGTGCCCTGGGCGAACCGGGCCGCGAGCAGGGTCCCGATACCGGGGGCGAACGGGGCGGCGGCCGAGGCGGCGGCGAAGAGGACGAGCCCGGCGGTGAGGGCCCGCCGCCCGCCGTAGCGGTCGGCGAGGCGCCCGCCGAAGAGCAGCAGCCCGGCGAAGGTCAGCCCATAGGCGGCGCTGAGCAGAATCAGATCGGCCCGCTCCAGACCGAAGGCGCGGCCGATCTCGGGCAGCGGCACGGCGATCGCGGCGAGCGTGAAGATCAGGGTTATCTGGACGGAGCCGAGCAGGGCGAAGGCCCGGCGATGGTGGGTCGTGGTGGTGGGGTCGGTGTCGGTTTCTGTGTCTGTGTCGCACGGGGCGTCGGTGACGGTCATCGCTCCCCCAATATTTGACCGATCGTTTTAATATGAAGGCATGCGTATGGGCTCTGTGTGACTCCCGTGATCGTGATGTGGTGCGGCTCCGGGCCGATGAGCGGTGGAGAGGTGACAGGTGAGACGTGGAGGTGGCGGGAGGTGGGCCCAAAAGGTTCAGACCATGGAGATCAGTCCAGCAATGCCAGCGCCTGCTCCGCCGCGTCCCGCACCCGGGCCGGGTCGTCCGACGCCTTACCGACCACCCGCAGCCCCTGCAGCAGCACGAACAGCATCCGCGCCAGCGCACGGGGGTCGCGGTCCTCGGGGAGCTCCCCCTGGGCCTGGGCCCGTATCAGCGCGGAGTACAGCGGAGTCTCCACGCGGTCCCAGCTGAGCTCCACCCGGCGGGCCGCCGCCGGGTCGTGCGGGGCCAGCTCGGTCGCGGTGTTGGTCACCAGACAGCCGGCCAGCCGCATCTCCGGGGAGGCGGCCTCCTCGGCGAAGCGGCGCACCACCGCCCGCACCGCGGGCAGCGCCGGACCGGGCTGGGACAGCTCGGCCAGCAGGGACGGGTCGCGCGTCTCCGCATAGCGGTCCATGGCCTTCAGGTACAGCTCGTGCTTGCTGCCGAAGGTCGCGTAGATGCTGGCGCGGCCGATGCCGAGATGGTCGACGAGGTCCGCCATCGAGGTCGCTTCGTAGCCGCGCTGCCAGAACAGCTCGAGAGCCGACTGCAGGGCGGCCTCTGGATCGAATTCCTTCGTTCTGGCCATGACCCAACCGTAGCACCTAACCAGAACGAGCGGTCAAGAACACTTTCGAGTGAAGACCCGGACGCGGAACGTATGTGCGGGACCGCGAGGCAACGGGGCCACGGAGCAGCGGAGCTACCGGGCCCGGTAGGGGCCGGCCGACGCAGGGGGCGCTCCCCGTCGGCCGGCCCGCCAACCCGTGCAGCGGGCGGACCGCTCCTCAGGCCCCGCCGACCGCTGTCCGCAGGGCGAGCCGCTGCTCGCCCGCGTACACGTTCATCGAGGTGCCGCGGAGGAAGCCGACCAGGGTCAGCCCCGTCTCCGCCGCCAGATCCACCGCCAGCGAGGAGGGCGCCGACACCGCCGCCAGCACCGGGATCCCCGCCATCACGGCCTTCTGCGCCAGTTCGAAGGAGGCGCGCCCCGAGACCATCAGTACCGTCCCCGACAGCGGCAGCAGGCCCTGCTGGAGCGCCCGCCCCACCAGCTTGTCCACCGCGTTGTGCCGCCCCACGTCCTCCCGCAGGTCCAGCAGCTCACCGTCCGGGCTGAACAGCGCCGCCGCGTGCAGACCGCCGGTCCGGTCGAAGACGCGCTGCGCCGCGCGGAGCCGGTCCGGGAGCACGGCGAGCGTCTCCGGCTCGATCCGGACGGCAGAACCCCCGGCGTCCTCGAGGTCGTCCGCCAGCGGCCAGCGCGCGGTCGTCCGCACCGCGTCCAGGCTGGCCTTGCCGCACAGACCGCAGGACGAGGTCGTGTAGACATTGCGCTCGAGGGTGATGTCCGGGACCGGCACGCCCGGCGCCAGGCTCACATCCACCACGTTGTAGGTGTTGGGTCTGTCCTGGGTGGCGCCCGCGCAGTAGACGATGTTCGCCAGCTCGTCCGCGCGCCCGAGGACGCCCTCGCTCACCAGGAACCCGGCGGCGAGGGCGAAGTCGTCGCCCGGAGTGCGCATGGTGATGGCCAGCGGTTTGCCGTTCAGCCGGATCTCCAGCGGCTCCTCCGCCACGAGGGTGTCCGGCCGGGTGCTGACCGCCCCGTCCCGGATGCGGATGACGCGGCGTCGCTCGGTGACCCGTCCCATGTCGATCAGTCCCGGTTCTGTGCGTGGTTCTGTACGTGCTGGTACCCGAAACGGCCCTTGATGCACAGGTTCCCGTGCGTGACGGGGTTGTCGTGCGGCGAGGTGACCTTCACGATCTCATTCTCCTGCACGTGGAGGGTGAGATTGCAGCCCACACCACAGTAGGCGCACACCGTGGTCGTCTCCGTCTGGGCCGCCTCGTCCCACGTCCCGGCCGCCCGCATGTCGAACTCCGTCTTGAAGCTCAGCGCGCCGGTCGGGCACACCTCGATGCAGTTGCCGCAGTAGACACACGCGGAGTCGGTGAGGGGCGCGTCGTGCTCGGTGGAGATCCGGGCGTCGAAGCCGCGGCCCGCGACCGCGATCGCGAAGGTGTTCTGCCACTGCTCACCGCAGGCGTCCACGCACTTGTAGCAGAGGATGCATTTGTCGTAGTCGCGGACGTACAGGTCGTTGTCGACCTTGGGCTCCTCGTCCACCCGGGCCGCGTCCGCGCCGAAGCGGTCCGGCTCGGCCCCGTACTCCTCGATCCACTCGGCGGCGCGCGGGGTCGTGGACAGATCGGTGGAGGAGGCCAGCAGCTCCAGGACGACCTTACGGCTGTGCCGGGCCCGCTCGGTGTCCGTGCGCACCTCCATGCCCTGCTCCACCCGGCGGGAGCAGGCGGGGGCGAGGGTGCGGGCGCCCTCCACCTCCACCACGCACACCCGGCAGGCGTTCTTCGGAGTGAGCGTGTCGCCCTGGCACAGGGTCGGGATGTCCTTGCCCGCGGCGCGGCACGCGTCCAGCAGGGTGCTGCCCTCCGGGGCGCGGACCGGCTCGCCGTCCAGGGTGAGGTCGACCAGTCGGCGCGGGGGTCGCAGCGGTATCGCGGTCACTTGAAGGCTCCCAGGCGGTCGATGGCGGACTCCACGGCGTTCCAGGCGGTCTGGCCCAGACCGCAGATCGAGGCGTCCCGCATGGCCTGGCCGACCTCGCGCAGCAGCGCGATGTCCCCGGCCGCGGCGGCGCCCGTACGGTCCTTGAGCCGGTGCAGCGCCTCCTCCTGCCGTACGGTGCCCACCCGGCAGGGGACGCACTGGCCGCAGGACTCGTCGCGGAAGAACTCCGCGATGCGCAGCAGGATGCGCGGCAGCTCGACGCCCTCGTCCAGCACCAGCACCACCCCCGAGCCGAGCGTGGTGCCCGCGGCGCGCGTGCCCTCGAAGGTCAGTGGCACATCCAGCTCGTCGGGGCGTACGAAACCGCCCGCGGCCCCGCCGAGCAGCACCGCGCGCAGGGTCTCGGGCGGCCCCGCGAGCTCCAGCAGCTCCCGCAGCGTCGCCCCGAACGGCAGCTCGTAGACGCCGGGCCGGGCGACCGTGCCGGAGACGCAGAACAGCTTGGTGCCGGTCGAGGTGCCGGTGCCGGTACGCGCATACGCCTGCGCGCCCTCGATCAGAATCGGCAACACATTGACCAGGGTCTCCACGTTGTTGACCGCGGTCGGCTTGCCGAACAGCCCCTTTTCGACCGGGAACGGCGGTTTGCTGCGCGGTTCACCGCGCCGCCCCTCGATCGAGTTGAAGATCGCGGTCTCCTCGCCGCAGATGTACGCGCCGGCGCCGCGCCGGATCTCGATGTCGAACGCGAACCCCTGGCCCATGACGTCCTTACCGAGGAAGCCACGGGCCCGGGCCCGGTCGATGGCGGTGCGCAGCCGGCGCAGCGCCCGGGGGTACTCGCCGCGCAGATACAGATAGCCGCGGTGGGCCCCGGTGGCGTAGCCCGCGACGGTCATGGCCTCGATGAGGGCGTAGGGATCGCCCTCCATCAGGACCCGGTCCTTGAAGGTGCCCGGTTCGCTCTCGTCGGCGTTGCAGACCAGATAGTGCGGATGGTCGGGCTGCTGAGCGGTGGCCGACCACTTCCGGCCGGTCGGGAACGCGGCCCCGCCCCGCCCGACCAGACCCGCCTCGGTCACCTCCCGGATCACCCCGGCGGGCCCGAGCGCGAACGCGCGCCGCAGGGCCGCGTATCCGCCGTGGGCGCGGTAGTCGTCCAGCGACCCCGGGTCCACCACCCCGACCCGGCGCAGCAGCACCAGGCCCTCGGCGCCGGCCTGGGGGACCGCGGCCACCGCGGGCGGCTCGGCCGCCGCCTCGTGCGGCGCCGACGCCGCGTCGGCGACCGCCTCGGCGGTGGCGGGGGCGACGACCGCGGCCCGCGGGGCCTCGCCCGCGCGGAGCGCCAGGGCCGCCGGGGCGCGCTCGCACAGGCCCAGGCACGGGCTGGGCTGCCAGACGGCCCCGGACCCCGCCGAGCCCGCCGGGCCCACGTCCCGTTCGAGCTCCGCGCACACCTGGGCGGAGCCCCGGGCCGCGCACGCCAGGTCCGTACAGACGTGGACGACGGTCGCCGGACGGGGTTTCACCGCGAACATCGCGTAGAAGGTCGCCACCCCGTAGCCCTCCGCCGGAGGGACCGTCAGCCGGCGGCACAGATAGTCCAGGCCGCCCTCGCTGATCCAGCCCACCCGGTCGTTGAGGGCGTGCAGCCCGGGCAACAGCAGATCGCGCCGCTCCCGTGCCTCGCGGCCGCCGCGCGCCCAGCGCAGATCCGTGTCCGTACGGTCGTCCGCGCCCTCCCAGGCGGACTCGGGCGGGCCGAGCAGCGCGTCGACCGCCGCCCGCTCCTCGTCCGTGGGCTTGCTGTCACCGAACCGCAGATCCACGATCAGCTCCTTACGGCGGTCACGGGAATCTTCTCGATCCTTATGGCCGACGCCTTGAACTCCGCCGTCCCCGCGATCGGGCAGTTCGCCTCGATCGTCAGGGAGTTGGTGTCCACCTCGTCGGGGAAGTGCATGGTCATGAAGGCGAGCCCCGGCCGCAGCCCGGGATCGATCCACACCGGCGCCACCACCGAACCGCGCCGCGAGGTGACCCGCACCCGCTCCTCGGCCTCCACCCGGTAGCGGGCCGCGTCCTCCGGGCACAGCTCGATGTACTCGCCACGCCGCAGCGGAGAGGCGAAACCCCCGCTCTGCACCCCGGTGTTGTACGAGTCCAGGCGCCGCCCCGTGGTGAGCCGGATCGGAAAGGCGTCATCGGTCAGATCGACCGGCGGATCGTGCTTCACCGGGCCGAAGGGGGCGAGCGGGCCGCGCAGCGCCGGATCGCTCTCCCACAGGCGGCTGTGCAGATAGCTGGGCTCGAGGCGGTCGGTGCTGGGGCAGGGCCACTGGATGCCCTGGTGCTCCTCCAGCCGCTCGTAGGTCATGCCGAAGTGGTCCGGGGAGACGGCGCGCAGCTCGTTCCAGACCTCCTCCGCGCCCTCGAACTTCCAGTCGTGGCCGAGCCGCCGCGCCAGCTCGCAGATGATGTCGATGTCCTCGCGCGCCTCGCCCGGCGGCTCAACGGCCTTGCGCACCCGCTGGACGCGCCGCTCGCTGTTGGTGGTGGTGCCCTCCGTCTCGCACCAGCCGGCGGTCGCCGGGAGCACCACATCGGCCAGCTCGGCGGTCCTGGTGAGGAAGATGTCCTGGACCACCAGGTGCTCCAGCGACTCGAGCCGCCGGACGGCCTGCTCGGTGTCGGCCTCGGACTGGGCCGGGTTCTCGCCTATGCAGTAGACGGCGCGCAGTTCGCCCGCCTCCATGGCCTCGAACATCTCGGTGAGGTTCAGCCCGTAGCGCGGCTGGATGACCACGTCCCAGGCGCGCTCGAACTTGGACCGGACGGGCGGGTCCAGGATGTCCTGGAAGCCGGGCAGCCGGTTGGGGATGGCGCCCATGTCGCCGCCGCCCTGCACGTTGTTCTGGCCGCGCAGCGGCTGGAGCCCGCAGCCGTACCGGCCGACATGGCCGGTCAGCAGGGAGAGGTTGATCAGCGCCCGGACGTTGTCGGTGCCGTTGTGGTGCTCGGTGATGCCGAGCGTCCAGCACAGCTGGGCGCGCTCGGCGGTGGCGTAGGCGTGCGCGAGGTCGCGGATGGCGTCCGCCGGGACGCCGGTGACCTTCTCCGCGACGCTCAGCGTCCAGGGCTCCACATGGGCCGCGTACTCCTCGAAACCGGTGGTCGCGCGCTCGATGAAGGCCCGGTTGGCGAGCCCCGCGTGGATGATCTCGCGGCCCACGGCGTGGGCGAGCGGGATGTCGGTGCCGACGTTCAGCCCCAGCCAGCTCTCCGCCCATTCGGCGGTCGAGGTGCGGCGCGGATCGACGGCGTACATCCGGGCGCCGTTGCGGATGCCCTTGAGGACGTGGTGGAAGAAGATCGGGTGCGCGAAGCGGGCGTTGGAGCCCCACATCACGATGAGGTCGGTGTCCTCGACCTCCGCGTACGAGGAGGTGCCGCCGCCGGAGCCGAAGACGGCGGACAGCCCCGCGACGCTGGGCGCGTGGCAGGTGCGGTTGCAGGAGTCGACGTTGTTGGTGCCGATCACCACCCGGGTGAACTTCTGGGCCACGTAGTTCATCTCGTTGGTCGCGCGGGCGCAGGAGAACATGCCGAACGCGTCGGGCCCGTGGGCCGCCGTCACGGCCCGGAACCCGGCGGCGGCCCGGCTGAGCGCCTCGTCCCAGGAGGCGCGCCGGAGTTCTCCGCTCACTGAGTCCCGCACCAGGGGGTGGGTCAGCCGCGGGTACTGCTTCTGCTGTCGGTTGCGCTGGCGGTTACGGGCCACGACGGGCTCCTTACGGCGGTCACGCCGCGCCGTGCGACGTGAGGGGACCGAGCGTCCGGGTATCGTCGACTGAATATTGAATACAGTATGCCCGAGAAGGGGGTCAAGGAGTCGGACGACACCTCAACCCCCTTGGGCTTCCCGGCGATGGACCTCGGACGGTGGAGCGGGCTCAGCCGGTGAAGAGCTGGGTGGCCTTCCGGACGAGCTCGTAGACCCCGTACCCGAAGGGCAGCGCCACCCAGGCCCAGACGGCCACGGTCAGCGCGGTGCGGTTCCTGGTGGGCTCGGTCATCGGTCCCCTCCCTTCTCGGCGGGAGCCGCCTCGGACGTCTCGGCGGGAGCCGGCTCGGACGTCTCGGCTGGAGTCGCCTCGGACGTCTCGGCGGGAGCCGCCTCGGACTCCGAGGCGGGAGCCGGCTCGGACTCGGCCGCCCCGGGGGCCGGTTCGTGGAAGCGCGGATGGACCGGCCGTATCAGCTCGTTGGCGACGAATCCGACGACCAGCAGCGCGATCATGATGGTGAGCGAGAGCGAGTACAGCCCGGGGCCGGTCTTGCCCGCCTCCTCCTGGTGGTCGGCCACCTTGTTGACGATGTACGGGCCCAGGACCCCGGCCACCGACCACGCGGTGAGCAGCCGGCCGTGGATCGCGCCCACCTGATAGGTGCCGAACAGGTCCTTCAAATATGCCGGAACGGTCGAGAAGCCGCCGCCGTAGAAGGAGAGGATCACCAGCGCGCACACCACGAACAGGGGCTTGGAGGAGTCCCCGAGCTGCGAGATGGCCAGGTACATCAGCGCGCCCACGCCCAGGTAGACCCGGTACATGTTCTTGCGCCCGATGAGGTCGGAGGTGGACGACCACAGCAGCCGTCCGGCCATGTTGGCCGCCGACAGCAGGGCGACGAAACCGGCCGCGGCGGTGGCGGATACGGGGGTGTCGGTGTCCTTGAAATAGTCGCCGATCATGGGCGCGGCCTTCTCCAGGATGCCGATGCCCGCCGTCACATTCATGCACAGCACCACCCACAGGAACCAGAACTGCGGGGTGCGGATGGCGTTGCGCGCCGAGACGTCGGCCGTGCTGATCATGTGCTGCAGCTCCCGCGGCGGCTCCCAGCCGGCCGGCCGCCAGCCCTCGGGCGGTACGCGCACCAGCAGCACGCCGAGGGCCATGAACGCGGCGTAGGTCACGCCGTGGACCAGGAAGGTGGCGGCGATGCCGCCGTTGTCGGTGCCGAAGTGCTCCAGTAGCTTGCTGGACCAGGGCGAGGCGATCAGCGCCCCGCCGCCGAAGCCCATGATGGCGATGCCGGTGGCCATGCCGGGCCGGTCGGGGAACCACTTCATCAGCGTGGAGACGGGGGAGATGTAGCCGATGCCGAGACCGATCCCGCCGATGAAGCCGTAGCCGAGGACCACCAGCCAGTACTGGCTGGTGGCGGCGCCGAGCGCGGCGACGAGGAAGCCGGAGGAGAAGCAGACGAGGGAGACGAACATCGCCCAGCGCGGGCCGTTGCGCTCCACGAGCGTGCCGCCGAAGGCGGCGGACAGGCCGAGCATCACGATGCCCAGTTGGAAGGGGAGCGCGCTGGCCGTGCCCGAGAGGTCCAGCGAGGACTCCAGGGGCGGCTTGAACACGCTCCACGCGTAAGCCTGCCCGATGGAGAGGTGGACGGACAGGGCGGCGGGCGGCACCAGCCAGCGGCTCCAGCCCGGCGGAGCCAGGGTGCGTGAGCGATGGAGCGGGCCGAGACGATCATTGGTGAGCATGTGCCCGGACTTTAAGGATTCAACGAGTCGGTGACTAGACGTCAAGGCACCTGGGATGTGTCGGCGGCGTGGACAGGTTGGGTAAACTGTAGACAATAACCAATTCACGCGTCCGGTGAATCCGGACATCCGGTGAATGGCGAGCCAGAGGGGGCGCGATGCTGTCCAGGGGACTACCGCAGGGCGCGGTGCCGAAGCTGGAGCGGCCCGGGCCACTCCGCGAGCGCGTCTACGAGGCGCTGCTCGAACTCATCACCACCCGCGCCCTCCGTCCCGGCCAGCACCTCGTGGAGAGCGAGCTCGCGGGCCATCTCGGCGTGTCCCGCCAGCCCGTGCGCGAGGCCCTCCAGCGGCTCAACACCGAGGGCTGGGTCGATCTGCGGCCAGCCCAGGGCGCGTTCGTCCACGAGCCCACCGAGGACGAGGCCGACCAGCTCCTCACGGTGCGCACGCTCCTCGAGGCCGAGGCCGCCCGGCTGGCCGCCGCCGGGGCCGACGAGGCCGGTGTCGCCGCCCTGGAGGACCTGTGCGCGAAGGGCGAGCGCGCGGTCCTGGACGACGACGTGGACGGCGCGGTCGCGGCCAACGCCGAATTCCACGCCAAGGTGATGGAGCTCGCCGGAAACGCGGTCCTGTCCGAGCTGGCCGCCCAGGTGGACCGCAGGGTCCGCTGGTACTACACCCCGGTCGCCCGCCAGCGCGGCAAGCAGTCCTGGATCGAGCACCGCGAGCTGATCGCGGCCATCACCGCGGGCGACGAACACGGCGCCACCGCCGTCATGCGCGCCCACACCGAACACACCCGCCGCACCTACCACGACCGCGAGCGCTCCTGACCCGATCCGCCGGTCCGCCCGCCGGTCCGCCCGACGGCGCGATCTTCAAGCGACTTCCATGCGCTCGACCGCTTCCTTGGCCTCCTTCAAGTCGGCGTCGGTGAGCTGCCGGTAGACCTTGATGGCCTCGATCTTCTTGCCCTCCCGCACCAGGGCCGCCACCCGCTCCAAGCCGGGCTCCGCCACCTGGATGTCCAGGTGGCCGAGGATCAGATCCAGCTTGCGCTCGACGCGGTCCGCTCTGCGCTGGATCTTCTGAATCCTCGACCCCAGCAGCGAATACTGCAGTACGAGGGCCACGATCACGATGTACGCCGCTATCTCCATGATCGGCGATCGTAGTGGCCGCGCCGCCGCTCCTGTTACGGGCTGGGCGACCGACTGTTACAGAGCGGTGGCGGGACTGTCGGTGCCCGGGGCCATACTGAGAAGGGTCGGGCCTGGCGACGCGGGGCCCGCTCGACGGAACCATGGCGACTACCCAACGGGGGTGGGTTCGTGAAGTTCGACATGGGCAGTTCCACGCTGTCAACGCTGACCTCCCAGACATCCGGATCGAGTGATGACCTGGGGGCGCTCATTCGCCAACTGATCGCCGCGGCCCAGCCGCTGGAAGGCCGTTTCAACGGCGCGGGCAAGGCGGCGTTCGACCAGTTCAAGCAGAACGCGGACGAGATCACCGCGGCGCTCAACGGCTCGCTGCGGGACATCCTGGGCGGCCAGTCCGGGATGGACAAGGCATTCGGCAGCGGTGACGTGGAGTCGGCGGACAACGCGCGGCAGACCATGGCCGCGGCCAATTTCGACGCGGCCCGTTTCAACGGCCGGTGAACACGGCGGGGGTGACGAGCAATGGGGAATCAGGATCGGCGCAGCTACGACACGGGGGCCTCGGGTGAGGTGCAGGGGAGCCTCGGCATGGTGATCGGGCAGCTGGAGCGGGTGCTCACCGACCGGGACCGGGCGGTGAAGGCGGCCATGGCGGACTTCACCGCCGACGGCGTGGCGGACGAGTACCACGGCAAGGAAGCGCGGTGGAACAAGGCCGCCGCCGAGGTCCGGCAGATCATCCACCTGGTGAAGGCCACTCTGGAGAAGAACGACGGGACCGCCCAGCAGACCCTGGCCAGGGCCAAGGCGGCGGTGGACGCCATCGGCTGAACTCGCGTGACACCGCGCGCCGTTGAGGCTGAAAGGGGGACGTGGTGGGAAAGCCAGACGACGGTTGGGACATCGACACCAGTGGGGTGCGTGGTGTCCTTCTCAAGACCGCACATGTCGCCGACGACATCGAGGGCCAGGCGAAGTCGTACGGCAAGCATCTGCTGAGCGCCGCGAAGTCGGCGGGCACGCTGAGCATGGGGTGCGGGCCCAAGCCCGAGGGCGGGCCCGTCGCGGCGGCCCTGGTCGAGTTCGAGCAGAAGACAGAGAACGACATCAAGTACATCGCCGCGCGCTCCGGCAAGTCGATCAAGGGCGCGGCGACCGCCACGAAGGAGTACGTCGGGGGCGACCTCGCCATGGCGGCGCACGCCCAGCGCGAGGCGTTGAAGGCGCCCGATCTGAACCCTCCGGGTCAACACCATCGGAACGGTCCGAAATGATCAGTCTTGATGGCATTCCCGAGTTCACGGGAAGACTGGAGCAGCTGGAGAAGGACGCGCCCGCGCTGAAGGCGGACGCCGGACACATCCGCAAGACCGGCCAGGGGGTCCACGACCAGTTCCAGGGCCTGTCGGCGTACTACACGGCGCCCGAGGCCGAGCAACTGTTCGCGACCACCAGGCCGGTCAAGGAGACGGCCGACGAGTTCGCCACCAAGCTGGAGGCCGTCAGCAGCGCCCTGAGCGCCTACGCCACCGAGGTGCGGCCCATCGTCGAGCGGCTGAAGCGGCTCAGGGCGGACGCCGCCGAGTTCATCAGGGAGAACGGGGGCGACGACGACTGGAAGGACGACGGGGACAAGGTCCAGCACAACAATGACCTGATCGCCGACGTGGGCGCGGCCACGGCCGCGTTCGAGGCCGCCGAGCGGAGCTGCGCCAACAAGATCAGTGCGCTGGTCGGCGGCACCCACTGGGTGGTCGACGACGGTTCCCACAAGCCGGGGATGTACGGCTACACGGCGGACGTCTTCCAGCACGCGGAGAAGACGCCCTGGGGCACCCAGGAGTCGGAGACACACCACTGGTACGAGTTCGACCACTGGATCAAGAGCTTCGTCTGGGACGGCTTCATCGTCGACGGCGTCTGGGGCACCATCCGGGGGCTGGGCACCATGGTCGGCGTCGACGGCTGGGACGCCTTCAAGAACTCCTGGGCGAACCTCGGCAAGCTGGCCGTGGGCCTGTCGCTGAACACGCTGGTGCCGGGGTGGTTCGCGACGCCCGACTCCATGCTGCCGGGGTTCCTCAAGAGCACCAAACACACCATGATCAACGCCGGTAAGGCGATGGTGGCATGGGACGAGTGGGGCAAGAACCCGGCCCGCGCGGCGGGCGGGGTCACCTTCAACGTGCTCACGGCGATCGCCACGGACGGCGCGGGGTCCGCCGCCAAGTCGGGCGCCGTCGCGCGGACGCTCAGCGCGGCGGGGAAGGTCGGCAAGGTCGTGGACCCGATGACCTATGTCGTCAAGGGCGCGGGCATCGGGCTGTCCAAGCTCAAGGTCGGCGACCTGGTGAGCCACCTGAAGAACCTGCGCGCCGGGAGCGGTGTGCGGCTGCCGGACGGCTCGCTCAAACTGCCCGACGGCACGGTCTTCCGCCCGGATGACACTGTCCGACTTCCCGACGGCAGCGTCCTGCACAAGAACGGCGCCCTCGAACTCCCCGACGGCACCGTGCACCACCCGGTGCACGAGCTGTCCGCCGCCGACCGGCAGGCGCTGGACGGGGCCCAGCGCCCCCGGCAGCGGGAGCTCGCCCATGTGGGCGCCCCCGGCCACGAGGTGGGCCGCGCCCCCGACGACCTGGGCCCCCGCGCGAGCGACGACGGCCCGAACGATCCACCGAACGACCCGCCGAACGACCCGCCCGAGAAGCACACCCCCACCACGAGCGGCGGCTCCCACCCCACCACCCACGACACCGGAACCCCCACCCACGACCCCGCCGCCCCGGGTGGCGGTGACGGCCCGGGCGGCGGTGGTGGTGGTCCTGGCGGCCCCCACGACCCGGGCGGTCCGGGTGGTCCTGGTGGCCCCCACGACCCGGGTGGCCCAGGTGGCCACGACGGGCTTCCCCCCGAGGAGCCCCGGCCGTTCGACCGCGGGGGCGAGACCGAGCGGCTGATCCGCGAACAACTGCGCGGTTCGAAGGTCAAGCGGGACGACCTGAACAAATTGCTGGACAACCTCACCCGTCATCCGCAGGGCCAGGAGATCGCCGACACCATCGCCTCGGGCCGGTTCAACCACGCCTACGGCTACCACGGAATGGTCTCCAGCTTGGCCAAGCCGGACATCAAGGGTGTGGCGGATCAGCTCCGCCTCGCCAACCGGTTGCACGCCAGTGGGATCGACGACATCAAATTCGAGGTCAAGGAGGCCGGCTTCGAGATCAAGCCCGGCGTCCGGTTGGAGGATGGGGCGGACCTGGACGTGCTGGCCTACGATCACAGGGGCACGGCCTACGGGTACCAGTTCAAGACCCTCACGAACCCCAAGAAGCTGATGAAATCGATCTTCGCGAACATACACCAGTTGACCCTTTCGCATGCCGATGTGCAGACATTCGTGCTCGACACGAAGGGCACTCTGGCGGATCTGCAAGCCAAGGACATGGCCCGGCGGCTGAACGAGGTGTATGGCGAAACCAACGTGCAGTTCATCATTCGAGTCGAGGACGGCACCCTGATGATTCCCCCCGGTGGAAAGTTCGTTCCTGATCCTGGAGGAGCGCCGTGATCGCGTCAACGCCCGTCGCCCGCTGGACGTGGGGGAATGAGGACGACGCCGGGGACGCTGTCGAGCGGACCGTCACCGGTGTGCTGGACGCGTTCTCGGTGCTGGCGAGCCACCGGCTCGCCGTCGGCAACCCAAGGGTCCGCGTCTCTGTCTCGGAGTCGGGCCATCCGGAGAACTCCCTCTTCAGCGGCGAATTCGAGGTGACCGAGTCGGACGGAAGCGACCTGGTCCGCCTGGTGCGGCGCGGGCTGCGCTCCGGCAAGCCCGGCGCAGTGGAGGCGAACATCAGGTGCCCGGGCGTATGGCTGGGGGCGGACGGCACCGAGCACCGCGAGGAGCGGCTGCTCACATTCGGTGCGTCAATGCTCCTCGGTTATTACACGGCACGCCTGACGACGTACTCCGATGCGTGGATGCCGTACGATCTGCGCGGTCGGCCGCAGGAAGCCGTGCACGCCGCGAACTATCCGCGCCTCGCCGCGGCTCTGCGGGAAATCTCCGAGCTCATCGGCGATGACACCGATCCCGACGATCCCACCTGGTTCGGAAAACCGACCGAGACCGGCGTCGACAATTATTTCGACGACGACGGCTCGGCATCCGATGTGTGGGGCAGTTTTGAAATCCCCTACCGGAACCGCATTTTCCACCACAACACGGGGTTCGGTGGGGACGATTATGCCAGGACCGCCAAGGGGGAGGTCGAATATGCCCCGGTCACCAGTGAGCGCGGGGGCATCCTCGGCTATCTATGGGCCTCGGACGCCGAAGGGGCCGCCAGTTATGAGCCCCGCGACGCCGCCGAGGACGCCGGTTATCACGCGGGCCTGCGGTGGCTGGAGCGGCTGCGGCGGGCCAAGGAAAGCGGGCTCGCGCCCTCGCAGGCCCTCGCCGAGTTCGCCCGCGAGCCGGCCGACACCCAGGCCGGCCGTGTGGACCTGGCTTCCCGCGCCACCGCCCCGGACCTTGCCACCCTGCGCGAACTGGCCGGGCGTGAGAACTGATGGCACGGGACTACGACAGTCAGCTGCTGGAGTCGGTGGCGGTTCGCCGGCGGCGGATTCGGGACGCCTTGTTGTTCGGCGCGCAGCGGGGGCGGCGGTCGGTGGATGAGAATCTGGGGAAGGTGTTCGCGGGCATCGTGATCGCGGCGGTGCTGTGTGCCGGGTGCGTGGGGTGGTCGTTCATCTCCGACACCATCGGCAAGCAGGGCGGGTCCGGGCCGGGCGTGCTGACGCCTTCGTCCACCGCCGCGACGGACACGGCCCGGTAGGGCCCAACGGGGGGGGAATCGTGGGGGTGGCGAAGCAGGCGCGGCGCGCCGAGTTGAGCCGGGTCACGCTGGTCGGGGAGCGGCGGCGGGTGGACATCGTGCTGCCCGCCGACGAGCCGGTCGGCCGGCTGCTGCCGGATGTGCTGCGGCTGGTCGACGACCAGGTGGGGGACCGGCCGACGCTGCGGCATCTGGTCACCGCCGAGGGGGTCGTCCTGCCGCAGGACGCCACGCTCACGTCCGCGGCGGTGCCGGACGGTGCGGTGCTGCGGCTGGTACGGGAGCGGGACGTTCCCGCGGCGCCGGTGGTGCACGACGTCACCGACGAGGTGGCCGAGGACCTGGACCTCCGGGCATGGCGGTGGTCGGCCGCGGCGCGGCAGTGGACCGCGAGCGCGGCCACCCTCGCGCTGGCGCTGGCCGTCGGGCTGCTGGCGCGGCGCGGCCTCCCCGACTCCGGCGTGGCCACCGCCCTTGCCGTGGCGGCCGCGGCCACGGCGCTGACCGGGGCCGCGGCCGCCCGGCTGCGCAACCGGGACCTCGGCGCCACCCTCATGCTCACCGGCGGCGCCCTCGGCGTGCTCGCCGCCTGGACGGCCGCGGACGCCCACGGCTGGGGCGGCGCGGCGCGGCTCGCCGGGGTGGCGGGGGCCGTCGTGGTGACGCTGCTGCTGCTCGGGGCCTCGGCCACGGTCGGACGGGGCGCGTACATCGGCGCCGGGGCCGTCGTCGTCACCGGCGGGCTGTGGGAGGTCGTCACCGCGCTGCAGGACGGCGCCCACACCGACGCCCAGCAGGCCCGGTCGGGTGCGGTGCTCGCCGTGGTGTCCGTGGTGGCGCTCGGCCTTCTGCCGCGCCTGGCACTGACCGCAGCCGGGCTCACCGGTCTTGACGACCGGCGCTCGGGCGGGGCGTCGGTCAGCCGGCACGAGGTGGCGACCGCGCTCGCCGCCACCCACCGGGGGCTGGTGTTCGCCACGCTCGTCACCGCGGTGTCCGCCACCGCCGCTGGGCTGCTCGCCGTCGGTGACGCCTCCGCGTGGACGGTGCCGCTCACCGCGGTGCTCGCGGTCGTCCTGCTGTCCCGGTCGCGGGCGTACCCGCTGGTGGCCGAGGTGGTGGCGCTGCTCGCCGCGGCCCTGGTGCTGCTGGTACGTCTGGCGGTGCTCTGGCTCGACACCACCGACGGCCGACCGTACGGGCCGCTGGCCGCGCTCGCCGTCGCCGCGCTGCTGCCGCTCGGCGTGCTGACCGTACGGCCGCCCGAGCATGTCCGCGTCCGGCTCAGGCGGATCGTGGACCTGGTCGAGACGGTTGGCGTCATCGTGCTGTTTCCGCTGGTGGTCGGGGTGTTCGGGGTGTACGGGCGATTGCTGGACGCGTTCTAGCGCCGGTTCCCGGCCGTTGCCGTTGGTGTTGCCGTAGCCGTAGTCGACCGTTGTCCGTATCCGAGCCGAGGGGAGGCGTCATGGGCGCAGGGGATTGGCAGAGCGATGTGCTCCACCAGTTGCGGAACACGCCTGTCTCCAAGAGCCCCGGGCCCTCCGGGACCGCCGGGGCCGCGGATGTCGGGAAGAGCGGTTATGAGGCACCCGAGGCGGTCGGGGGTCCGCATGGCTCCAAGGAGTCGGAGGGCTACAAGGCCCTGGGCGCTCTGATGGCTTCGGGCGCTTCCGCGGTTGGGGCCGGGGCTGGGGCCGGGGAGGCGCCCGGCGGTTCGGGAGCCACCGAGGCTCACCCCGCCCCCGCCCCACGGCGGGTGAACGGGGCGACGGGCCCGGATGATCCCGCGCCCGCCGCGCCCCCCACCCCCGCCGACCGCCGTCCCGACGCCCCCGCCCCCGCCCCCGCCGACCGCCGTCCCGACGCCCCCGCCCCCGCCCCCGCCGACCGCCGTCCCGACGCCCCCGCCGACCGGCGTCCCCAGGCGCGCCCCCAGCACCTGCCCGCCCCCACCCCCGTGCCTCCCGTCGACCCTCGGCTCGCCCTCGCCCAGGGCAGGCCGCGCAGCGGGGACCCGGTCACTCGCCGCGCCGGGCGGACCCTGCGGCGGCTGGTCGCCGCGTCTGCCTCGCGTGAGGTGGAGGAGGCCACCGAGGTCGCCCGGGCGCTGCAGCAACCGGTCACCACCGGGCGGCAGATCGCGGTGAGCAGCATCCGGGGCGGCGCGGGCAAGACCACCGTCGCGGCGCTGCTCAACCTCACCTTCGCGCACTACCGCCAGGACCCGGTCCTCGTCGTGGAGGCCGACCCGGCGCTGGGCAGCCTGCCCATCCGGCTCGGCGCCGAGTCGGTCCGCTGGACATGCGCGGACGTGGCCCGAGTCGTATCCCCCTCGATGCAGTTCGCGGAGGTCACCGGCTATCTGGTCCAGCTGCCCGAGGGCGGCTGGCTGCTGCCCGGCAGCCAGGGCCGCATCGGCACTCCGCTGGACATCCGGGCCTACCGCACCGTGACCATGGCGCTGCGCCGCTACTTCGGTGTCACCGTCGTCGACTGCGAGACGCTGCCGGGGGAGCTGGCGCGCACGGCCCTGGACACCGTGCAGGCCAGGGTGCTGGTGGCGCCCGCCACCCTGGAGGGCGTGGCGAGCACCCGCACCGTCCTGGACTGGATGGCGGCGGTGCCGCGGCCCATGCTGCCCGGCACGGTGGTCGCCCTCACCGAGTCCTCGCCCGACACCGCGCTCGACCTCGACGTGGCCCGCGCCCACCTCGCCGAGAGCGGGGTCGAGGTGATGGCCATCCCGTACGACCGCCATCTGGCCGCGGGCGGCGCCATCCGCACCGGGTTGCTCGCCCACGGCACCCGGCTGGCCGCGGGCCGCCTGGCCGCCGCACTCCTGGACCGCGCCGTGCGCGACAGAGGAGGACACGGGGGAGGACACGGAGGAGGACGGCGATGACAAGCCACCTGGTGCACCGGCCCGCCCGCACCATCCGCCCGCTGCCCGAGCCCGAGCCGCGCACCATCGAGGCCCCGCCCAACCTCCCCGAGGGCAAGGCGGCGGGGGCCGCCATGTCGCTGCTGCCGATCGCCGGGGTGATGAGTTCGGTCGTCATGATGACCGTGCTGCGCAGCGGCCAGTTCGCGGCCATCGGCGCCCTCGTCCTCGTGGTCACCGTCGTCGGCGCCCTGGTGCTGCTGTTCTCCCAGCGCGGCCGCGCGCAGCGCACCCGCCGCCGGCAGCGCGAGCGGTATCTGGAGTATCTGGAGGAGCTGCGCGAGGAGTTGGGCGCCGAGGAGCGGGCCTGGCGCGCCACCGCGCGGGTGCTCGACCCGCCGCCGCAGGCCCTGTACGACGTGGTGCGCGACCCGGCCCGGCTGTGGGAGCGGCGCCGCACCGACCCGGACTTCCTGCGGGTGCGGATCGGCACCGGAGAGATGCCGCTGCGGCCGCTGACCGTGGCCCGCCAGTCGGGCAGTGTGCTCACCCCGCCCGACCCGTTCATGCTCAACGAGGCGGGCGCCCTGGTCGGGCGCTACGCACTGGTCAGCGATCTGCCGCTGACCGTGCCGCTGGACCGCGTGGGCAACGTCAGCGTGGTGGGGGAGCGGGACGCGGTGCTGCGGGTGGTGCGGGCGCTGCTCGTCCAGACCGCCGCCGCCCACGCCCCCGACGACGTGGCCCTGGCGCTCGCCGCCCCCGGCGACCGGGTCGAGCGGGACTGGGCCTGGCTCAAGTGGCTGCCGCACCTGCTGGACGCCGAGGAGCGCGACGGGCCGGTCGCCGCCCGCCGGATCGCCCCCGACCTGCCCCAGCTCGCCCGGCTGCTCGGCCGCGACCTCCGGCAGCGCGCCGCCTACGCGGCCGAGGTGCGGCGCGGCCTGTCCGGGGCCGACGCGCTCGGGCTCACCGGCCGGCTGCTCGTCATCAGCGATGACCACGGTGAGGAGGCACGGGAGCTGCCGCGCCCCGACGAGGCCGTGGCCCACCGCGAGATGGGCGTCACCGTGCTCCACCTGGTCGCCGAGCGGGTACAGGAGCCGGGCGAGGTGGCGATCCGCATCACCGTCGGCGAGGACGAGGTGGTCGTGGAGGACCTGCGCGGCGCGCGGCCGACGGGCGCCCACGGCACCGTGGACGACGTCACCGCCGCCGGGGCCGAGGGGCTGGTCCGGATGCTGGCCCCGCTGCGGCTGTCGGCCGAATCCCTCGTGGACGCCCCGCTGTCCGGACCCGTCGACTTCCCTCGGCTGCTGGGCGTCGACGACCCCGGCGCCCTGGACCTGGCCCGTGCCTGGGCACCCCGCGGCGAGCGCTCCTTCCTGCGGGTGCCCATCGGCGTCAACGACGCCCACGAGCCGGTGCTGCTCGACCTGAAGGAATCCGCCGAACTGGGCATGGGCCCGCACGGGCTGTGCGTCGGCGCCACCGGCTCCGGCAAGAGCGAGCTGCTGCGCACCCTCGTCCTCGCCCTGGTGGCCGGCCATCCGCCACAGGACCTGGCGCTGGTGCTGGTCGACTACAAGGGCGGCGCGACCTTCGCCCCGTTCGACGGGCTGCCGCACGTGGCCGGCGTCATCACCAACCTGGAGAACCAGGCCGGGCTCGTGGAGCGGGTGCACACCAGCCTCGCGGGCGAGGTCAAGCGCCGTCAGCAGGTGCTCAAGGACGCGGGCGACGTCGCCGACATCTCGAGTTACGCGGCGGTGCGCGAGACGACGAGGCCCGACCTGGAGCCGCTGCCGCATCTCTTCGTGGTCATCGACGAGTTCGGCGAACTCATCACCGCCAAGCCCGACTTCATCGATCTGTTCCTGTCCATCGGCCGCATCGGCCGCAGCATCGGCGTCCATCTGCTGCTGTCCAGCCAGCGCATCGAGGGCGGCAAGCTCAAGGGCCTGGACACCTACCTCTCCTACCGGCTGGGCCTGCGCACCTTCTCCGCCGACGAGAGCCGCACCGTCCTGGACACCACCGACGCCTTCCACCTGCCGCCGCTGCCCGGCTTCGGCTACCTCAAGGTGGACACCACGGCGTACGAGCGGTTCAAGGCCGGGTACGTCTCCGGCCCGTACCGGGGCCCCGCGCCGCGCACCGTGGAGGACACCGGGCCCGCCATCCACCCGTACCCCGCGTACAACACGCTCGCCGGGCCGGAGGACTCCGCGCCGGCCGAGGACGACGCGCCCGGCGCGGGCAAGCGCACCCGGGACCCCGGGCCGACCGTGATGTCCGTGATGGTCGACCGGATCAGGGGCGCCGCCGACCCGGTGCGCCGCATCTGGCTGCCGCCGCTGCCCGCCGCACTCACGCTGGACGCCGCGGCGGGGCCCGTGGAGGTCGACGCGGCCCGGGGCATGCAGTTCGCCCGGCGCCCGGGGACGATGCGGGTGCCGCTGGGGCTGCTGGACGACCCGGGGCGGCAGTGGCAGGGGCAGTGGGTCCTCGACCTCACCCTCGCCGGCGGCCACGCAGCGGTGATCGGCGGCCCGCAGTCCGGCAAGACCACGCTGCTGCGCTCCCTCGCGCTCTCCCTCGCCCTCACCCACACCCCGCGCGAGGTCGGGATCTACGGTCTCGACCTGGTCGGCGGGGGTCTGCAGGCGCTCGCCGCGCTGCCGCACGTCGGCGGCGTCGCCGGGCGGGCCGACCGGGAGCGGGCCACCCGCACGGTCGAGGAGGTGCGCGGCATGCTGGACGCCCGCGAGGAGCTCTTCCGCGAGCACGGCATCGACTCGATGGAGGGGCTGCGCGCCCTCCGCGCCGCCGGATCCCTGCCCGAGTTGGCGTCCACCGACATCGTGCTGCTCATCGACGGGTTCGGGGCGCTGCGCGACGACTTCGAGGCCCTGGACGACGCCGTGGGCGACCTGCTCAAGCGCGGCGGCGGGTACGGCATCCACGTCGTGGCCGCGATGCTGCGCTGGAACGACGTGCGCATCGGCCACCAGTCCACCTTCGGCACCCATATCGAGCTGCGGCTGAACGACCCGGGCGACAGCAGCGTCGACCGCAGGCTCGCCGAAACCCTCACCCCCGACGACGCCGGGCGCGCCCTGACCGACCGCAAGCTGTTCGCGCAGACCGCCCTCCCGCGCCTGGACGGCCACGCTTCCACCGCCGATCTGGGCGCGGCCGTCGAGCAGACGGCCCGGTCCATCGGCGCGGCCTGGCCCGGGGAGACGGCGCAGCGGGTGCGGGTGCTGCCCGCGCGGCTGCCCGCCCGGTCGCTGCCGTCGGCCACGTCCCAGCCGCGCCGGGTGCCGATCGGGGTCGACCAGACCGCGCTCGCACCCGTGCTGCTCGACCTGTTCGACCGCGACCAGCACCTGCTGATCCTCGGGGACAACGAGTGCGGCAAGACCAATCTGCTGCGGCTGATCGCCGACGGCCTGGCCGCGCGGTACTCCGACGAGGAGCTGGTCTTCGGGATCATGGATCCGCGGCGCGGGCTGCGCGAGGTGGTGCCCGAGGCGTACCAGGGCGGCTACGCGTACAACGCCCGGATCTGCGAGGGGCTCGCCGCAGGCATCGCGGGCGAGCTGGCCAAGCGCATGCCGGACGAGACCGCCGGGACCCCGCCGCCCTCGGCGGGCCCGGCGTACGACGGACCCCGCATCGTGATCCTCGTCGACGACTACGACATCCTCACCACCGCGGGACAGCAGCCGCTTCAGCCCTTCCTGCCGTATGTGCCGCACGCGCCGGACATCGGGCTGCACTTCGTGGTCGCCCGGCGGGTGGCGGGCAGCTCCCGGGCCCTGTACGAGCCGTTCCTGATGACCTTGCGGGAGAGCGGCACATCGGCCCTGGTGATGGCGGGCGACCGGATGGAGGGCCAGCTGTTCCCGGGCGTCTACGCGTCCGCACAGCCGCCCGGGCGCGGGCTGCTGGTCCGGCGCGGTGAGCCCGACCGCCTGGTCCAGACGGGATGGGTGGAGCAGGAGCGGCACCCGGAGGAGGACGGCTGATGACCAAGGACGTGATCGCGCTCACCGAGCGGATGCCCGATGTCTGGAGCCTCGTCGCCGGGCTGTTCGCCGGGGGCCCCGAGCTCGACGTGCGCTCGGCCGGCGAGGGCGCGGTGATCCAGCTGTGCGACGAGGCGGGCCGCCCGCTGGTGTCCGTGGAGGCGCCGCTGCTGGTGCGGGTCGCGGGCGAGGCGGCGCGGCTGCTGGGCCCCGAGGCCCAGGACACCGGCGTGCCCGTGTGGTGGACCGAGGCCAGGGCCGCCACCGGAGTGGAGCGCGCCGAGCTGCTGGCGGCGTCCTTCGCGCGGCGTCTCGCCCGGCTGTGCGGCGGCTCGGTCTGGCCGTCGGACGCGGCGGCGGACGCCGGGGCCGCGCAGCCCGGCGCCGGGGCCGCACGG